>NZ_CP007212.1:0-318464 GCF_001411805.1 Burkholderia plantarii | reverse complement strand
TGCGGGCACCGCGATGAATTGCTTTCACTTCCATCTTGATTGCCCCTTATTTCTTGGCCTTCTTGTCGGCCGCGTGACCCTTGAACGTACGGGTCAGTGCGAACTCGCCAAGCTTGTGGCCGACCATGTTTTCCGAGATGTACACCGGAACGTGTTGACGGCCGTTGTGAACGGCGATCGTCAGGCCGATGAAGTCCGGCAGGATCGTCGAACGACGCGACCAGGTCTTGATCGGCTTCTTGTCACGCGTAGCTGCAGCCGCCTCAACTTTCTTCAGCAAATGGGCGTCGCAGAACGGACCTTTTTTAACAGAACGTGCCATTGCCTACTCCTTAGCGCTTATGACGGCGCTGGACGATCATCGTCGTCGTGCGCTTGTTGCTACGCGTACGGAAGCCCTTCGCCGGCGTGCCCCACGGGCTCACCGGATCGCGACCTGCCGCGGTCTTGCCTTCACCACCACCGTGCGGGTGATCGATCGGGTTCATCGCGACGCCACGAACCGTCGGGCGGATACCACGCCAGCGGTTGGCACCGGCCTTGCCGATCTGGCGCAGGCTGTGCTCTTCGTTACCCACTTCGCCGATCGTCGCGCGGCACTCGATGTGCACGCGGCGGATTTCGCCCGAACGCAGACGGACCTGCGCGTAGACACCTTCACGAGCGAGCAGCATGGCCGAGGTGCCGGCCGAGCGCGCGATCTGCGCGCCCTTGCCCGGCAGCATCTCGATGCAGTGGATCGTGGTACCGACCGGGATGTTGCGGATCGGCAGCGTATTGCCTGCGCGGATCGGCGCTTCCGAGCCGGACATCAGCTGCTGGCCCACCGTCACGCCCTTCGGCGCGATGATGTAGCGACGCTCGCCGTCCGCGTACAGCACCAGCGCGATGTTCGCGCTGCGGTTCGGGTCGTACTCGAGGCGCTCGACCTTCGCCGGGATGCCGTCCTTGTTGCGACGGAAATCGACGATACGGTAGTGCTGCTTGTGACCACCGCCCTTGTGGCGCGTGGTGATGTGGCCGTTGTTGTTGCGGCCGGCGGTCGAGCTCTGCGTGTCGAGCAGGGCCGCGAACGGCTTGCCCTTGTGCAGGTTCTTGTTGACCACCTTGACCATCGCGCGGCGACCCGGCGAAGTCGGCTTAACTTTCACGATTGCCATGATTACTTGGCCTCCGCTTCAAAGTTGATTTCCTGGCCGGGCTTCAGGCACACGTATGCCTTCTTCACGTCCTTGCGGCGGCCCATCGAACGGCCAAAGCGCTTTTGCTTGCCCTTCTGAACCAGCACGTTGACGGAATCAACTTCCACCTTGAACAGCAGCTCGACAGCCGCCTTCACTTCCTGCTTCGTGGCATCCGGTGCGACTTCGAACACGACTTGCTCGTTCTTGTCGGCAACCAGCGTCGCCTTTTCCGAGACCACCGGCGCGAGCAGGACCTGCATCAAACGATGATCGTTCTTGCGAATCTCGCTCATGACAGCAACTCCTCGATCTGGGCGACCGCAGCCTTCGTGACCAGGATCTTCTTGAAGTAGATCAGCGACAGCGGGTCGGCGTAACGCGGCTCGACAACCGCCACATTCGGCAGGTTGCGCGACGCGAGGTACAGGTTTTCATCGACCGTATCGGTGATGACGAGCACGGACTCGAGGCCCATGGCCTTGAACTTCTCGGCCAGCAGCTTGGTCTTCGGTGCTTCGAGCGTCAGGTCTTCGACCACCGACAGACGGCCTTCGCGCGCCAACTGCGAGAAGATCGAGCAGAGACCTGCGCGATGCATCTTCTTGTTGACCTTGTGCGAGAAGTTTTCTTCGGGCGAGTTCGGGAAGATCCGACCACCGCCGCGCCACAGCGGGCTCGACGACATACCGGCACGGGCGCGGCCCGTACCCTTCTGGCGCCACGGCTTCTTGGTCGTGTGCTTGACCTGCTCGCGATCCTTCTGAGCGCGGTTGCCCTGGCGAGCGTTCGCCTGGTACGCAACGACGATCTGGTGGATCAGCGCTTCGTTGTAGTCACGGCCGAACACGACGTCCGACGCGTTGACGACAGCACCTTCCTGACCATTAGCATTCAGGAGCTTGAGTTCCATTATTTCGCCCCCTTGGTCTTGACGGCCGGCGTCACGAAGACCTTGCCGCCCTTCGCGCCCGGAATGGCGCCCTTGACGAGCAGCAGCTTGCGCTCTGCGTCGATACGCGCGATTTCGAGGTTCTGAACCGTCACCGTGACGTCACCCATGTGACCCGTCATGCGCTTGCCCGGGAACACACGACCCGGATCCTGCGCCATACCGATCGAGCCCGGCACGTTGTGCGAGCGCGAGTTACCGTGCGTGGCGCGGCCCGAGCTGAAGTTGTAACGCTTGATCGTACCGGCGTAGCCCTTACCGATCGACACGCCTTGCACGTCGACCTTCTGGCCTACTTCGAAGAGATCGGGACCGACGATGGCGCCGTTCGACAGCTCGGCTGCCTTCGTCGCATCGATGCGGAATTCCTTGAGGACTTCACCGGCTTCGACACCGGCTTTGGCGAGATGACCTGCCAGCGGCTTCGTCACGCGCGAGGCGCGGCGCGAGCCGAATGCAACCTGAACAGCCGTGTAGCCGTCGGTTTCAACAGTCTTGATCTGCGTCACGCGGTTGTCCGACACGTCCAGCACGGTGACGGGAATCGAGTCCCCATCCGCCGTGAAAATACGGGTCATGCCAACCTTGCGACCTACGAGTCCAAGGCTCATCGTTTTCTCCATTCCCAACTGCGATTGGTCGGGGCTAATTTACAAAACGCCGCGGCCGCCAAGACGGCGGGCACGTCGGCTTTTACGCAAATACGCGAAAAGCCTTGCATTATAGCGAGGCCCTTCGATTTCCGCAAGCAATCAATGACTTAGCGTGGCCGGTATCGACCGACCCCGCGGAAAGCCTTACTGCAGCTTGATTTCGACGTCGACGCCAGCCGGCAGATCGAGCTTCATCAGCGCGTCGACCGTCTTGTCGGTCGGATCGACGATGTCCATCAGGCGCTGGTGCGTACGGATTTCGAGCTGGTCGCGCGAGGTCTTGTTGACGTGCGGCGAGCGCAGGATGTCGAAACGCTGAATGCGCGTCGGCAGCGGCACCGGGCCACGGACGATCGCGCCCGTCCGCTTCGCCGTGTCGACGATCTCGGCGGCCGACTGGTCGATCAGGCGATAGTCGAATGCCTTCAGGCGAATGCGGATTTTTTGCTTTTGCATGACGATTCCTTGAAAAGAGCGAGGCGATGTTGCATCGCCGGATCAATAAAAGAACATGGGATCGGGCGCCCGTTGAGCACGGGCACCCGATCCCGGGCGCTTAACCGCTAATGATACACCAGCTACAGCTCGATGATGCTCGAGATTAGTCGAGGATCTTGGCGACGACGCCGGCGCCGACGGTGCGGCCGCCTTCGCGGATCGCGAAGCGCAGACCTTCTTCCATCGCGATCGGAGCGATCAGCTTCACCGTGATCGACACGTTGTCGCCCGGCATGACCATTTCCTTGTCCTTCGGCAGCTCGATCGAACCCGTCACGTCCGTCGTACGGAAGTAGAACTGCGGACGGTAGTTGTTGAAGAACGGCGTGTGGCGGCCACCTTCATCCTTGCTCAGCACGTACACCTCAGCCGTGAAGTGCGTGTGCGGCTTGATCGAGCCCGGCTTCGCCAGAACCTGACCACGCTCCACTTCTTCACGCTTCGTGCCGCGCAGCAGGATACCAACGTTGTCGCCAGCCTGGCCTTGATCCAGCAGCTTGCGGAACATTTCCACGCCCGTGCAGGTCGTCTTCACCGTCGGCTTGATACCGACGATTTCGATTTCCTCGCCAACCTTCACGATGCCGCGCTCGACACGACCCGTCACCACCGTGCCGCGACCCGAGATCGAGAACACGTCTTCCACCGGCATCAGGAACGTACCGTCCACCGCGCGCTCCGGCGTCGGGATGTACGAGTCCAGCGCGTCGGCCAGGTTCATGATCGCCGTCTCGCCCAGCTCGCCCTTGTCGCCTTCCAGCGCCAGCTTCGCCGAACCCTTGATGATCGGGGTGTCGTCGCCCGGGAAGTCGTACTTCGACAGCAGCTCGCGAACTTCCATCTCGACCAGCTCGAGCAGTTCAGCGTCGTCCACCATGTCGCACTTGTTCAGGAACACGATGATGTACGGAACGCCAACCTGACGCGCCAGCAGAATGTGCTCACGCGTTTGCGGCATCGGGCCGTCGGCTGCCGAGCAGACCAGGATCGCGCCGTCCATCTGCGCGGCACCCGTGATCATGTTCTTCACGTAGTCGGCGTGGCCCGGGCAATCGACGTGTGCGTAGTGGCGGTTCGCCGTTTCGTACTCGATGTGCGCAGTGTTGATCGTGATGCCGCGTGCCTTTTCTTCCGGCGCCGCGTCGATTTCGTCGTACTTCTTCGCTTCGCCGCCGAACTTCGACGACAGAACCGTTGCGATCGCCGCCGTCAGCGTCGTCTTGCCGTGGTCAACGTGACCGATCGTGCCGACGTTGACGTGCGGCTTGGTCCGTTCGAACTTCTCTTTTGCCATGATTCTCTTCTTTCAAAAATGATGAACGTTTGGGGGAGACGACTTACTTCGACTTCGCGCTGATGATCGCTTCGGCGACGTTACGCGGAGCTTCGGCGTAGTGCTTGAACTCCATCGTGTACGTGGCGCGACCCTGGGTCAGCGAGCGCAGCGACGTCGAGTAGCCGAACATTTCCGACAGCGGCACTTCGGCGCGGACGATCTTGCCGCCGCCGACCATGTCTTCCATGCCCTGGACGATACCGCGACGGCCCGACAGGTCGCCCATCACGTTGCCCATGTAGTCTTCCGGCGTTTCGACTTCCACTGCCATCATCGGTTCGAGCACGACCGGGCTGGCGCGGCGCATCGCTTCCTTGAACGCCATCGAGCCCGCCATGCGGAACGCGTTTTCGTTCGAGTCCACGTCGTGGTACGAACCGAACGTCAGGTGGACCTTCACGTCGACGACCGGGAAGCCCGCCAGCACACCGCTCTTCAGCGTGTCCTGGATGCCCTTGTCGACGGCCGGGATGTATTCGCGCGGAATCACGCCACCCTTGATCTCATCGAAGAACTCGTAGCCCTTGCCCTGCTCGTTCGGCTCGAGCGTGATGGTTGCGTGACCGTATTGACCGCGACCACCCGACTGCTTGACGAACTTGCCGTCGACATCCTTCGCCGTCGAACGGATCGTCTCGCGGTATGCAACCTGCGGCTTGCCGACGGTTGCCTCGACGCCGAATTCACGCTTCATCCGGTCGACCAGAATTTCGAGGTGGAGCTCGCCCATGCCCGAAATGATGGTCTGGCCCGATTCCTCGTCCGTCTGGACGCGGAACGACGGATCTTCCTGCGCGAGACGGTTCAGCGCCAGACCCATCTTTTCCTGGTCGGGCTTCGTCTTCGGCTCGACGGCCTGCGAGATCACCGGCTCCGGGAACACCATGCGTTCCAGGATGATCGGGCTAGCCGGGTCGCACAGCGTATCGCCCGTGGTCGCATCCTTCAGGCCGACCGCGGCGGCGATGTCGCCGGCGCGCACTTCCTTGATTTCTTCGCGCTGGTTCGCATGCATCTGCAGAATCCGGCCCAGGCGCTCCTTCTTGCCCTTGGTCGAGTTCAGCAGCGTATCGCCCGAGTTGACGACGCCCGAATACACGCGGAAGAAGATCAGCTGGCCGACGAACGGGTCGGTCATGATCTTGAATGCGAGCGACGAGAACTTCTCTTCGTCCGACGCGCGGCGCTCCACCTTCTCGCCGTTGTCGAGCTCGCCCGTGACCGGCGGAATGTCGACCGGCGACGGCAGGAAGTCGATCACGGCGTCGAGCATGCGCTGCACGCCCTTGTTCTTGAACGCGGTACCGCACAGCATCGGCTGGATTTCGCACGCGATCGTGCGGTCGCGCAGCGCCTTGACGATGTCGGCTTCCGGCAGATCGCCTTCTTCCAGGTACTTGTTCATCAGGTCTTCGTTGGCTTCCGCCGCCGCTTCGACCATCTTTTCACGCCATTCCTGGCAGGTGTCCGCGAGTTCGGCCGGAATGTCGACGTAGTCGAACTTCGTGCCCTGGGACGCTTCGTCCCAAATGATCGCCTTCATCTTCAGCAGGTCGACCACGCCCTTGAAGTTTTCTTCCGAGCCGATCGGCACCACCACCGGCACCGGATTCGCCTTCAGGCGCAGACGCAGCTGGTCGTAGACCTTGAAGAAGTTCGCGCCGGTACGGTCCATCTTGTTGACGAACGCGAGACGCGGCACCTTGTACTTGTTCGCCTGACGCCAGACGGTTTCCGACTGCGGCTGAACGCCACCCACCGCGCAGTACACCATGCACGCGCCGTCGAGCACGCGCATCGAACGCTCCACTTCGATCGTGAAGTCGACGTGGCCCGGGGTGTCGATGATGTTGATGCGGTGCTCGGGGTAGTTGCCGCCCATGCCCTTCCAGAACGCGGTCGTAGCAGCGGACGTGATCGTGATGCCACGCTCCTGTTCCTGCTCCATCCAGTCCATCGTGGCGGCGCCGTCGTGAACCTCACCGATCTTGTGGTTCACGCCGGTATAAAACAGAATGCGCTCGGTCGTCGTCGTCTTGCCGGCGTCGATGTGGGCGCTAATACCGATATTGCGGTAGCGCTCGATAGGAGTCTTGCGAGCCACTTTGATCCTCTATGGGTTAACGCGACGCAAGGTCGCGTCACGCCTCAACACAAACGGGCGAGGCGCTCGAAACAAGCGCACCCGCCCGGATTTTTACCGCTTGAGTCTCGCTCGCGCTTAGAAGCGGAAATGCGAGAACGCGCGGTTGGCTTCCGCCATCCGGTGAACTTCGTCGCGCTTCTTCATCGCGCCGCCGCGGCCTTCGGCCGCTTCGGAAAGTTCACCTGCGAGGCGCAGGGCCATCGACTTTTCGCTACGCTTCTTCGCGGCCTCACGCAGCCAGCGCATCGCCAATGCCATACGACGCGACGGGCGCACTTCGACCGGAACCTGATAGTTCGCACCACCAACGCGACGGCTCTTCACTTCGACCACCGGCTTCACGTTGTTCAGCGCGACCGTGAACACTTCCAGCGGGTCCTTGCCACCCTTGGTCTGGATCTGTTCGAAAGCGCCATAAACGATGCGTTCCGCGACCGACTTCTTGCCGGACAGCATCAGCATGTTCATGAATTTTGCAACATCAACGTTACCGAACTTCGGATCCGGCAACACTTCCCGCTTGGGGACTTCGCGACGACGCGGCATGTTTCTTCCTTTACCTTTTCAGTTGGAGCTGGGCTTCAGCTCCGCGGCCACCAACAAACCCGATTTCATCTCGTTTCGACTAACCAGCTTGGCCGGGTGACCACTTACTCGACAGCACCGGCTATCCGGCACCACCGCATTAATCGCCATCAGGCGATCACTTTTTCGGGACTGCTTACTTCGCAGCCTTCGCACGCTTCGCGCCGTACTTCGAGCGCGCCTGCTTACGGTCCTTGACGCCCTGCGTATCGAGCGAGCCGCGAACCATGTGGTAACGCACACCCGGCAAATCCTTCACACGGCCGCCGCGGATAAGCACAACCGAGTGTTCCTGCAGGTTGTGGCCTTCACCGCCGATGTACGAAATCACTTCGAAGCCGTTCGTCAGACGAACCTTGGCGACCTTACGGAGTGCCGAGTTCGGCTTCTTCGGCGTCGTCGTGTACACGCGAGTGCACACGCCGCGACGCTGGGGGCAGTTCTGCAGGGCCGGGCTCTTGCTCTTGGTCGTTTCCGACTCACGGCCTTTGCGAACCAGTTGGTTGATGGTTGGCATTGTGTATTCCTGAAGATGACAAAAACCGGCACACAGACGTCGGGCAAAGCGACGCCGGCATGCCTGTGACGATCCGAAACCGTGAGACTCGCCCGCAGCCGGTGCTTGACATCGGCTCGCGAGTTTACCTACCGAGAATCGGAACCCGGCATCATAATCCAAAAATCTCAAGCGAGTCAACAGCTTGCGTGATCGACTCGCGCAAGAATAAGTGACGAATCGGTGACGGCTGCGGCGGCGAGCGCGGTGCCGCCGCCCCGGCACGCGCCGCCGGCGTGGCTCAGGGCGCTTCGACGACCTCGAGGATCTCGTCGCCGAAGCGGTCGAGCTTGCGCGCGCCAATGCCGGGGATGTGGCGCAGGTCGTCGATCGATCCGGGCGCGTTGCGCGCGATCTCGGCCAGCGTGGCGTCGTGGAAGATCACGTAGGCGGGCACGCCGTCGCTCTTGGCCGTCTCGGCGCGCCAGGCGCGCAGCCTCTCCCAGCAGGCACGCTCGCGGGCCGACATGCCGGCCGTCGGATCGGCGCGCGCGCCGCTGCGCGTGGACGATTGCCGCGAACTCTTCGGCTTCACGTAGCGGCGCAGCGTGACCGTTTCCTCGCCCTTCAGCACCGGCTTGCTCGCCGCGGTCAGCACCAGCGCGCCGAAGCCGCCGTGATCGACGGCCAGGTAGCCGAACGCCACGAGCTGCCGGAAGATCGCGCGCCATTCGGGCTCGGACAGCTCGGCGCCGATGCCGAACGTGCTCAGCGTGTCGTGACCGCGTTGCTGGACCTTCTCGGTCTTCGCGCCGCGCAGGATCTCGATCAGGTGGCTCGCGCCGAAGTTGAAGCCGCTCGCGCGCTGCGCGCGGAATACGCACGACAGCGCCATCTGCGCCTCGCGCGTGGCGTCCCAGGTGTCGGGCGGCTCGAGGCAGGTGTCGCAGTTGCCGCACGGCTGGCTGGTCTCGCCGAAATAACCGAGCAGGCGCACGCGGCGGCAGGAGGCGGTTTCGCACAGGCCGAGCAGCGCGTCGAGCTTGCCGGTCTGCACGCGCTTGTGCGCGTCGTCGGCATCGGACTCGTCGATCATCTTGCGCTGCTGCACCACGTCGCCGAGGCCGTAGGCCATCCATGCGTTGGCCGGCAGGCCGTCGCGGCCCGCGCGGCCGGTTTCCTGGTAGTAGCCCTCGACGCTCTTGGGCAGGTCGAGGTGGGCCACGAAGCGCACGTCGGGCTTGTCGATCCCCATCCCGAACGCGATCGTCGCGCACATCACGATCCCTTCCTCGCGCTGGAACATTTCCTGATGGCGCTGGCGGATCTCGAACTCCATCCCGGCGTGATAGGGCAGCGCGCGCACCCCCTGGGTCTTGAGCCACTCGGCCGTTTCCTCGACCTTGCGGCGCGACAGGCAGTAGACGACGCCAGCGTCGGTCGTGCCGTCGGCGTTGGTGTGCTCGGCGCGGATGAAATCGAGCAGCTGCGAGCGCGCGTTGTCCTTCTCGACGATCCGGTAGCGGATGTTCGGCCGGTCGAAGCTCGACACGAACACGCGCGCATCGTCGAGCGCCAGGCGATGGATGATCTCGTCGCGCGTGATCGCGTCGGCGGTGGCCGTCAGCGCGACGCGCGGCACATACGGAAAGCGCTCGTGCAGAACCGACAGCTGGATGTATTCGGGGCGGAAATCATGCCCCCATTGCGACACGCAGTGCGCCTCGTCGATCGCGAACAGCCCGATGCGCGTGCGCTCGAGCAGGTCGAGGAAACGCGGCGTCATGAGCCGTTCGGGCGCCACGTAGAGCAGGTCGAGCTCGCCTTCACGCAGCGCGCGCTCGGTGGCGGCCGCCTCGGCGCCGGACAGCGTCGAGTTCAGGTACGCGGCGCGCACGCCGACCTCGGTCAGCGCGGCGACCTGGTCCTGCATCAGCGCGATCAGCGGCGACACGACGATGCCGGCGCCCTGCCCCGCCTCGTGCCGCACCAGCGCCGGGATCTGGTAACAGAGCGACTTGCCGCCGCCGGTGGGCATCAGCACGAGACAGTCGCCACCCGCCGCGACGTGTTCGACGATCTCGCCCTGCTGGCCGCGAAAGGCCGGATAACCGAAAACTTCGTTCAGGATTTCGAGCGCGCGCGACATGAGGCAAGGAGACCGGATGGAAAATCAAGGCAGCATTCTACAGACAGACGGCGCCCCGCCCTCACGATCGTTCGCAGGTTGGCCATCCGGCCCGGTCGGCGCGGCGCGCGAGGCCGCGTGTATCGCGCTCGCGAGGCGCACCGCCGGTGAATCGCCGGGACCCTCCGGGCCGTCCGCGGGCCGCGCGGCCAGGCCGATCGCGATGGCGTGCCGGACGCCGTCGACGTCGATCACGACGTGATTCTGGAAGCCCGACACATGGCCGACCACCGACACGCAGAGCGTGTCATCGCCGTCGACGACGACGTCGGCCAGATCGTTGTCCGCGCTCAGGAACGGCGCGCGGCGGTCCATCAGGCCGCCCAGCGTGGAGCGGTCGATGAAGCGCCCGGACAGGTAGTAGTCGTAGCGCGGCGGCGCCGAGGCGCCGCCCTCGCGGCGGACCACGTAGATCATCAGGCCGGGGCGCAGCACGCGCGTGTAGACGATCGCGTCGCCTGGGACCCAGTGATGGCGCAGATACCACCAGCCCGGCAGCGCGAGCACCGCCAGCGACAGACAGAGAACGAGACCGGTGATGCCGATCCAGCGGTTGACCGCGACCACGTTGCGCATGGGATGCCCTCTCGTCGTTACCGTCCGGCCCAGGCACGATCGCGAGGAAGGAACCGCTCCGGCGGAAGACCGGCACGAACGCGCCGGCCTGAAAATCGATGAAATCAGCCGCTGACCTTAGCATTCGCCCCATCTCGAAACAACGGAGCCTCGCGCGAAAACCCCACAACATTCATCATTTTCGAGATCGACGGCCGCCGCGATCGCACGACGAAATTTCATCGCGATCGCGCGCTCCCGCCGCCGGCGCAAGCAGCGAGACCGCGCCGGCGACGGACGAAAAAAAACCGCCCGGTCGAAACCGGGCGGTTCTTGAAGCACGGAGGCCGAAGCGGCTGGCGCCGCTCCCGCTTATTCCGCGCTCGGGTGCTGTTGCGATTCGACCGCGTCGGTCGGATCGGCGGCCGCCGGGGTTTCCGGAATGCCGAACTCGAACGCTTCTTCCTGTGCGATCTGGTCGAAACGCTCGCGATCCGAGACCTCCTTGTTCCGGCGCGCCTTGTGGAACGCCAGACCGGTACCGGCCGGGATCAGACGGCCGACGATCACGTTTTCCTTCAGGCCGCGCAGGTCGTCGCGCTTGCCCATGATCGCCGCTTCCGTCAGCACGCGCGTCGTTTCCTGGAACGATGCCGCCGAGATGAACGAATCCGTCGACAGCGATGCCTTCGTGATACCCAGCAGGATGTTCTCGTAGGTCGCCGGACGCTTGTCTTCCGCGATCATGCGATCGTTTTCGTCAAGCATGTCCGAACGCTCGACCTGCTCGCCCGGAATGAAGCGCGTGTCGCCGTTGTCGGTGATCTGAACCCGACGCAGCATCTGGCGAACGATCACCTCGATGTGCTTGTCGTTGATCTTCACGCCTTGCAGTCGGTACACGTCCTGCACTTCGTCGACGATGTAGCGCGACAGCGCCTCGATACCCTGCAGACGCAGGATGTCGTGCGGATCGGCCGGACCGTCCACGATCATTTCGCCCTTGTTGACGACCTGGGCGTCGTGGACCAGCACCTGCTTTTCCTTCGCGATCAGGAACTCGTGCTGGTTGCCCTCGAGATCCGTGATGACGAGACGCTGCTTGCCCTTCGTGTCCTTGCCGAACGAGGTCGTGCCGGTGACTTCCGCCAGAATGCCGGCGTCCTTCGGCGAACGCGCTTCGAACAGTTCGGCCACCCGCGGCAGACCGCCGGTAATGTCACGCGTCTTCTGCGCTTCGGTCGGAATCCGTGCCAGCACTTCACCGACCTGCACCTGCTGGCCGTCCTTCACGGTGATCAGCGCGCCGACCTGGAAGCCGATCTGCACCGAGTGCTCGGTGTTCGGGATCTTCACTTCCTCGCCGCTCGCGTCGAGCAGCTTCACCTGCGGACGCACGCTCTTCGAAGCCTGCGAACCGCGGCGCTTCACGTCGATCACGACGAGCGTCGAAAGGCCCGTCACGTCGTCGATCTGCTTGGCGACCGTCACGCCTTCCTCGACGTTCTCGAACTTCACCGTACCACCGTACTCGGTGATGATCGGGCGCGTCAGCGGATCCCACGTGGCCAGCTGAGTGCCGGCCTTGATGGTGTCGCCGTCGAGCTGCAGCAGCGTCGCGCCGTACGGGATCTTGTGACGTTCGCGCTCGCGGCCGATGTCGTCGGTGATCATCGCCTCGCCCGAGCGCGAGATGACGATCTGCTCGCCCTTCGCGTTCGTCACGTAGCGCATGGTCGCCGTGAAGCGCACCACGCCGTTGCTCTTCGCCTCGACCGACGAAGCAACCGCCGCACGCGATGCCGCGCCGCCGATGTGGAAGGTCCGCATCGTCAGCTGCGTGCCCGGCTCGCCGATCGACTGCGCCGCGATCACGCCGACCGCTTCGCCGACGTTCACGAGCGAGCCGCGGCCCAGGTCGCGGCCGTAGCAGGCCGCGCAGAGGCCGTAGCGCGTTTCGCAGGTGAGCGCCGTGCGCACGCGCACTTCGTCGATGCCGAGGCGTTCGATTTCCTCGACCGCCGTCTCGTCGAGCAGCGTGCCCGATTCGTACAGCGTTTCCTGCGTTTCCGGGTTGACGACGTCGGCCACCGCGACGCGGCCGAGAATCCGGTCGCGCAGCGCTTCGACCACTTCACCACCTTCGACCAGCGCCTTCATCGCCACGCCGTTCGAGGTGCCGCAATCGTCCTCGACCACCACCAGATCCTGCGTGACGTCGACCAGACGACGCGTCAGATAACCGGAGTTCGCCGTCTTCAGTGCCGTATCAGCCAGACCCTTACGTGCGCCGTGGGTCGAGATGAAGTACTGCAACACGTTCAGGCCTTCGCGGAAGTTCGCCGTGATCGGCGTCTCGATGATTGAGCCGTCCGGCTTCGCCATCAGGCCGCGCATCCCGGCCAGCTGACGGATCTGGACCGCGGAACCGCGCGCGCCCGAGTCGGCCATCATGTAGATCGAGTTGAACGATTCCTGGCGCGTCGCATTGCCGTCGCGGTCCGTCACCGGCTCCGTCGACAGCTGCTCCATCATCGCCTTGCCGACCGCTTCCGAGGTCGCCGACCAGATGTCGACCACGTTGTTGTAGCGTTCCTGCGCGGTGACGAGACCCGACATGTACTGGCGGTCGTACTCCTTCACCTTCTTCGCGGCGTCGCCGACGATCACTTCCTTCTGCGGCGGCACCAGCATGTCGTCGACGCAGATCGAGATGCCGGCGCGCGTCGCGAGCCGGAAGCCCGACTGCATCAGCTGGTCGGCGAACACGACGGTCGCGCGCAGGCCGCACTTGCGGAACGCGGTGTTGATCAGGCGCGAGATTTCCTTCTTCTTCAGCGGCTTGTTCAGCACCGAGAACGGCAGGCCGGCCGGCAGGATTTCCGACAGGATCGCGCGGCCGACGGTGGTCGCGTACAGCGAGATCTTCGGCACGAACTGCGGCGCGCCTTCCGACTTGTCCTCGTTGTGGACCATTTCGGTGATCCGCACGTTGACGCGCGAGGCCAACTCGACTTCCTTGTTCTCGTAGGCGCGCAGGACTTCCGACACGCCGGTGAACGACATGCCCTCGCCCTTGCCGTTGACGGCTTCGCGCGTGGCGTAGTACAAGCCCAGCACGATATCCTGGGACGGCACGATCGACGGATCGCCGTTGGCCGGGAACAGCACGTTGTTCGACGCCAGCATCAGCGTGCGCGCTTCCATCTGCGCTTCGAGCGACAGCGGCACGTGGACGGCCATCTGGTCACCGTCGAAGTCGGCGTTGAACGCCGCGCAGACGAGCGGATGCAGCTGGATCGCCTTGCCTTCGATCAGGACCGGCTCGAACGCCTGGATGCCGAGACGGTGCAGCGTCGGCGCACGGTTCAGCATCACCGGGTGCTCGCGGATCACCTCTTCGAGGATGTCCCACACCACAGGCGTCTGGTTCTCGACTTCCTTCTTCGCGGCCTTAATGGTCGTCGCGACGCCCATCACTTCCAGCTTGTTGAAGATGAACGGCTTGAACAGCTCGAGCGCCATCAGCTTCGGCAGGCCGCACTGGTGCAGCTTCAGCGTCGGGCCGACCACGATGACCGAACGGCCCGAGTAGTCGACGCGCTTGCCCAGCAGGTTCTGACGGAACCGGCCGCCCTTGCCCTTGATCATGTCGGCGAGCGACTTCAGCGGACGCTTGTTGGCGCCCGTCATCGCCTTGCCGCGACGACCGTTGTCGAGCAGCGAATCGACCGCTTCCTGCAGCATGCGCTTTTCGTTGCGCACGATGATCTCCGGCGCCTTCAGCTCGAGCAGACGCTTCAGACGGTTGTTCCGGTTGATCACGCGGCGATACAGGTCGTTCAGGTCCGAGGTCGCGAAACGGCCGCCGTCGAGCGGCACCAGCGGACGCAGTTCCGGCGGCAGCACCGGCAGCACTTCGAGGATCATCCACTCGGGCTTGATGCCGGAGCGCTGGAATGCCTCGAGGACCTTCAGGCGCTTCGCGTACTTCTTGATCTTCGCTTCCGAGCCGGTGTTCTTCAGCTCGGTGCGCAGCGTCTCGACCTGTTCGTCGATGTTGATCGCGCGCAGCAGCTCGCGCACGCCTTCCGCGCCCATCTCGGCGCGGAATTCGTCACCGTATTCCTCGACCTTGTTGTAGTAATCCTCCTCGGTCATGATCTGCCGCGCCTTCAGCGGCGTCATGCCCGGTTCGATCACCACGTAGGCTTCGAAGTACAGCACGCGTTCGATGTCGCGCAGCGTCATGTCGAGCACCATGCCCAGACGCGACGGCAGCGACTTCAGGAACCAGATGTGCGCGACGGGCGAGGCCAACTCGATGTGGCCCATGCGCTCGCGACGCACCTTGGCGAGCGTCACCTCGACGCCGCACTTCTCGCAGATCACGCCGCGGTGCTTGAGGCGCTTGTACTTGCCGCACAGGCACTCGTAATCCTTGATCGGCCCGAAGATCTTCGCGCAGAACAGACCATCCCGCTCCGGCTTGAAGGTGCGGTAGTTGATCGTTTCCGGCTTCTTGACCTCGCCGAACGACCACGAACGGATCTTGTCCGGCGAAGCCAGACCGATCTTGATCGCGTCGAAAACTTCTTCCTGTTGGACTTGCTTGAATAGATCGAGCAGAGCTTTCATTGCTTTCTCTCCGTAGTCCGATTAGTTGCGGTCGAGGTCGATGTCGATACCGAGCGAGCGGATTTCCTTCACCAACACGTTGAAGGATTCCGGCATGCCCGCGTCGATCACGTGGTCGCCCTTGACGAGGTTCTCGTACACCTTGGTCCGGCCGTTCACGTCGTCCGACTTCACCGTCAGCATTTCCTGCAGCACGTACGATGCGCCGTACGCTTCGAGCGCCCACACTTCCATTTCCCCGAAACGCTGGCCGCCGAACTGCGCCTTACCACCCAGCGGCTGCTGCGTGACGAGCGAGTACGGGCCGGTCGAACGCGCGTGCATCTTGTCGTCGACCAAGTGGTGCAGCTTCAGGTAGTGCATGTAGCCGACCGTCACGGTCCGCTCGAACGCCTCGCCGGTGCGGCCGTCGTACAGGCGAACCTGATTCTTCGACGGCGTCATGCCGAGCTGCTGCGCGATCTCGTCCGGGAACGCCAGATCGAGCATCTTCGACATTTCTTCCTCGGTCGCGCCGTCGAACACCGGCGTCGCGAACGGCACACCCTCGCGCAGGTTGCGCGCGAGTTCGAGGATCTCGTCGTCGCTGAAGCTGTCCAGGTCTTCCGCGCGACCCGACTCGTTGTAGATCTTGGTCAGGAACACGCGCAGTTCCTCGATCTTGGTCTGGCGCGCCAGCATTTCGCCGATCCGCCAGCCGAGACCCTTCGCGGCCCAGCCCAGATGCACTTCGAGCACCTGACCCACGTTCATCCGCGACGGCACGCCGAGCGGGTTCAGCACGACGTCGGCCGGACGGCCGTCGGCCATGTACGGCATGTCTTCGACCGGAACGATCTTCGACACCACGCCCTTGTTACCGTGGCGACCCGCCATCTTGTCGCCCGGCTGCAGGCGACGCTTGACCGCGAGGTACACCTTGACCATCTTCAGCACGCCCGGCGGCAGTTCATCGCCCTGCGTGAGCTTCTTGCGTTTCTCTTCGAACGCGAGGTCGAACTGGTGGCGCTTCTCTTCGATCGAGTTCTTGATCGCTTCGAGCTGGGCCGCCGCTTCCTCGTCGGCCAGACGGATGTCGAACCAGTGATAGTGGTCGAGATCCGACAGGTAGGCCTGGTCGATCTTGGTGCCCTTGGCGAGCTTCTTCGGACCGCCGTTGGCGACCTTGCCGTCGAGCATGCGCGCCAGACGCTGGAACGCGTCGCCTTCCACGATGCGCAGCTGATCGTTCAGGTCGAGGCGATAGCGCTTCAGTTCATCGTCGATGATCTGTTGCGCGCGCTTGTCACGCACGATGCCTTCGCGCGTGAACACCTGCACGTCGATCACCGTGCCGCTCATGCCCGACGGCACGCGCAGCGAGGTGTCCTTCACGTCCGAGGCCTTTTCGCCGAAGATCGCGCGCAACAGCTTCTCTTCCGGCGTCAGCTGGGTCTCGCCCTTCGGCGTGACCTTGCCGACCAGCACGTCGCCCGCTTCGACTTCGGCGCCGATGTAGACGATGCCCGATTCGTCGAGACGGCCGAGCTGGACTTCCGCCAGGTTCGAGATGTCGCGCGTGATTTCTTCCGGCCCGAGCTTCGTGTCGCGAGCGACCACGTTCAGCTCTTCGATGTGGATCGACGTGTAGCGATCGTCGGCCACCACCTTCTCCGAGATCAGGATCGAATCCTCGAAGTTGTAGCCGTTCCACGGCATGAACGCGATCAGCATGTTCTGGCCGAGCGCGAGCTCGCCCAGGTCCGTCGAGGCGCCGTCGGCCAGCACGTCGCCGCGCGAGACCTTGTCGCCCATCTTCACGATCGGACGCTGGTTGATGTTCGTGTTCTGGTTCGAACGCGTGTACTTGATCAGGTTGTAGATGTCGACGCCAACCTCACCGGCCACGGCTTCGTCATCGTTCACGCGAATCACGATACGGCCGGCGTCGACGTAGTCGACCACGCCGCCACGCTCAGCCTGCACCGTGGTGCCGGAGTCGACCGCGCAGGTGCGCTCGATGCCGGTACCGACGACCGGCTTTTCCGGACGCAGGCAAGGCACGGCCTGACGCTGCATGTTCGAGCCCATCAACGCGCGGTTCGCGTCATCGTGCTCGAGGAACGGGATCAGCGAGGCGGCCACCGAGACGATCTGCGACGGCGCCACGTCCATGTACTGGATGCGGTCCGGCGTGACCATCATGGTTTCGCCGGCTTCACGCGCCGACACCAGTTCGTCGGTCAGCTCGCCCGAGGCTTCGTCCACCGACGCGTTCGCCTGCGCGATCACGTAGCGGCCTTCCTCGATCGCCGACAGGTAGTCGATCTGGTCGGTCACCTTGCTGTCTGTGACCTTGCGGTACGGCGTCTCGAGGAAACCGTACTCGTTCAGGTGCGCGTACAGCGCCAGCGAGTTGATCAGGCCGATGTTCGGACCTTCCGGCGTCTCGATCGGGCACACGCGGCCATAGTGGGTCGGATGCACGTCGCGGACTTCGAAGCCCGCGCGCTCGCGCGTCAGACCGCCCGGCCCGAGTGCGGAAACGCGGCGCTTGTGCGTGATTTCCGACAGCGGGTTGGTCTGGTCCATGAACTGCGAGAGCTGCGACGAACCGAAGAACTCGCGGATCGCCGACGAAATCGGCTTCGAGTTGATCAGGTCGTGCGGCATCAGGTTTTCGCTCTCGGCCTGGCCGAGGCGTTCCTTCACCGCGCGCTCGACACGCACCAGGCCGGCACGGAACTGGTTCTCCGCCAGTTCGCCGACGCAACGCACGCGACGGTTGCCGAGGTGATCGATGTCGTCCACTTCGCCCTTGCCGTTGCGCAGCTCGACGAGGATCTTGATGGTGGCGAGGATGTCGTCGTCCTGCAGCGTCATCGGGCCGACGATCTCGTCACGGCTCACGCGGCGGTTGAACTTCATGCGGCCGACCTTCGACAGGTCGTAGGCGTCTTCGCTGTAGAACAGGCGGTTGAACAGCGCCTCGACGGCTTCTTCCGTCGGCGGCTCGCCCGGACGCATCATGCGGTAGATCGCGATGCGCGCGGCCGTCTTGTCGGCCGTTTCGTCGACGCGCAGCGTCGAGGAGATGTACGGCCCCTGGTCCAGATCGTTCGTGTAGATCGTCTGGATGTCCTTGATCTTCGCCTCGCGCAGCTTGTCGAGTACGCTTTCCGTGACCTCGTCGTTCGCGTTCGCGATCACTTCGCCGGTGTCGCCGTCCACGACGTTCTTCGCCAGCACGCGGCCGAGCAGATAGTCTTCCGGCACCGAGATGAACTTCGTCTTCGCGGCCTCGAGATCGCGGATGTGCTTCGCGTTGATGCGCTTGTCCTTCTGGACAATGACCTTGCCATCACGATCGGTGATGTCGAAGCGCGCGACTTCGCCACGCAGACGCTCGGGCACGAATTCCATCTGTGCGCCTTCGTCCATCAGCGTGAAGTTGTCGAACACGAAGAAGTTCGCGAGGATCTGTTCCGGCGTCAGGCCGATGGCCTTCAGCAGGATCGTGACCGGCATCTTGCGGCGACGGTCGACGCGGAAGTACAGCACGTCCTTCGGATCGAATTCGAAGTCGAGCCACGAACCGCGGTAGGGGATGATCCGTGCCGAGAACAGCAGCTTGCCGGAGCTGTGCGTCTTGCCCTTGTCGTGCTCGAAGAACACGCCCGGCGAACGGTGGAGCTGCGACACGATCACGCGCTCGGTACCATTGATGACGAACGAGCCGGTCGGCGTCATGAGCGGAATTTCGCCCATGTACACTTCCTGCTCCTTCACTTCCTTGACGACCGGCTTGCTCGGCGATTCCTTGTCGAGCAGCACCAGGCGCACCTTGGCGCGCAGGGCGGAGCAATAGGTGAGGCCTCGC
The DNA here is from genome assembly GCF_001411805.1 of Burkholderia plantarii. Lineage (NCBI taxonomy): Bacteria > Pseudomonadati > Pseudomonadota > Betaproteobacteria > Burkholderiales > Burkholderiaceae > Burkholderia > Burkholderia plantarii. The sequence goes on along the minus strand of NZ_CP007212.1, from coordinate 299,377 downwards.
TGCTGGCATTCCTTGATGTTGAATGCCGGCGACGACAACGCATAGCTCACGAATTCGAGGCGAGCAAAACCGTTGTGCGAGACGATCGGGAACACGGAGGTGAAGGCGGCTTGCAAGCCTTCGGACTTACGTTGCGCTGCCGACACTTCAGCTTGCAGAAACGTGCTGAATGATTCAAGCTGAGTGGCTAGCAGGAAAGGAACTTGGTGAACGATGGAGCGCTTCGCGAAACTCTTGCGAATACGCTTCTTCTCGGTGAAGGAATATTGCATACGATCTCCGAATCACGACGGGCGCTATCGAGGCGGGATACCTGGACGTGTCAAACCCGAGTGTTCACCGACTGAGACTCGATGGCCGTGCGGCGGCTCGAGCCGAGAAGCTTGGTGGTTGGCCGCTACCAACCGCTGGCTGACGGCAGCGGATGCCTGTGTTGCCCGCTACCCGACCAAACTTGCCTTCTGCAGTCGCTTCAGAAGACAAAGAGAATCGCCTGTCGCCGTTACCACACCGCGGGGCGTTTTTCTTTGGCTTCTGGGGCCCTCCATCTTGACACGTTTATTGAGTGTCAAAACAGCGTCCCCACAAAGCACAAAAAGGCCGGCGGTATAAAACCGCCAGCCTTCGCGCAGACTGTCGAACCTTACTTGATTTCGACCTTCGCGCCAGCTTCTTCCAGCTTCTTCTTCGCTTCTTCCGAAGCAGCCTTGTCCACGCCTTCCTTGACGGGCTTCGGTGCGCCGTCGACGAGGTCCTTCGCTTCCTTCAGGCCCAGGCCCGTCAGTTCGCGAACGGCCTTGATGACGGAAACCTTGTTGGCGCCGACTTCAGCCAGGATGACCGAGAACTCGGTCTTCTCTTCGACTGCAGCAGCTGCGCCGCCGCCTGCCGGGCCAGCGACTGCCACTGCAGCTGCCGACACGCCGAACTTCTCTTCGAACGCCTTGACCAGCTCGTTCAGTTCCAGAACAGTCATGCCTTCGACTGCTGCCAGGATGTCTTCTTTTGCGATTGCCATGTGAAATACTCCTAAATTGAATGCGGGTACAGCCAGCGATCTGTGACGCGAATGCCGACGTTATGCAGCTTCGGCCTGCTTCTTCTCGGCCAGCGCAGCCAGAGCGCGCGCAAAGCCGGAAACAGGCGACTGCATGACGAACAGCAGCTTCGAGAGCAGTTCTTCGCGGCTCGGGATGGTGGCCAGCGCTTGCACGCCTGCCTTGTCCATCACCTTGCCATCGAACGCACCAGCCTTGATGATCAGCTTGTCATTGCTCTTCGCGAAGTCGTTCACCACCTTGGCGGCGGCAATCGCATCTTCGGAGATGCCATAGATCAGCGGGCCAGTCATCTGCTCTGCCAGCGAAGCAAACGGCGTGCCTTCGACGGCGCGACGCGCCAGCGTATTCTTCAACACGCGAAGGTACACCTGCTTTTCACGCGCTTGCGCGCGCAGCTTGGTCAGATCGCCAACCGCAATTCCACGATACTCAGCCAGCACAACGGTCTGGGCCTTCGCGACTTGCGCGGAAACCTCAGCGACGACGGCTTGCTTGTCTTCTCTATTAAGCGGCACGGTTAGCCTCCAGAAACGATACGATCGGCGGGTGCCTTTCGTACCTCGTTCAACAACGGCGTCCGAGTCGTCAGGAGTATTTCCGCCGCCGGTCCGGATCGCTCCGCACCACCGGCTTCACCACTTCAAAACTTGTTCGGGTTCGCCATCTGCGTTGGCCTGTATTAAGGGATAGCCTGCCTGATGCCTCCCACCAACGGTCTTTGATAACCGGTTGCCTTGCGCTTGCGCGCCGGGCAACCGCCCAAAGCCCAGGTTGGGCTGCCTCACCACCAGGGTGAAGCGGCCCGAATGCTTCGCTTACTGCGCCGCGAGCGAGGTCTGGTCGACGCGAACGCCGACGCCCATCGTGCTCGACAGGGCGATCTTGCGCAGGTAAACACCCTTGCTCGTCGCCGGCTTCGACTTCTGCAGCGCTTCGATCAGCGCGGCCAGGTTCGAACGCAGTGCAGCCGATTCGAACGATGCACGGCCGATGGTCGCGTGGATGATACCGGCCTTGTCGACGCGGTACTGCACCTGACCTGCCTTCGCGTTCTTGACCGCGGTCGCGACGTCCGGCGTGACCGTGCCGACCTTCGGATTCGGCATCAGGCCGCGCGGGCCGAGGATCTGACCCAGCGTACCGACGACGCGCATCGTATCCGGCGAGGCGATCACGATGTCGAAATCCATCTGACCGGCCTTGATCTGCTCGGCCAGGTCTTCCATACCGACGATTTCCGCACCGGCGGCACGTGCCTGCTCGGCCTTCTCGCCCTGTGCGAACACGGCGACGCGGACCGACTTGCCGGTACCTGCCGGCAGCACGACCGAACCACGGACCACTTGGTCCGACTTCTTCGCGTCGATGCCGAGCTGAACCGACACGTCGATCGATTCGTTGAACTTCGCGCTCGCGCATTCCTTCACGAGTGCCAGTGCGTCTTCGATCGCGTACAGCTTCTGACGATCGACCTTAGCGGCAAATGCCTGACGACGCTTCGAGATCTTGGCCATTTACACGCCCTCCACGGTGATGCCCATCGAGCGAGCGCTGCCCGCGATGGTACGAACTGCCGCGTCCAGATCCGCCGCCGTGAGGTCAGGCATCTTGGTCTTCGCGATTTCTTCAGCTTGCGCGCGGGTGATCGAGCCGACCTTGTCGGTATGCGGCTTGGCCGAACCCTTGTCCACCTTGGCCGCCTTCTTGATCAGGACGGTCGCCGGCGGCGTCTTCATCACGAACGTGAAGCTCTTGTCCGCGAATGCCGTGATGACCACCGGCACCGGCAGGCCCGGCTCCATGCCCTGGGTCTGCGCGTTGAACGCCTTGCAGAACTCCATGATGTTCAGGCCGCGCTGGCCCAGTGCCGGACCGACCGGCGGCGACGGATTGGCTTTACCTGCAGGGATCTGCAGCTTGATAAAGCCGATAATCTTCTTTGCCATTTGAAAACCTCGTTGGAACGCCAGGCAGGCGTTCGATGAGTGATAACGCGCGTTCGCCGGCTCCGGCTACTGACGCTCCTCAACGGTCGATGATGCGGACCGTAAGCGCAATGATGGGCAGCGCGAGGGCTGCCCATCAAAACTCAGACCTTCTCGACCTGGCCGAACTCGAGTTCGACCGGTGTAGCGCGCCCGAAAATGGTGACGGACACACGCACCCTCGATTTCTCGTAATTGACTTCTTCGACAGTGCCGTTGAAATCGGTAAAAGGACCTTCCTTCACCCGAACCATCTCGCCTACATCGAACAGGGTCTTCGGGCGCGGCTTCTCCACGCCTTCCTGCATCTGCGACATGATCTTTTCGACTTCCCGCGGGGAAATCGGGCTCGGGCGATTGCGTGCGCCGCCGACGAAACCGGTAACCTTCGCGGTGTTCTTCACGAGGTGCCACGTTTCGTCCGTCATTTCCATCTCGACCAGCACGTAGCCGGGGAAGAAACGGCGTTCAGTCACGGCCTTGTGACCACCCCGGACTTCGACGACCTCTTCGGTCGGCACCAGGATCTGGCCAAACTTGTCTTGCATGCCGGCACGCTCGATGCGCTCTTGAAGCGCGCGCTGCACGCTCTTCTCCATCCCGGAGTAGGCGTGCACGACGTACCAACGTTTTCCGCTCGGAGATGCCGGAGTATCGCTCATATCATTTCCAACCCAGAATCGCCGAGAAAATCACCCATTCGATCGACTTGTCGCTAAGCCAAAGAAAGAGTGCCATGACCAGCACAAACCCGAACACGACCAGCGTGGTTTGCGTGGCTTCCTTGCGCGTCGGCCAGACGACCTTGCGCACTTCCCGGTAAGAATCCTTTGCAAAGGCGATGAAGCTCTTGCCCGGAAGCGACATCAGGGCGACGGCCACACCGGCGATCACCCCGACTGCCAGCGCAGCGCCGCGGATGTACCACTCCTTGCCGCCAAGCAAGAAGAAGCCCGCAAATCCGGCCAAGACCAGCAATACGCCCAGGCCCAGCATCAGCTTATCGCCGGAGGTATTTACAGTTTCGACGGATGGATTCGCCATAACACCTTAAAACAAATGCCACGTCTGAACGTGGCGATTTGGCAGGGGCAGAGGGAATCGAACCCCCAACCTTCGGTTTTGGAGACCGACGCTCTGCCAGTTGAGCTATACCCCTGTACCAATGGGACTGGACAACTCCAGCCCCAAAACTGTCGATCCGGGACTAACTGGCTTAGTCGAGGATCTTGGCGACGACGCCGGCGCCGACGGTGCGGCCGCCTTCGCGGATCGCGAAGCGCAGACCTTCTTCCATCGCGATCGGAGCGATCAGCTTCACCGTGATCGACACGTTGTCGCCCGGCATGACCATTTCCTTGTCCTTCGGCAGCTCGATCGAACCCGTCACGTCCGTCGTACGGAAGTAGAACTGCGGACGGTAGTTGTTGAAGAACGGCGTGTGGCGGCCACCTTCATCCTTGCTCAGCACGTACACCTCAGCCGTGAAGTGCGTGTGCGGCTTGATCGAGCCCGGCTTCGCCAGAACCTGACCACGCTCCACTTCTTCACGCTTCGTGCCGCGCAGCAGGATACCAACGTTGTCGCCAGCCTGGCCTTGATCCAGCAGCTTGCGGAACATTTCCACGCCCGTGCAGGTCGTCTTCACCGTCGGCTTGATACCGACGATTTCGATTTCCTCGCCAACCTTCACGATGCCGCGCTCGACACGACCCGTCACCACCGTGCCGCGACCCGAGATCGAGAACACGTCTTCCACCGGCATCAGGAACGTACCGTCCACCGCGCGCTCCGGCGTCGGGATGTACGAGTCCAGCGCGTCGGCCAGGTTCATGATCGCCGTCTCGCCCAGCTCGCCCTTGTCGCCTTCCAGCGCCAGCTTCGCCGAACCCTTGATGATCGGGGTGTCGTCGCCCGGGAAGTCGTACTTCGACAGCAGCTCGCGAACTTCCATCTCGACCAGCTCGAGCAGTTCAGCGTCGTCCACCATGTCGCACTTGTTCAGGAACACGATGATGTACGGAACGCCAACCTGACGCGCCAGCAGAATGTGCTCACGCGTTTGCGGCATCGGGCCGTCGGCTGCCGAGCAGACCAGGATCGCGCCGTCCATCTGCGCGGCACCCGTGATCATGTTCTTCACGTAGTCGGCGTGGCCCGGGCAATCGACGTGTGCGTAGTGGCGGTTCGCCGTTTCGTACTCGATGTGCGCAGTGTTGATCGTGATGCCGCGTGCCTTTTCTTCCGGCGCCGCGTCGATTTCGTCGTACTTCTTCGCTTCGCCGCCGAACTTCGACGACAGAACCGTTGCGATCGCCGCCGTCAGCGTCGTCTTGCCGTGGTCAACGTGACCGATCGTGCCGACGTTGACGTGCGGCTTGGTCCGCTCAAATTTTTCCTTGGCCATTTTCAACTCCCGTAAGGAATTTCACATGTTGCGCCGTGCGCAAACAGACACTGACTAACCTGATGGTGCCCATGGGCAGGATCGAACTGCCGACCTCTCCCTTACCAAGGGAGTGCTCTACCACTGAGCCACATGGGCGAAACAAGTACTTACTGCGCAGAACGTGGAGCGGGTGAAGGGAATCGAACCCTCGTCGTAAGCTTGGAAGGCTTCTGCTCTACCATTGAGCTACACCCGCGCGGGCCGCTTTACGATCCCTTACCGCTCTGCATGTTTTGGTGGAGGAGGTTGGATTCGAACCAACGTAGGCGTAAGCCAACAGATTTACAGTCTGCCCCCTTTAGCCACTCGGGCACCCCTCCGCAGAGAACTGACGATTATGGCGGCATGCCTACTTCGTGTCAAGCACCCCGCGAAGATTTCTATCATCTCGCGGCGGCGCACTGCTTGGCATACGCTACAGGCCAGCCCACCCGACGTTCGTGAATCGGCACCCTGTAAAAGCGCCGCGTTCCGCCAGACTACTGGCCGCACGGAAAACTGCATCCGTCCAGACCGTCCTTCCGACCGCCGGGCAAGTTCACCGGAAAATCGGGAGACGTGAATCATAAGGGGTCGCGACGATTAAGCCAATAGAAAAACCGCTTTTTTTTAACTTTTTTTGATTGTCGGCTCGTCGAACCGAGGGAGCCACGATGCGCGGACGGGAGGGAGTTCGTCGGAAGCGTGTGGTTAAGGGAAATTGTAGCGCGATTCGAAGCTGTTCCGGGGTGGTCGGACCGAGGAGTGGGAAAGTACCGGTGACGACCTGGCGGCCGCCTCGCTCTCGCTTGGAGGAGACCCTGCAGCGATTTGCTCGGCGCACGTTTGTCGAAGGATTTCATCAGCGCGGATGCGACATCACACGACCTGGCGTCTCGGTCGATGCCTTCCAGGGAGGATGAGCGATCCGAAGCTTCGAGCTCGCGCTTGATTGCCGCGAAGCGGTGGATGGGAAATGTTGTTTCGCCATTCGATGCGCTACGCATCGGGCTCGTGCCCTCGCGATCGCGAACCCGAATCTGCGCGTTGCTGAATGACGGCCGGCATGAGTAGTTCGCGAGATCCAGCCATGGGGAAAGCCAGCTGGCTCATCAATGTGCCTGAGAGAGCGGATAGCGGCTCCATTATCAGCCGGTAGCGGGGGGCCACGATCCGCCCCTGCTCGAAGCAGCTATGCCGCCCGCAATCGTCCTCTGAGGAACCATGCCTCACCTCGGCCACCATCACACGCCTTTAACGGCTCTTCCAAGAGCCTCATGACATGCCACTTGCGGTGCATGGGCATCTCGAACAAACGAGCACTCCGATGAAAGTCGGGCTTCAAACGTAGTTCGGAGATCGCCACCTGGAGCCACGCGACAAGCTAGATGTGGGGTGCCGAAAGGCGCGGCGTTTCCGTCCTGGAAAAGACAAAACCCCCACTGCGCGGGCAGCGGGGGTTTCGAAGGAGGAAGCCTGACGATTACCTACTTTCACACGGGCAATCCGCACTATCATCGGCGTAGAGTCGTTTCACGGTCCTGTTCGGGATGGGAAGGGGTGGGACCGACTCGCTATGGTCATCAGGCTAAGAGGGTTGTCGCGTCGCGTGTGTCGCGCCACGACCAATCTGGAAGAAGTAGTTTGGGTTGTGCTTGTACGGCACGGCATGTCAAGAATCCAACCGCTGCGCACCAGCAAGACTGGTGCAAAACAGACCGGTTATAGGATCAAGCCTTACGGGCAATTAGTATCAGTTAGCTGAACGCATTACTGCGCTTACACACCTGACCTATCAACGTCCTGGTCTCGAACGACCCTTCAAGGGGATCAAGTCCCCGGGGATATCTCATCTTAAGGCGAGTTTCCCGCTTAGATGCTTTCAGCGGTTATCTCTTCCGAACATAGCTACCCGGCGATGCCACTGGCGTGACAACCGGTACACCAGAGGTTCGTCCACTCCGGTCCTCTCGTACTAGGAGCAGCCCCCTTCAAATATCCAACGCCCACGGCAGATAGGGACCAAACTGTCTCACGACGTTTTAAACCCAGCTCACGTACCTCTTTAAATGGCGAACAGCCATACCCTTGGGACCGGCTACAGCCCCAGGATGAGATGAGCCGACATCGAGGTGCCAAACACCGCCGTCGATATGAACTCTTGGGCGGTATCAGCCTGTTATCCCCAGAGTACCTTTTATCCGTTGAGCGATGGCCCTTCCATACAGAACCACCGGATCACTATGACCTGCTTTCGCACCTGCTCGACTTGTCGGTCTCGCAGTTAAGCACGCTTATGCCATTGCACTATCAGCACGATTTCCGACCGTACCTAGCGTACCTTCGTACTCCTCCGTTACACTTTGGGAGGAGACCGCCCCAGTCAAACTGCCTACCATGCACTGTCCCCGACCCGGATCACGGGCCAAGGTTAGAACCTCAAACAAACCAGGGTGGTATTTCAAGGACGGCTCCACCGAAACTAGCGTTCCGGTTTCATAGCCTCCCACCTATCCTACACAGATCGGTTCAAAGTCCAATGCAAAGCTACAGTAAAGGTTCATGGGGTCTTTCCGTCTAGCCGCGGGGAGATTGCATCATCACAAACACTTCAACTTCGCTGAGTCTCGGGAGGAGACAGTGTGGCCATCGTTACGCCATTCGTGCAGGTCGGAACTTACCCGACAAGGAATTTCGCTACCTTAGGACCGTTATAGTTACGGCCGCCGTTTACCGGGACTTCAATCAAGAGCTTGCACCCCATCATTTAATCTTCCGGCACCGGGCAGGCGTCACACCCTATACGTCCACTTTCGTGTTTGCAGAGTGCTGTGTTTTTATTAAACAGTCGCAGCCACCAGTTTATTGCAACCCCTTCACCCTTCTGGCGCAGGCCAGTCAAGCTACAGGGGCGTACCTTATCCCGAAGTTACGGTACCAATTTGCCGAGTTCCTTCTCCCGAGTTCTCTCAAGCGCCTTAGAATACTCATCTCGCCCACCTGTGTCGGTTTGCGGTACGGTCACTGTTAAACTGAAGCTTAGAGGCTTTTCTTGGAACCACTTCCGATTGCTTCGCTTCCGAAGAAGCTCGCGCCACATCCTTGAATTCCGCGCCCGGATTTGCCTAAGCGCCTTCTCCAATGCAGCGACCGGGACTTCCAACACCCGGACAACCTTCCGCGATCCGTCCCCCCATCGCATTTAACAATGGTGCAGGAATATTGACCTGCTTCCCATCAGCTACGCATTTCTGCCTCGCCTTAGGGGCCGACTCACCCTACGCCGATGAACGTTGCGTAGGAAACCTTGGGCTTACGGCGAGGGGGCCTTTCACCCCCTTTATCGCTACTCATGTCAGCATTCGCACTTCCGATACCTCCAGCACACTTTACAATGCACCTTCGCAGGCTTACGGAACGCTCTCCTACCATGCACATAAATGTGCATCCGCAGCTTCGGTATATAGCTTAGCCCCGTTACATCTTCCGCGCAGGACGACTCGATCAGTGAGCTATTACGCTTTCTTTAAAGGGTGGCTGCTTCTAAGCCAACCTCCTGACTGTTTTAGCCTTCCCACTTCGTTTCCCACTTAGCTATATTTGGGGACCTTAGCTGGCGGTCTGGGTTGTTTCCCTCTTGACACCGGACGTTAGCACCCGATGTCTGTCTCCCGTGATTGCACTCTTCGGTATTCGGAGTTTGCTATGGCGGGGTAATCTGCAATAGACCCCCCAACCATGACAGTGCTCTACCCCCGAAGGTGAGACACGAGGCACTACCTAAATAGTTTTCGGAGAGAACCAGCTATTTCCAAGTTTGTTTAGCCTTTCACCCCTATCCACAGCTCATCCCCTAACTTTTCAACGTTAGTGGGTTCGGACCTCCAGTACGTGTTACCGCACCTTCATCCTGGCCATGGATAGATCACTTGGTTTCGGGTCTACGCCCAGCAACTGAACGCCCTATTCGGACTCGCTTTCGCTACGCCTGCCCTATTCGGTTAAGCTTGCTACTGAACGTAAGTCGCTGACCCATTATACAAAAGGTACGCCGTCACCCCTTACGAGGCTCCGACTGTTTGTATGCATGCGGTTTCAGGATCTATTTCACTCCCCTCCCGGGGTTCTTTTCACCTTTCCCTCACGGTACTGGTTCACTATCGGTCGATCACGAGTATTTAGCCTTGGAGGATGGTCCCCCCATCTTCAGACAGGATTTCACGTGTCCCGCCCTACTTGTCGTACACCTAGTTCTTTCATACTGTTTTCGCCTACAGGGCTATCACCTGCTATGGCCGCACTTTCCAGAGCGTTCGGCTAACAATACAAATAAAGAGTACAGGCTCTTCCCATTTCGCTCGCCACTACTTTGGGAATCTCGGTTGATTTCTTTTCCTGCGGTTACTTAGATGTTTCAGTTCACCGCGTTCGCTTCACATGACCTATGTATTCAGTCATGGATACTCCAAAAGGAGTGGGTTTCCCCATTCGGACATCTACGGATCAAAGCTCGTTTGCCAGCTCCCCGTAGCTTTTCGCAGGCTACCGCGTCCTTCATCGCCTGTGATCGCCAAGGCATCCACCACATGCACTTGTTCGCTTGACCCTATAACGGGTCTGTCTTCTCGACAGCCGTTACAGGTTGAGTTCTCGCATTTGTGCCGTATTCCAATTGAGCCGAACATTTAAGTTCGAATCTTCTTGAGATACATCGATACAATCACAACCCGGATAGTTTCCACGCCCATCTCAAATAAGCGCTTCCGCTATCCAAATTACTACTTCTTCTAGATTGTTAAAGAACGACAGCCGATAAGTGCAACTTCTGACTTATCCTCTGACTGGCTCAATCGCCAATGACAAAAACTCAGTATGACTGAACGTTTGTCATTGAAGATTGGTGGAGGCAGACGGGATCGAACCGACGACCCCCTGCTTGCAAAGCAGGTGCTCTCCCAGCTGAGCTATGCCCCCATGTACAGAGACGTCTCAGGTTTCCGTGTCAGACAATTGGTGGGTCTGGTTGGATTCGAACCAACGACCCCCGCCTTATCAAGACGGTGCTCTAACCGACTGAGCTACAGACCCCTGAGTCTGTCTTGATCAACAGCCGATAAGCGTGAACGCTCAATGTATGCGGTATTAGCTCGAGAAAGGAGGTGATCCAGCCGCACCTTCCGATACGGCTACCTTGTTACGACTTCACCCCAGTCATGAATCCTACCGTGGTGACCGTCCTCCTTGCGGTTAGACTAGCCACTTCTGGTAAAACCCACTCCCATGGTGTGACGGGCGGTGTGTACAAGACCCGGGAACGTATTCACCGCGGCATGCTGATCCGCGATTACTAGCGATTCCAGCTTCATGCACTCGAGTTGCAGAGTGCAATCCGGACTACGATCGGTTTTCTGGGATTAGCTCCCCCTCGCGGGTTGGCGACCCTCTGTTCCGACCATTGTATGACGTGTGAAGCCCTACCCATAAGGGCCATGAGGACTTGACGTCATCCCCACCTTCCTCCGGTTTGTCACCGGCAGTCTCCTTAGAGTGCTCTTGCGTAGCAACTAAGGACAAGGGTTGCGCTCGTTGCGGGACTTAACCCAACATCTCACGACACGAGCTGACGACAGCCATGCAGCACCTGTGTATCGGTTCTCTTTCGAGCACTCCCAAATCTCTTCGGGATTCCGACCATGTCAAGGGTAGGTAAGGTTTTTCGCGTTGCATCGAATTAATCCACATCATCCACCGCTTGTGCGGGTCCCCGTCAATTCCTTTGAGTTTTAATCTTGCGACCGTACTCCCCAGGCGGTCAACTTCACGCGTTAGCTACGTTACTAAGGAAATGAATCCCCAACAACTAGTTGACATCGTTTAGGGCGTGGACTACCAGGGTATCTAATCCTGTTTGCTCCCCACGCTTTCGTGCATGAGCGTCAGTATTGGCCCAGGGGGCTGCCTTCGCCATCGGTATTCCTCCACATCTCTACGCATTTCACTGCTACACGTGGAATTCTACCCCCCTCTGCCATACTCTAGCTTGCCAGTCACCAATGCAGTTCCCAGGTTGAGCCCGGGGATTTCACATCGGTCTTAACAAACCGCCTGCGCACGCTTTACGCCCAGTAATTCCGATTAACGCTCGCACCCTACGTATTACCGCGGCTGCTGGCACGTAGTTAGCCGGTGCTTATTCTTCCGGTACCGTCATCCCCGAAGGATATTAGCCCTCAGGATTTCTTTCCGGACAAAAGTGCTTTACAACCCGAAGGCCTTCTTCACACACGCGGCATTGCTGGATCAGGCTTTCGCCCATTGTCCAAAATTCCCCACTGCTGCCTCCCGTAGGAGTCTGGGCCGTGTCTCAGTCCCAGTGTGGCTGGTCGTCCTCTCAGACCAGCTACTGATCGTCGCCTTGGTAGGCCTTTACCCCACCAACTAGCTAATCAGCCATCGGCCAACCCTATAGCGCGAGGTCCAAAGATCCCCCGCTTTCATCCGTAGATCGTATGCGGTATTAATCCGGCTTTCGCCGGGCTATCCCCCACTACAGGACATGTTCCGATGTATTACTCACCCGTTCGCCACTCGCCACCAGGTGCAAGCACCCGTGCTGCCGTTCGACTTGCATGTGTAAGGCATGCCGCCAGCGTTCAATCTGAGCCAGGATCAAACTCTTCAGTTCAATTCCTGTTACTGTTTTCGGTTCCGTTAAGAACCGGTCGCTCACTCAAAGCTGACAGGTTATGAATTGCTTCACAAACCTGACTTACTTTTGTGTGAGACTCTTGATACTTTTGCTGACCTGATCCAAAGATCAGGACCGCGTCGATCAAGCGTCCACACTTATCGGCTGTTAATTTTTAAAGAGCATTTCCGCTGAACCGACCGGACTTTCTGGCCTTCCCAGCAGCGCTGCGTTGTCAGCAGCAGAGAAGCGAGATTATGATCAACGTTTCGCAGCGCGTCAACTACTTTTTTCACGCTGCGATCAACCTGCTTTGTTGATCATTTACCTCCGGCAACACCAACACGCGGCCAACATTCGGCGCTGCGTTCGTCCTGCCTGGCTTCCCCTTCCGCGCCGCGTTTCCGTTAGCGCGAAAGAGGCGTGATTCTAAGCAGCCCGAGCCCATCACGCAAGCCATTTTTAAGAAAATCGTTAAAAAATTTCGGGCGCCATCGCGACGCCCGATTTTTCATCCCCGCAGCGTTCCTTCACGCCCGCTCGCGCCGGCGTTTCCCCCAACCATTAGTATCGCTTCGCGGCAGCCACCAACCGCTCGATCGGCACGGCGTCGGCCATCGCCGCGTAGCCGGCGTCGCTCGGGTGAACGCCGTCGCCGCTGTCATAACGGCGCTGCAGCACCTGCGGGCGCGCCGGATCGCGCAGGGCGGCGTCGAAATCGATGACGCCGTCGAATGCGCCCGAGGTCCGGATCCAGTTGTTCACCTCGATGCGAATCGCCTCGCGCTCCGGCGGCAGCGACGCCGGCGTCAGCGTGGCGCCGAACAGGGCGATCCGGTGAGCGTGCGCGCTTGCGATCAGGCGTCGATACCCGTCGATCAGCATCCGCGCATCGACACGCGTGTGCGGCGTGTCGCAGTCGAGCCCGGCATGCGGCGGCATCGCGGCGAAATTGATGTCATTGATGCCGATCAGCAGCACCGCCGCCTTCACGCCCGAGCGTGCCAGCACGTCGCGATCGAAGCGCCGCTCGAGCGCGACGCCATAGCATGCCGAATCGCTGAGCAATCGATTGCCGCTGATGCCGAGGTTAACCACGCTCCAGGCTCGCTCGCCCGCCGCGTCGAGCCGGCGATCGAGCCCGTCGGTCCAGCGGCGGTTGTGATTGAGGCTCGAACGCAGGCCGTCGGTGATCGAATCGCCGACCGCCGCGATCGTGCCGGCCGCGGCCGCGCCCCCCTCTACTGCCAGTTCGCTCACCCAGGCCGATTGCGTGAAGCGGCTCCGGAACGCGTCGCCGTCGGCGTCAGCACTGTGGTCGCCGGGTACCGACACGTAATTGACCTGATTCGCCACGCGGTGCCAGGCCGTCATCTTCTGCTCGCCGCGCACAAACAGGCTGATCGCATAGGGCGCGCCCGCCTCGACCGGCAGCGCGACCGGATCGCTGTCGCGCTCCTCGCCGGCGGGCACCACCAGCTCGCGCCGCCCGCCGAACGTGACGAGCGCCGCGTCGCCAGGCTGCACGGCGGCACCCGCCGCCGACCGGGCGATCCGCACGGCGCCGAGCGACAGCGGCGTGCGGCCGTAGGCGTTGCTGATCCGCAGCCGCACGCGCGTGCCGCCGACGCTCGGATAGACGATCTGGCGAAGCGTGCGGTCCGTGACCTCGGGCGCTTTATATAGAGGCGGCGGCGACGCGAGCGCCGGAATCGGCTGCAGGGCGCTCGCCCATGCCGCCACCCAGTGCGGCGCGCCGCCGGGGCTGGCGGCGTCGCTGGCCGCGAGCGCCGCGCCGGACAGGCACAAGGCAAGACATCCGGCCCAGGCCGGCAAACAACGACGAAAACTCATGATTCGATAGCGCACGACGGGAAAGATACCGATTGTGCCCGATATCCACGCCACGCCGCGGTCGCCCGAAGCGGCCCTCGCTCCCCACCATCCAGCCGATTTTCCCTTTCTCGAAAAATTAATTAACCGACCGGACGGTTGATTTATACTTTGATCCACCTCATCCCGCACGAGACGTTTGCCATGTACACGCAATCCCTCGACCTACCCGGCCAAGCCGCCCCCGCCGGCGAACCGGTCAGCGCCGCGCCCGAACAGGCGCGCTTCGACGCAGTCATCTCCGCCGACGGCAAGATCGAGCCGCAGGACTGGATGCCCGACGCCTATCGCAAGACGCTGGTCCGCCAGATCTCGCAGCACGCCCATTCCGAGATCGTCGGCATGCTGCCGGAGGGCAACTGGATCACGCGCGCGCCGAGCCTGAAGCGCAAGGCGATCCTGCTCGCCAAGGTACAGGATGAGGCCGGCCACGGGCTCTATCTGTATAGCGCGGCCGAGACGCTCGGCGTGTCGCGCGACGCGCTCGTCAACGCGCTGCACGCCGGCAAGGCCAAGTATTCGAGCATCTTCAACTACCCGACACCGGACTGGGCCGACGTCGGCGTGATCGGCTGGCTCGTCGACGGCGCCGCGATCATGAACCAGATCCCCCTCTGCCGCTGCACCTACGGCCCCTATGCGCGCGCGATGATCCGCATCTGCAAGGAGGAATCGTTCCACCAGCGCCAGGGCTTCGACGCACTGCTCGCGATGATGGCCGGCACGCCGGCGCAGCGCGAGATGGTGCAGCAGGCCGTGAACCGCTGGTGGTGGCCGGTGCTGATGATGTTCGGCCCGAGCGATGCCAATTCGGTCCACAGCAACCAGTCGGCGAAATGGGGGATCAAGCGGATCTCGAACGACGACCTACGCCAGAAATTCGTCGACGCGGCGGTCGAGCAGGCGAAGGTGCTCGGCGTGACGTTCCCCGACCCGGACCTGAAGTGGAACGAGGCGCGCGGCCACCACGACTACGGCACGATCGACTGGGACGAATTCTGGCGCGTCGTCAACGGTGACGGCCCCTGCAACCGCGAGCGGCTCGCCACGCGCGTCAAGGCCCACGACGACGGCGCCTGGGTCCGCGAGGCCGCGCTCGCCCATGCCGACAAGCGCGCGGGCCGCGCCGAACGGCAAGCCGCCTGACGCCCGCCCCCCTTCGAATTCGATTCAGGAGAAACGCAATGAAACAGGAATGGCCGATCTGGGAAGTGTTCGTGCGCAGCAAGCAGGGGCTCGACCACAAGCACTGCGGCAGTCTGCACGCCGTCGATGCGTCGATGGCGCTGCGCATGGCCCGCGACGTCTACACGCGCCGCCAGGAAGGCGTGAGCATCTGGGTGGTGCCGTCGGCCGCGATCACGGCGTCCGATCCGAACGAGAAGGCGGAGCTGTTCGAACCGGCCGGCGACAAGATCTACCGCCATCCGACGTTCTACACGCTGCCCGACGAAGTCAACCACATGTGAGCCCGCGATGACGACGACCCCGGCCTCCCATCTGTCCTACGTGCTGCGCCTCGCCGACACCGCGTTGATCCTCGGTCAGCGCAACGCCGAGTGGTGCGGGCACGGCCCGATCCTCGAAGAGGACATCGCGCTGACCAACATGAGCCTGGACCTGATCGGCCAGGCCCGGCTGCTCTACGCGCATGCGGCCGACCTCGAACACGCGCTGCGCGGCGCGACCCGGACCGAGGACGACTACGCGTACTTCCGCACCGAGCGCGAGTTCACGAACCTGACGCTGGTCGAGCTGCCGCACTACGGACCGCTGAGCGGCACCGCACATGCGAGCAACGACTACGCCGTCACGATCGTGCGCAACTTCCTCTACGCGACGCTGATGCTGCACCTGTGGACGGCGCTCGAAACCTCGGCCGATCCGCAACTGGCCGCGATCGCCGCGAAGTCGATCAAGGAAACGCGCTACCACGAGCATCACGCGCGCGAATGGCTGATCCGCTTTGGCGATGGCACCGACGAATCGCACCGCCGGGCGCAGGCCGCGCTCGACTACCTGATGCCCTACACGCGCGAGTGCTTCGTGGCCGACGCGGTCGAGCGCGAGGTCGCGGCGGCCGGCATCGCGCCGGCGGCCGACACGCTCGAGGCGGCCTGGCGCGCCGACGTCGATGCCGCGCTCGCCGAGGCGACGCTGGTCGCGCCGGCGCCGGTCGCCTACGTGACGACCGGCCGGCACGGCGAGCATTCCGAGCACATGGGCTTCCTGCTCGCGCAGATGCAGAGCCTCGCGCGCCAGCATCCGGGCGCGAGCTGGTGACCCCCCCGGCGCCTGCACTCATCAGGAGAGAAATCACGATGTCCGCGCTGCCCGCTTCCGTCGATGCCGCCGCCTTGACCGATGCCGAACTCGCGCGCGTGCGCGCCGCGCTCGACACGGTGCCGGACCCGGAGATCCCGGTCGTCTCGATCGGCGAGCTCGGCATCCTGCGCGAGATCCGGCGCGCGGCCGACGCGACGATCGAGGTCGTGATCACGCCGACCTACTCCGGTTGTCCGGCGATGTCGCAGATCGCCGAGGACATCGGCGCCGCGCTCGACCGCGCCGGCGTGCCGCCCTGCCGGATCGTCACGGTGCTGTCGCCGGCCTGGACCACCGACTGGATCACCGAGGCCGCGCGCGAGAAGCTGCGCGCCTACGGCATCGCGCCGCCCGTCGGTACCTGCGGGAGCGGCAACGCGGCGGCTTCCGGCGACGCGAGCGGGGCCCGGCCCGCCGCCGTGAAAGTGATCCGCTTCGCGCCGAAGCCGGCCGCCGCCCCGGCCTGCCCGCGCTGCGGTTCGCGCCACACCGAGCGGCTCGCGCAGTTCGCGTCGACCGCCTGCAAGGCGCTGTACCGCTGCCTCGACTGCCGCGAACCCTTCGACTACTTCAAGCCCTACTGACATGGCGACTCCGCAATTTCACCCGCTGCGCATCCGCGACGTGCGACCCGAGACCGCCGACGCGGTGACGGTCTCGTTCGAGGTCCCCGCCGAGCTGCGCGAACAGTTCCGCTTCACGCAGGGCCAGTTCGTCACGCTCAAGACGCAGATCGACGGCGAGGAAACCCGCCGCTCGTATTCGATCTGCGTCGGCACCACCGATTACGACCGCGACGGCGAGCTGCGGATCGGCATCAAGCGCGTGCGCGGCGGGCGCTTCTCGAACTTCGCGTTCGACACGCTGAAGGCCGGCCACACGATCGACGTGATGACGCCGGACGGCCGCTTCTTCACGCACCTGAACGCCGAGCACGGCAAGCACTACGTGGCGTTCTCGGGCGGCTCGGGTATCACGCCGGTGCTCGCGATCGCACGCACCACGCTCGAACTCGAGCCGCGCAGCACGTTCACGCTGATCTACGGCAACCGCAGCGTCGATTCGATCATGTTTGCCGAGCAGCTCGAAGACCTGAAGAACCGTTTCATGCAGCGCTTCGTGCTCTACCACGTATTGTCCGACGAGCTCCAGGACGTCGAGCTGTTCAACGGCGTGCTCGACCAGCCGAAATGCGCGGCGTTCCTGAACACGCTGGTGCCGGCCGCCTCGATCGACGAGGCGTTCATCTGCGGCCCGGCGCCGATGATGGACGCGGCCGAGGCGGCGCTCGGCGCGGCCGGCGTGGCGCGCGGGCGGATCCACGTCGAGCGTTTCGGCACGCCGCTGCCGCAGGCCGGCGCGCCGGCCGTGGAGATCACCGAAGCGACGCCGGCCGCCGCGCTCGAGATCGTGCTCGACGGCAAGACGCGCAAGCTGCGCCTGCCCTACGAGGGCGTGAGCCTGCTCGACGTCGGCCTGCGCGCCGGCCTTGCGCTGCCATATGCCTGCAAGGGCGGCGTCTGCTGCACCTGCCGCGCGAAGGTGGTGGAAGGCGAGGTGCGGATGGACAAGAATTACACGCTGGAGGAACAGGAAGTGCGCGACGGATTCGTGCTGACCTGCCAGTGCCATCCGGTCAGCGAGCGCGTGGTGGTGAGCTTCGACGAGCGCTGAGATACCGCGCGACGCACCGGTCGCGAGATATCTCGCGACCGGACATCTCGCTTACACTAGGGGCCGCTTTTCGAGCCGGGTCCGCGAATCCGGCCGAAAGCGGCCCTTTTTCGTTGATCTCTCGCTGATGAGCACTCTTCATGTCACCGTCGGCGGTTCCGCCGCCGAATCGCTGCGCGCCGCGCTGGCCGCCGCCGGCCGCGACGATACCGTGGTCGAACTCCTCGACGATCTGGCCGTCGGCCCGCTGCGCGGCATCGACGACGCGCCCGAGCTGCGCGCCGCGTTCTGGGAACGGATCTTCGCCGACACGCCGTCCGACTGGGACGCGCGGCTCGCCGGCGAGCTCGACAAGCTCTCCCGGCTCGCGGCCGGCTCCGGCCAGGTGGTGATCTGGCATGCGCAGAGCGCGGCCGACCAGTTGATGCTGCGCCGCATCGCCTATCATCTGCGCCACGCGCCGCAGCGGCTCAACGAAGTCCGGCTGTCGGCCGCCGATCTCGGCCCGCGCGAGCATCCGCCCGGCCGCGAGGCCGCCGTTTCGGTCGGCATGTTCGGCCCCGGACAGCTCGGCGCGAAGCTGCCCGAGGCGGCGCCGATCTCGGTGCTGCGCATCAGCCGGCTCGCGCTCGAATGGCAGGAAGCCAAGCAAGTCAACGCCGAGCTGCGCTACTGGATCGACAACACGTTCAAGAGCGGGCACTACACCGACATCGACGCGCTCGCGCTCGATCAGGCAGGCGAAGCCTGGACGCCGGCCGCGCGCGTGGTCGGCGCGGTCATCGGGCTCGCCAATCGCGGCCACCTCGGCATCAGCGACAGCATCGCGTTCTGGCGCTGCCGCGAGCTGGCCGCCGCGGGCCGGCTCGAACTGCGCGGCGGCGAGTCCGGCCCCGACAATCTGCGCACGGCCTCGCTGCGCGCGGCGCCGGCCGCCGCGCTGCCCTGACCGCTCGCGCCCCCGTTCCCTTCGTCCACTGCGGCCGCCCCGCCGCCCCGATCCGACTCCACCGACGCCATGGCCCGCACCCGAGCGCCCGACCACGAATCCCAGCGCGAGCAGATCCTCGATCTCGCCGCCGGGAAATTCGCGCACACCAGCTACCCGAGCACCTCGATGACCGATCTCGCTGCCGCGAGCGGCACCTCGAAGGCGCGTCTCTACCACTACTACGAAAGCAAGGAAGCGATCCTGTTCGACCTGCTCGACCGCTACACAAAGCGGCTGATGCTGATCATCGCGGAGGTCGAGGGGACCAGCCAGCGGCGCGGGCTGGGCGAGCGCGAGGCGTTCGCGGAGCTGATTCGCGCGTTCCTCGCCGAATACGAAACCTCGCACAGCCGGCACGTCGCGCTGCTCAACGACGTGAAATACCTGGAGAACACCCAGCGGCAGGTGATCCTCGACCGGCAGCGCGACATCGTCGCCGCGTTCACGCGCCAGATCGAGCGCGCCTACCCGGGGCGCGTGTCGCGCGAGAACCAGACCGCCGTCACGATGATGGTATTCGGCATGATCAACTGGACCTTCACCTGGCTGAAGCCGGGCGGCCGTCTCGGCTATCGCGACTTCGCCGAGCAGGTGATCGCACTGATCGAGCGCGGGCTCGGCGGCGAGGGCGCGGAGCCGTCGCGCAAGGCCTGAGTAACCGTGTCTCGAGTCAAGCGAGATGAAGCGAATCGTCCCAGGGGGTGTTGGATTTGACCATGGCATTGAGCATGGTCAGGAGCTTGCGCATGCAGGCAACCAGCGCGACCTTGGGCAGTTTGCCGGCTGCTTTGAGACGTTGATGGAAGGCCTTGATAGCCGGGTTGTGGCGGGTTGCAGTGAGCGTCGCCATGTACAGCACGCGGCGAATTTCAAAGCGCCCGCCCTGCACACGTCGTCGTCCTTGGCGCGAGCCCGAATCGCAAGCGACAGGGGCAACGCCCACGAGTGCCGCAATCTGGCGACGATTGAGCTTGCCCAGTTCCGGCAGTTGAGCAATCAGGCAGGCACTGGATACCGGGCCGATGCCGCGAGTCGATTGCAGCAATCGGTCGAGTTCAGCAAAGTGTTCGCGAACGTGGCCGACCATTTGAGCATCGATGTCGTCGAGCTGGGCCTGAATGGCGGCGATGATGGCCTGCAAACTGGGATGCAAACGCTCGGGCGTGATTTGCAGCCGCTGCCGCTCGGATAAGAGCATGGTGATCAACTGGCGCCTGCGCGTCAGCAGAGCAGCAAGCCACTGCTGGCGCTCGTCGGAGACGGGGCGCAGCAAGCGGGACAGATCTTCACGACGCACCAGCACCGAGGCCATTTCGGCGAGCATGCGGGCGTCGATGGAATCGGTCTTGGCGAGCTTGCCCATGGCACGCGCGAAGTCACGAGCCTGGCGGGGATTGACGACGGCCACCGGCAAGCCAGCACCTTGCAGAGCGCAGGCCAATTCGGCTTCATAGCCACCGGTCGCTTCCATGACGACCAGATCGATGCCCAATGGCTGTAATGCCGTGGCCAGCGCCGTATGGCCGTCGGCGTCATTGTTGAAGCGTTGAGCGTCCAGACGGGCGCCCAGCAAGGCGACATCGACGTGGGCTTTGGCCACATCGATGCCAACCGTGACGAAGGAAGGAGCAGACATGATCTTCGGATCCCATGCTTGTACATGCGCACTCGGCGGTGCCGGGGCGCGTAACCGTTCGGGTTTCGGGAAGACCAGCACGGCGACCGTGCGCTCTTTACTCAGTCACGGGCTCGAACGCCCAAGCGGCGGACAAACTGCACGGTCTTGTCTGGCTACCGTCAGACTTTACCGTACTGGTCTGGTTTAAACATACAAGCGGCACGACCCGGGGTGGCGTCCACGGCGCGGCTCCCACGCCGATCGTTGCGGCGGCGTCACAGGTCAAATTTCATCGGATGAAATAGTGATTGCTTTGAAATCAACAGCTTCGGAGATCGTTTCGCTTAACTAGAACTATCGCTCGATATTTCTACGGGTTTTCCCTTATGAGACCGGTACCGTTCGGTTAGAATGCTGCTGCATTGCACAACCGGCTGTTTGGTCCTTGAGGAACCCACGATGAACGCGCACCCTCTCCGCCCTGCCGCCCCGATCGGCAACGTCGGGCAGGCACCGGTTCTCGTCAGGGAACTGGCATCCACGGATCGTGAGTCGATGCTCACGCACTTTCTCGCGCTCGACGACGACGATCGCCTGCTTCGCTTCGGCCAGTCCGTGCCGGATCACGTGCTCGAGAACTACGTCCGCACCATCGATTTTGGCCGCGACACCGTGTTCGGCGTGTTCGACCACGCCCTCGAGCTGGTCGGCGTCGGCCATCTGGCCTACCTGCCCGACGACGGCGACAAGCGCACGGCCGAGTTCGGCGTGTCGGTCCTCGAATCGGCGCGCGGCCAGGGCGTCGGCTCGAAGCTGTTCGAGCGCGCGTCGATCCGCAGCCGCAACACGCAGGTCTCGACGCTCTACATGCATTGCCTGTCGCGCAACGCGACGATGATGCATATCGCGAAGAAGTCGGGCATGCGGATCGAATACGCCTGCGGCGAGGCCGACGCCTACCTGTCGCTGCCGCCCGCCGATCAGTCGACGATCATCGCCGAGATGCTGCAGGAGCAGGCGGCCGTGTTCGACTACGCGATGAAGCGCCAGGCGCGCCGCGCGACCCAGATTTTCGAATCGCTGCTGCCGGCCGGCATCGCCGCCTGATTCCGGCGCCGCGCCGCCGCGACCGCCAGCGACAACGGGCGGCCCGCTTCGTCGGGCCGCCCGTTTTTCATTTCCGTGCCGCCGACGGCCGGCTCAGCGGATCGGCAGCGCCGTGGTCTCCTTGAAGCTCTCGAGCGCGAAGCTCGTGCGCACGTCCACCACCGACGGATGGTGCAGCAGCTGGTCCTGCACGAAGCGCGAGAAATGCGCCATGTCCTCCACCTGCACGCGCAGCAGGTAATCCATGTCGCCCGTCATCGCGTGGCAGGCCACCACCTCGGGCCAGGCCTGCACGGCCACGCGAAACCGGTCGGCGTGCGTGGTGCCGGCCCGCGCGCCGCCGTCGGCCGGCGCCGCCGCGCCACCACGCTTCTCGAGCCGCACGCTGATGTAGGCGAGCAGGTCGAGCCCGAGTTGCTTCGGATCCAGCAGCGCGACATAGCCGGTGATCACGCCCATCTCCTCCAGGCGCCGGATGCGCCGCAGGCACGGGCTCGGCGACAGGTTCACGCGCTCGGCGATCTCCTGGTTCGACAGGCGTCCGTTCTCCTGCAGGATCGCCAGGATGCGGCGATCGATGGTGTCGAGTTCGACACGCGCCATTTTCCACCCCAATTTCGTGATTTGTTTGGACAAAACTTGCGCAATCGTAGCGATGCGCGATTAATTTCGCAAGTAATTGCCGGTGCCGCGCGCCTACACTGTTTCGCACGCGGCGGCCCCACTGCCGCCCCCATGATCGGCGACGCGAGCCAATACCGGAGACGAGCACCATGCAGATTCCCACCTGGGACAACCCCGTCGGCACCGACGGCTTCGAATTCATCGAATACACGGCGCCCGATCCGAAGGCGCTCGGCCAGCTGTTCGAGCGGATGGGCTTCACCGCGATCGCGCGGCACCGGCACAAGGACGTCACGCTGTACCGCCAGGGCGAGATCAACTTCATCGTCAACGCCGAGCCGGACTCGTTCGCGCAGCGCTTCGCGCGGCTGCACGGCCCGTCGATCTGCGCGATCGCGTTCCGCGTGCGCGACGCGGCGCAGGCCTACCGCCGCGCGCTCGAACTGGGCGCCTGGGGCTTCGACAACAAGACCGGCCCGATGGAGCTGAACATCCCGGCGATCAAGGGCATCGGCGATTCGCTGATCTATTTCGTCGACCGCTGGCGCGGCAAGCACGGCGCGGCGCCGGGCACCATCGGCGACATCGGCATCTACGACGTCGATTTCGAGCCGATCCCGGGCGCGGACCCGGCGCCCGTCGGCCACGGCCTCACCTACATCGATCACCTCACGCACAACGTGCATCGCGGCCGGATGGGCGAATGGGCCGAATTCTACGAGCGGCTGTTCAACTTCCGCGAAGTGCGCTACTTCGACATCGAGGGCAAGGTGACGGGCGTGAAGTCGAAGGCGATGACCTCGCCGTGCGGCAAGATCCGGATCCCGATCAACGAGGAAGGTTCGGATACGCCGGGCCAGATCCAGGAATACCTCGACGCGTATCGCGGCGAAGGCATCCAGCACATCGCGCTCGGCACCGGGGACATCTACGGCACGGTGGACGGCCTGCGCGGCCAGGCCGTCACGCTGCTCGACACGATCGACACCTATTACGAACTCGTCAACCGCCGCATTCCGAACCACGGCGAACCGCTCGACGAGCTGCGCCGCCGCAAGATCCTGATCGACGGCGCGCACGACGACCTGCTGCTGCAGATCTTCACCGAGAACCAGATCGGCCCGATCTTCTTCGAGATCATTCAGCGCAAGGGCAACCAGGGCTTCGGCGAGGGCAACTTCAAGGCGCTGTTCGAATCGATCGAGCTGGACCAGATCCGCCGCGGCGTGGTGCAGGACAAGGCCTGACATCGAAACACCGGGCGCCCGACCACGGCGCCACACAGAAGAAAAGGGCGGAAATCCCGCGATTTCCGCCCTTTTTGCATTCATCGACCGGGCCGGAGCCGACCGCGCGATGCATCAGTCGCGTGGCGGCACGAAGCCGGCGGCCGGGACCTCAGCGCTTCGGCGCGCCCGCTACCTGGGTGGTGGCCGTCACGCCGGCCGGCGCGATCGCGTCGCCGGTGATCTGCTGCATCTGGGTACCCGCCGTGGCCAACGCGCTCGCGCCTTGCGAACGCACCGGCCCCGTCATCGCGAAGAACGCGGCGGACACCATCAGGAAATTCTGGATATTTCTCGTACTCATTGCACCTCCGTTGTCATCGCCGGCTGCTTCTCTCTCAGCAGGGCCGTCTGGGGCCCGACCATTGCCGGCAGCGCAACAGACTAAACAAGAAGTGTGACAGCAGCCCGCGGCCTTACATGCTTTTACATGATGTAACGCAGAAAATCGTCAGCCATTCGGAAGAATTGCTAACAGAATTCGCAACAAAACGACGGGTTTCCACCAGTGCTACCATCGATGAAAACCCGCCAATATGGCGCCCGGCAAACGCGGCCACAAGACGCCGATGCCGAGAGTTTTGGTGATCCCAAACGGTTGGAGGAGACGCAGTCATGAACGCCCCACTTGATGCCGGCCAGCGCGCGACGCTGGAAGCCGCCCTGCAGTCGGTCACGCTCGACGACAAATACACGCTCGAGCGCGGCCGCGCCTACATGAGCGGCGTGCAGGCGCTGGTCAGGCTGCCGATGCTGCAGCAGGCGCGCGACCGCGCCGCCGGCCTCAATACCGCCGGCTTCATCTCCGGCTACCGCGGCTCACCGCTCGGCGGCCTCGACCAGTCGCTCTGGAAGGCGCAGAAACATCTCGCCGCCAACCGCATCGTGTTCCAGGCGGGCCTCAACGAGGATCTCGCCGCCACCGCCGTGTGGGGCTCGCAGCAGGTCAACCTCTATCCCGGCGCGAAGTTCGACGGCGTGTTCGGCATGTGGTACGGCAAGGGCCCCGGTGTCGATCGCTCGGCCGACGTGCTCAAGCACGCCAATTCGGCCGGCAGCTCGCCGCACGGCGGCGTGCTGGTGCTGGTCGGCGACGACCACGCCGCGAAATCGTCGACGCTCGCGCACCAGTCCGAGCATCTGCTCAAGGCCTGCGGGCTGCCGGTGCTGTTCCCCGCCAACGTCCAGGAATATCTCGATTTTGGCCTGCACGGCTGGGCGATGAGCCGCTACTCGGGGCTCTGGGTCTCGCTGAAATGCGTGACCGACGTGGTCGAATCGTCGGCCTCGGTCGATCTCGACCCGCAGCGCGCGAACATCATGCTGCCGTCGGATTTCATGATGCCCGAGGGCGGCCTCAACATCCGCTGGCCCGATCCGCCGCTCGTGCAGGAAGCGCGGATGATCGACTACAAATGGTACGCGGCGCTCGCCTACGTGCGCGCCAACCGGCTTGACCGCATCGAGATCGATTCCCCGCAGGCGCGCTTCGGCATCATGACCGCGGGCAAGGCCTACCTCGACGTGCGCCAGGCGCTGACCGATCTCGGCCTCGACGACGCGACCTGCGCGCGGATCGGCATCCGCCTCTACAAGGTCGGCTGCGTCTGGCCGCTGGAGGCGCAGGGCGCGCAGCAGTTCGCACGCGGCCTCGACGAGATCCTCGTGATCGAGGAAAAGCGCCAGATCCTCGAATACGCGATCAAGGAAGAGCTCTACAACTGGCCGGACGGCCAGCGCCCGCGCATCTTCGGCAAGTTCGATGAAAAGGACGGCGCGGGCGGCGAATGGTCGGTGCCGATGGGCAACTGGCTGCTGCCCGCGCACTACGAGCTGTCGCCGGCGATCATCGCGAAGGCGATCGCCACCCGGCTCGACAAGTTCGAGCTGCCGTCCGACGTGCGCGCGCGCATCGCCGCGCGCATCGCGGTGATCACCGCCAAGGAGGCCGCGCTCGCGCGGCCGCACGTCACCGCCGAGCGCAAGCCGTGGTTCTGCTCGGGCTGCCCGCACAACACCTCGACCAACGTGCCGGACGGCTCGCGCGCGATCGCCGGGATCGGCTGCCACTACATGACGATCTGGATGGACCGCAATACCAGCAGCTTCAGCCAGATGGGCGGCGAAGGCGTGCCGTGGATCGGCCAGGCGCCGTTCACCGACGAGAAGCACGTGTTCGCGAACCTCGGCGACGGCACCTATTTCCACTCCGGGCTGCTCGCGATCCGCGCGGCGATCGCGTCGAAGGCGAACATCACCTACAAGATCCTCTACAACGACGCGGTGGCGATGACGGGCGGCCAGCCCGTGGACGGCACGCTGACCGTGCCGCAGATCACGCACCAGATGGCGGCCGAGGGCGCGGCGAAAATCGTGATCGTCACCGACGAACCGCAGAAGTACGAAGGCCAGCACGCGCGGCTCGCGCCGGACGTGGCGATCCACCATCGCGACCGGCTCGACGCGGTGCAGCGCGAGTTGCGCGAGATCGCCGGCACCACGGTGCTGATCTACGACCAGACCTGCGCGACCGAGAAGCGCCGCCGCCGCAAGCGCGGCACGTTCCCCGATCCGGCGCGCCGCGTGGTGATCAACGAGGCGGTCTGCGAAGGCTGCGGCGATTGCTCGGTGCAGTCGAACTGCCTGTCGGTCGAGCCGCTCGACACCGAATTCGGCACCAAGCGGCAGATCAACCAGTCGAGCTGCAACAAGGACTTCTCGTGCGTGAAGGGCTTCTGCCCGAGCTTCGTGACCGTCGAAGGCGCGCAGCTGAGGAAGCCGAAGGCCGTGACGATGGACGCCGCCTCGCTGCCGGCGCTGCCCGAACCGGCGCTGCCCGCGATCGCGCGCACCTACGGCGTGCTGGTGACGGGCGTGGGCGGCACCGGCGTGGTGACGATCGGCGCGCTGATCGGCATGGCCGCGCACCTGGAGAACAAGGGCGTGACGGTGCTCGACGTCACCGGCCTCGCGCAGAAGGGCGGCGCCGTGATGAGCCACGTGCAGATCGCGCACGCGCCCGCGGACATCCACGCGACGCGCATCGCGATGGGCGAGGCCGACCTCGTGATCGGCGGCGACGCGCTGGTGACCGCCAGCGACGAATGCACCTCGCGCATGCGGCTCGGCGAAACGCGCGTGGTCGTCAACAGCGCGAAGACGCCGACCGCCGATTTCATCAAGCATCCGCAGTGGTCGTTCCCGGGCACCAGCGCCGAGCGCGACATCCGCGCCTCGGCCGGCGAGACGGTCGATCTCGTCGATGCGAACCATTTCGCCGTCGCGCTGCTCGGCGACGCGATCTATGCGAACCCGTTCGTGCTCGGCTACGCGTGGCAGCGCGGCTGGCTGCCGCTCACGCACGCCTCGCTGGCGCGCGCGATCGAACTGAACGGCGTGCAGGTGGAGAAGAACCGCACGGCCTTCGAATGGGGCCGCCGCGCCGCGCACGATCCGGCCGGCGTGCGGCAGGCCGCGTCGGGACAGGCGGGCACGGCGGCCGCCGACGGCGCGACGGTGATCTCGCTGCACACGAAGAAGGCGGTGGACACGCTGATCGCGACGCGCGTCGCGCAACTGGGTGCGTACCAGAACGCCGCCTACGCGGCGCGCTACACGAGCGTCGTCGAACGCGTGCGCGAGGCCGAGCGCCGGCTCGACGGCGATCACGCGCAGGAGCCGCTGACCGAGGCGGTCGCGCGCAACCTGTACAAGCTGATGGCCTACAAGGACGAGTACGAGGTCGCGCGCCTGCAGTCCGATCCGGCCTTCCTCGCGAAGCTGGCCGCGCAGTTCGACGGCGAACTGACGCTGCGCTACCACCTCGCGCCGCCGATCTTCGCGAAGCACGACGAGCACGGCCGGCTGGTGAAGAAGGCCTACGGGCCGTGGATGCTGAACGCGTTCCGGCTGCTCGCGAAGCTCAAGGGCCTGCGCGGCACCGCGTTCGATCCGTTCGGCCGCACCGAGGAACGGCGCACCGAGCGCGCGCTGATCGGCGAATACGTGGCGCTGGTCGACACCCTCGTCGCGCGGCTGACGCCGCAGCGGCTGCCGCTCGCGCTCGAACTCGCGAACCTGCCGGACGGCATTCGCGGCTACGGGCACGTGAAGGAGAACAACCTGCGCGCGGTCCGCAGCAAGTGGGAGGGGCTGCTCGCGCGCTGGAACGGCCCCGAGGCCGAGACGCGGCACGTGGCGTAGGGCGCGCCGCGCCCGCCGGCCGGCCGGGCGCCGTTCCGGGCGGTCGAAAAAAAACGCCACGGCCCGCGAGGACCGTGGCGTTGGTGCTTCCGGCGGGGCCGTCCCGCCCCGCGCGGGCTCAGCGTGCCGCGCTGTTGACGTTCGCGGCGGCCACCGCCGTCATGTTGACGATCCGGCGCACCGTCGCGGCCGGCGTCAGGATATGCACGGGCTTGGCCGCGCCGAGCAGGAACGGCCCGACCGTCACGCCTTCGCCACCCACCATCTTCAGCAGGTTGTAGGCGATGTTGGCGGCCTCGACGTTCGGCATGATCAGCAGGTTCGCCTCGCCCGACAGCGTCGAGCCCGGGAACGCGGCCTTGCGCACCACTTCCGAGAGCGCCGCGTCGCCATGCATTTCGCCGTCCACCTCGAGCTGCGGCGCACGCTCGGCGATCAGCCGGCGGGCCTCGGCCATGCGGCGCGACGACGACGACGGCGCGCTGCCGAAGTTCGAGTTCGACAGCAGCGCGGCCTTCGGCGTGATGCCGAAGCGCTCGATCTCGGCGGCGGCCTGGATCGTCATGTCGGCAAGCTGTTCGGCGCTCGGCAGTTCGTTGACGTAGGTGTCGCAGATGAACAGGTTGCGGCCCGGCAGCATCAGCAGGTTCATCGCGGCGAGATGCTCGGCGCCCGGTGCGTGGCCGAGCACCTGCTCGACGTACTTCAGATGGCTGTGGAACGTGTCGATCATCCCGCAGATCATGCCGTCGGCCTCGCCGAGATGGACCAGGATCGCGCCGATCAGCGTGTTGGCCTTGCGCAGCGCGGCCTTCGCCACTTCCGGGGTGATCCCGTCGCGCGCGCCGAGCGCGTGATAGGCCTGCCAGCACTTCTGGTAGCGCGGATCGTCCTCGGGATCGACGATCTCGAAATCGGTGCCGGCGCGCAGCTTCGAGCCGATCTTCTTCAGGCGCATCTCGACCACGGCCGGGCGGCCGACGATGATCGGCCTCGCGATCTTCTCCTGCAGCACGAACTGCGCCGCGCGCAGCACGCGCTCGTCCTCGCCCTCGGCAAACACGATGCGCGCCTGCCTGGCCTTCGCGCTGGCGAAGACGGGACGCATCACCATGCCGGTGCGGTAGACGGTCGCGCCCAGTTCGTCGCGGTAGGCGTCCATGTCGGCGATCGGGCGCGTGGCCACGCCCGAATCCATCGCCGCCTGCGCCACGGCCGGTGCGATCTTGATGATCAGGCGCGGATCGAACGGCTTCGGGATCAGGTAGTCGGGGCCGAATTCGAGCGAATGCCCTTCATAGGCCTTCGCGACCTCTTCGCTCTGATCGGTTTCCTGCGCGAGCTCCGCGATCGCGCGCACGCAGGCGAGCTTCATCGCCTCGGTGATGGTGGTGGCGCCCACGTCCAGCGCGCCGCGGAAGATGAACGGGAAGCAGAGCACGTTGTTGACCTGATTCGGATAGTCCGACCGGCCGGTCGCGACGATCGCGTCGGGGCGCACGGCCCTGGCCGCCTCCGGGCGGATTTCCGGCTCCGGGTTGGCCAGCGCGAGAATCAGCGGCTGCGTGCCCATGGTCTGCACCATCTCCGGCTTCAGCACGCCGGCGCTCGAGCAGCCGAGGAACACGTCGGCGCCCTGGATCGCGTCGGCCAGCGTGCGTGCCTCGGTATTGGCGGCATAGCGCTGCTTCGACGGATCGAGCTGACCGCGGCCCTCGTAGATCACGCCCTTCGAATCGGTGACGAGAACGTTCGCCTTCGTCAGGCCGAGGTTGACGAGCAGGTCCAGGCAGGCGATCGCCGCGGCGCCCGCGCCCGAACACACCAGCTTCACCTCGGCGAGCGACTTGCCGACCACCTTCAGACCGTTCAGGATCGCGGCCGAGGCGATGATCGCCGTGCCGTGCTGGTCGTCGTGGAACACCGGGATCTTCATGCGCTCGCGCAGCTTCTGCTCGATGTAGAAACACTCGGGCGCCTTGATGTCCTCGAGGTTGATGCCGCCGAGCGTGGGCTCGAGCATCGCGATCGCCTCGACCAGCTTGTCCGGATCGGACTCGGCCAGCTCGATGTCGAACACGTCGATGCCGGCGAATTTCTTGAAGAGACAGCCCTTGCCCTCCATCACCGGCTTGGCCGCGAGCGGGCCGATGTTGCCGAGCCCGAGCACCGCCGTGCCGTTCGTCACGACGCCGACCAGGTTGCCGCGCGAGGTGTATTTCTGCGCGTCGAGCGGTTCGTCGAAGATCGCCATGCAGGCGGCGGCCACGCCCGGCGAATACGCGAGCGAGAGGTCGAGCTGGTTCGACAGCGGCTTGGTCGGCGTGACCGAGATCTTGCCGGGCTTCGGATTCTGGTGATACGCGAGCGCGCTCTGCTTCAGTTGTTCGTCCATGATTGATCTGATCTGCGAGAAAGGCGAGGTGGGCGGCCCGGCATTCGGCAACCGGCAGGCGCCGGAACGAGGCAATCGAGGGGGTGGTCGATGGGGGCGGGCGTCGCGCCGGATCGGTGCGCTGCCGGACCTGTCTGCGGGATAAGCAAGGAGGCCAAACTACCGGGCGAATTCTTTGCGTACGCAGTGTACACCTGCCCCGGCACGCGCGTTGCTGCACTGCCGGATACCCGATATTGCCGCGACAGCGTGCCGCGCACGCCGCCCGGCGAGGGTCGCCCGCCGCGCCGCCGGCGGCCCACGACGCGCCGTGCGCGGCCGGCCCGACGGCGACGGCCGGCCGGGTTCCGATTCGGGTAAAATGTCGGCCCACGCGCGCAGCGATGTTCCTCCGCCGCCGGCCCACCCGCCGGCCCGCCCTTGCGGCGGGAATTCCGTCGCCGCGCCACGGTGCCCCGCGCCCGGCCTCTGAGCTCATCACCCAAGGAATGCCCATGACAGGCTTCGATCGTCAAACGATCTCCGACACCACCGCCAAAATCCTGCTCGAAGTGCAGGCGGTCCACTTCAACGCCGAAAAGCCGTTCATCTTCACGTCCGGCTGGGCGAGCCCCGTCTACATCGACTGCCGCAAGCTGATCTCGTATCCGCGCGTGCGCCGCGGCCTGATGGAGATGGCGGAAGCGACGATCCTGCGCGACGTCGGTTTCGAGCAGATCGACGCGGTGGCGGGCGGTGAAACCGCCGGTATTCCGTTCGCGGCGTGGATCGCCGACCGGATGATGCTGCCGATGCAGTACGTGCGGAAAAAGCCGAAGGGCTTCGGCCGCAACGCGCAGATCGAGGGCCATCTCGAGGAAGGTTCGCGCGTGCTGCTGGTGGAAGACCTGACCACCGACAGCCGCAGCAAGGTGAACTTCATCAACGCGCTGCGCACGGCCGGCGCCACGGTGAACCACTGCTTCGTGCTGTTCCACTACAACATCTTCAAGGAAAGCGTCTCGGTCCTGAAGGACATCGACGTCGACCTGCACGCGCTGGCCACCTGGTGGGACGTGCTGCGCGTCGCCAAGGCCTCGGGCTACTTCGAGACGAAGACGCTCGACGAGGTCGAGAAATTCCTGCACGCGCCGGCCGAATGGTCGGCCGCGCACGGCGGCGCGACCTCGCCGAAGGAGTAAGCGGCCCGGCGCCCTCGATGGCGCGCCAGCCGACGAGGCCCGTCATCGACGGGCTTTTTTTCGCGTGCGCCTTGGCGCGGGGGGCGCGGGACCTGCTGGCGACGGCGGCATAGCGGGTCGCCCACGCCGCTTGCCGAGGACGATGTCGCGCCGGCCCGTTTTCCCGCCCCCGGCCCGATCCGCCGCACACCGCCGCCGGCCTCGGCGGGCGGCGCCGATGCTAGACTGCCCCATCACTAACACAGGGTCGCAACACGAATTCGGCCGCGGGCCGCGTGGCCCGACGTGACGGGAGGGTCGCGAAAATGCGTGAGAGCCGGCAGACGAAGCGAACCAGCCGCAGGCGCGGCGTGAACGCGTGGCGCCTGCTCGCCGTGCTGGCCGCGGCGTTCGCCAGCCTGGCGCGGCCCGGTGCGCAGACGCCGTTCTCGCTGACGAGCCCCGAGCTGCGCGACGGCGGCCGCGTGAGCGCCGCGCAGCGCTACGGGCAGGGCGCCTGCCACGGCGAGAACCGCTCGCCGGCGCTGGCCTGGCAGAACCCGCCGCGCGGCACGCGCTCCTACGCGATCACGATGTTCGACCTCGACGCGCCGGGCCGCGGCTGGTGGCACTGGGCCGTAGCCGACATTCCGGCCTCGGCCACCGGCCTGCCCGCGAACGCGAGCGGCTCCGGCTTCCTCGGCCGGCTCGGCGCGGTCGAGGCGCGCAACGACTTCGGCGGCGACGGCTACGGCGGCCCCTGCCCGCCTCCCGGCAAGCCGCACCGCTACGTGATCACCGTCTACGCGCTCGACACCGAGCGCCTGCGCGCGGCTCAGGGCCGGCCGCCCCAGTTGTTCGACCACGAAATCAGCGTCTCCGCGCTCGCCTACGCGCGCCTGACCGTCACCGACGAACGCTAGGCGCGCGGCCAGGCGCGCCGGTTCGAGCCTCGATGCGCCCGCGGATGCGCGGCCGGTCAATATTTCGTCACGCGCGCCATGCACGATGAAGGCCGCCCGCCATCGAGGCCGGCCGGCTTTTTTCGGCGGCCCCGGTTACGGTGCCGTCCACCAGGTCTTAAAATGACGGCTTTCCGGCGTTCGCGCCGGCCGCCCCATCCGCGAGAGCAAGATGACCACGAAAGTTTTTGTCGACGGCCAGGAAGGCACGACCGGCCTGAAGATCTTCGAATACCTGTCCGCCCGCGGCGACATCGAAATCCTGCGCATCGACGACGCGAAGCGCAAGGACGTCGAGGAACGCCGCCGCCTCATCAACGCGTCCGACGTCACGTTCCTGTGCCTGCCCGACGTCGCCTCGCGCGAATCGGCCTCGCTCGTCGACAACGACCGCACCACGCTGATCGACGCGAGCACGGCGTTCCGCACCAGCGTCGACTGGGCCTACGGCCTGCCCGAGCTGACCCGCGCGCAGCGCGAGCGGATCCGCGGCGCGAAGCGGATCGCGGTGCCGGGCTGCCACGCCTCGGCGTTCGTGCTGGCGATGCGCCCGCTCGTCGACGCCGGCATCGTCGCCACCGAGTTCGCGGCGCACAGCTATTCGATCACCGGCTACAGCGGCGGCGGCAAGAAGATGATCGCCGACTACGAAGCGGGCGGCAACGCGCGCCTCGCCAGCCCGCGCCCTTATGCGCTCGGTCTCGCGCACAAGCATCTGCCGGAGATGGCCGCGCACACGGGCCTCGCGAACGCGCCGATCTTCACGCCGATCGTCGGACCGTTCTACAAGGGCCTGGCCGTTACCACCTACTTCACGCCGGGCCAGCTCGCCAGGCACGTGACGCCGCAGGACGTGCAGCAGGCGTTCGCCGAGTATTACGAGGGCGAGGCGTTCGTCCGGGTCGCGCCATTCGACGCGGCCGCGAATCTCGACGACGGCTTCTTCGACGTGCAGGCCAACAACGACACCAATCGCGTCGACCTGTTCGTGTTCGGCAACGAGGAGCGCTTCGTCACCGTTGCGCGTCTCGACAACCTCGGCAAGGGTGCCTCGGGCGCCGCGATCCAGTGCATGAACCTCAACATCGGCGCGGCCGAGAATGCCGGCCTGAATCGCTGATCCCGTTCGTTTCCGCTGCATCGAAAACCGGCCCGCGCGGCCGGTTTTTTGTTATCCGCGATTTTCTCCGGTCCCGCCGAAAATCACCGCCGTTTGCCCACCATTCGCCACGCGGCATTCACGTAAATTCACAATCCTTCGATTCGCCAGCAAATCCGGCGTAATTCAATCATTTCCCCAATCGTGAATATCCCGAATAGGGATACACCTGAGTTGCGGCGCCCGAGCCTTGCCCCGCAAGCATCGGCGCGTCACGGCTCGGCACCCGGCGGCACGCCGGCAACGGGTTTGGAGGGTAATTTCAAACACCGATTTCGTTTCAATTCCCCGCTCCCGGCCCGTCCTCGCGGGGTTTTATCGAACGCATCCCGTTTAAATCATGTTTTTTAGACGGTTCCATCAATTGACAGCCGATTGGCGCGCGGCGAAATTACATCGCACAATTACACCGGAGACGGAGGCATGTCATACGCCTTGTGGGAGGGGCTGGCCGTGGCCAGCGCGCCGAGCCCCTTGCTGGCCGCTGCAGGAGCGGGGATCGACGCATCCCCGGCTGCCGCCGGCGCCGCGCCGCGCCCGTGGCCGGCACGCCCGGTCTCGGACCGCCCCGACGCATGTCGAGCACGCCATACCCACGGCGTCGACCATCGCCCGCTCTCTCAACGCACTTACCAGGATTTGCACCGGTCCACGGCCAATGTTCAGGCATCCGAAACGATGCCCGCCATGGTCAACCGGAGCGCGCGCGCGCCGCAGCCGTCGCGGGCCGACCGATCGACCGGGCCGGGACACGCCGGCGGCGCCACGGCGCGTCACAACGCACTCGCCGCGCCCGCGCGCGAGGCGGTACGCAAGATCAACGGGGGCGTGGAGCCGGCGGCAACGCCGGAGTCGGGGGCGTCGCCGGGGCCGCACGCCGGCCCCGGCGCAGCAACCGGCTAGCCGGACGGCAGCACGCGAGGGTTACCAAAGAAGCGGTCGACAGGGAGCCGGCCGCCACCAACAAGACAATCCTGGAGGAGCGAAATGAAGCGGAATCTCTTGATGGTCACGGCGGCAGTCGCCGTGCCGTTGTTGTCGGCTTGCGGGGGCGCCGACGACCAACCGACCACGGCGCTGGCCGCCACCGAGCCGGGGCTGTGCCCGTCGTCGCTCGACTACAGCACGGTCTACACCGGCGGCGGCGGCGACGGCGAGCTGGTGAAACTGCAGCTCGACACGCAGAAGCTGACCTGGCAAATCTCCTATATCGAATCGCCGATCCCGGCCACGACGGGCACCGTCACGCCGACGCGCGCCGGCACCACCGTGAGCGGCACGCTCACCCACGAGACCGGCCTGCCTACCGCGAAGCTGAACAACTGCGCTTACCAGCTCAACGGCGCGAGCCTCGACCCGGCGCGCCCGGCGCGCGTGTTCGTCGGCTTCGGCGTGGCGGGCGGCACCATTCCCGGCGCGCGGATCCAGTTCGCCGGCGTGATCGGCGTGGGCGCCGTGCCCGACACGACGTTCCCGTACTACCCGTTCATCGGCTTCTCGTCGATCGAGACCAACATCGCGAACGTGGCCGGCACCTACAGCCAGGTCGGCTACGCGCAGGTGCCGTCGCAGAACTTCATGCCGACCACCATCGACGGCAAGGTCACGATCAACGCCGACGGCAGCTGGCAGCGCTGCGACACCACCGGCATCAACGCCGGCACCTGCCAGCAGCTCGGCTCGAACTTCGTGCCGTCGCCGGACGGCAGCGGCGCGTTCGTGACCAACAACTACCAGGGCCAGGTGAAGCCGACGCTGACGGCCTCGGGCGCGCAGGCGAAGGGCTATCTCATCGTCGGCAAGCTGCGCAACCAGCTGGTGCCGATCATGATCCGCACCGGCGTGGCGAACCCGAATCCGCTGCCCGACGCGAACGGCGTGCCGGGCCTCGTCGCCGACGACGAGTCGGGCATCTCGCTCATGGCGCCGCAGACCACCATCGCGCTCGGCTCGCAGAACGGCGAGTACATCGGCGTCGACAGCCAGTTCGACTATCGCACCACCGCGCTCGTCAATGCCCAGGCCACCCAGCTCGATCCGTTCAACGCCTCGCAGGCCTCGCTCGCGACCGCGCTGAACCTCGACTACACGCAGGCCACGCCGGGCACGGTCACCACGGTTCATGCGGGCTCGACCAGCACCACGCCGACCGGCAAGTTCATCTTCACGGGTGGCGTGTTCGGTTTCCTCGACAACAACAACGCGACGTCGCCGTATTTCACGGTCGGCGCATTCGTCCAATAAGCGTAGAGGATTGCCCGTGAACAAGACCCTTCTTCGCGCCGCACTTGCGCTCGCCGCCGGCCTCGCGGCGGGCGCGGCCCACGCGCAGAGCGCCGGCAGCAACGTGATCGGCCTCGGCTGGTTTCACATCGCGCCGGTCCAGAGCAGCACGTCGCTGACCACCAACGTGGCGCCGACGCCGATCAACACGCCACTGAGCCTGCCGCCCTCGTTCAATTCGCCTGGCACCGGGCTCAGCACCAACAACTCGGACACGCTCGGCCTGACGATCAGCCACTTCTTCACCGACCACGTCGCGGTGACCTCGGTGGCCGGCGTGCCGCCGGTATTCCAGGTGTCCGGCAGCGGCACGATCGTGCCGCCCGGGCCGGCCGGCGCGCTCGGCACGCAGAACATCGAGCTCGGCGCGGTCAACCCGATCGTGAAGAGCGTGCGCCAGTGGAGCCCGGCCGTGATCCTGCAGTACTACTTCGCGAACGCCAACGCGAAGCTGCGGCCGTTCGTCGGCGTCGGCGTGTCGTACAACTGGTTCAGCGACCTGCAGCTCAGCAACAACTTCATCAAGCAGACGCAGGACAACCTCGGCTCGATCCTCGCGGCGGGCGCCGGCAAGCCCGGCACCACGCAGGTGTCGGCGAAGGCGTCGTCGTCGTGGCAGCCCGTGTTCAACGCGGGCCTGACCTACTCGATCAGCGAGCACTGGGGATTGATCGCATCGGTGACCTACATCCCGCTGAAGACCACCTCGACCGTGACGATCAAGGCGGCCGACGGCTCGACGCTCGCCGAGACGAAGGGCGACCTGAAGGCGAACCCGATCATCAGCTACCTCGCGCTGTCGTACAAGTTCTGACGCGGGGCGGCCGGGAGATCGTCCGACGAAAGCGATGGACGAAAAAAAGCCCGCCTGAAAAGGCGGGCTGAATCCATATCAGAGGAGACATGGAGGAGACAGTTCCAACTATACCCGAGCCGATGACGCAACGCAACATTTCCATACAGAAAATAAGGATTTTCCCTTGCGGGTTGTTGCGGAGTCGGCACGGTATCGATGGGGCACGATCGACCTCCGACAGTCACCCATGAAAAAACCCCGCTGCGCGACGCGTGCAGCGGGGTTGTCTTTTGACGCCGGCGCCGGCGCCCGGCTCAGTGGCGCACCAGCGCCATCGCCGCGCCGAAGCCGACGAACACGCCGCCCGTCAGGCGATTGAAGATCCGCACCACGCGCGCGCTCTTGAGCGTCGCGCCGATCCGCGTGCCGAACCCGCAGTAGACGAGATACCAGCTCACCTCGCAGATCGCCAGCGTCACGACCAGCGACGCGAACTGCGGCAGCTTCGGCGCGGCCGGATCGATGAACTGCGGCGTGAGCGCCGCCGCGAACAGCAGCGCCTTCGGGTTGCTGCCCGATACCAGGAAGCCGTTGCGGAACAGCGCGCCGGGCGTCGCGAACGCGGCCGGCGCCGCGGCGGCCGCGTCGACGGCCCGCGCATCGTCCACGCGCGCGCGCCACGCCTTGACGCCGAGGTAGATCAGATAAGCGGCGCCGGCCAGCCGCAACGCGTCGAACATGCGCGGCCACGCTTCGAGGAACACGCCGAGCCCGGCCGCCGACACCAGGAACATCAGCACCAGCGCGAGCAGCGCGCCGGCCATGGTGGCCGCCGACCGGCGCATCCCGTAGCGCGCGCCGTGCGACATCACCAGCAACATGTTCGGCCCCGGCATCGCCGACACCACGAACATCGTCGCCAGGAACAGACCCCACGTATGCAAACTCATCGATACCTCGTCATGCAAGAAAAACACGGCCGGCGGCACCTCGGGCCGCCGGCCGGCGGATCACGATGATACGGGCCGCCCCGCCGGCGAACCCGACGAGGCGCGTGCCCGACGCACCGGTCGTGGCGGCGCGCGAACGGCGCCGCGCCCCGCCCGCGCTCAGCGTCCCGCGCGGCGCGCGGCCACCTCGCCCAGCACCGCGAAGTCGCGCTCGCCGTCGCCGTGCGCGATCGCGTCGATCAGGTTGTCGCGCAGCACGCTGCCAACCGGCATCGGCACCGACACCGCGTCGGCCGCCTCGAGCGCGAGCCGCACGTCCTTCAGCCCGAGCCGCGCCTTGAACATGGCCGGCTCGTAGCGGCGCTCGGCGATCATGGTGCCGTAGCCTTGGTAGACCGGCCCCGGCAGGATGCTGTTGGTGATCACGTCGATGTAGTCGCTGACGGCCACGCCGTGCCCGACCAGCATCGCGGCGGCCTCGCCCATCGTCTCGATCGCCGAGGCGATCGAGAAATTTGCCGCGAGCTTCACCGCGTTCGCGTGCTGCGGCAGCGAGCCGAGCCGCCAGGTCTTCTTGCCGATCACGTCGAAGGCCGGCTGCACGCGGTCGATCGCCTCGGCCGGACCGGCCGCGACGATCGTCAGCTGCCCCAGCGCGGCCACGTTCGGGCGCCCGAGCACCGGCGCCGCCACGTAGTGCAGGCCGCGTTCGGCATGCGCGTGCGCCAGCCGCTCGGCCAGCGCGACCGAAATGGTCGCCATGTTCACGTGGATCAGCCCGCGCGGCGCCTGCTCCAGCAGCCCCGCGTCGAACACGCCGCGCACGGCCGCGTCGTCGGCCAGCATCGACAGCACCAGGTCGCCGGCGAAGGCGTCCTCGATCGTGGCCGCCAATTGCGCGCCCTGCGCGACGAGCGGCGCGGCCTTCTCAGGCGAGCGGTTCCAGACCCGCACGCGGTGGCCCGCCCTCAACAGGTTCGCGGCAATCGCGCTGCCCATTTCGCCGAGCCCGACAAATCCGATATCCATCCCTTCGCTCCTCGTTTCCTCAAGCGGGGAAGTAAAGCACAGCTGCGCGATCTTTGCCCGGTCGGGCGAAATCGGACGAAGCCGTCCACCACCATGAAAAAAGTCCCGCCGCGCGAGCGGACGGGACTTCCTCGGGCGAGGCCGGCCAGGGCCGGCGGGCGCCGCTTACTGGAACAGCTTCAGCGCCTGGGCGAGCGTGTTGAACACGCCCCACACCAGCGGAATCAGCACGTAGAGCCAGAACACCACGAGCAGGCCCTTGTTGGTCGGGTGCTCGCTGCCGCCGCTGCGGGTCGAGAGTTCGGTCATCACGGTCTCCTTATTTGCCGGCCGCGAGTTGCGCGTCGGACATGTAGTGTTGATCGGCCACGCGCCGGACCAGCAGGTTGCAGAAGAAGCCCACCACCAGCAGCACCGCCATCAGGTGAACCGTCATCGTGTAGGCGTCGGCCTTCGCCACGCCATGGCCCACCTGGTACGCGCGGATGTAGTTGACCAGCACCGGGCCGGCCACGCCGGCCGCGGCCCAGGCCGTCAGCAGGCGGCCGTGGATGCCGCCCACGAACGCAGTGCCGAACATGTCGGCGAGGTAGGCCGGCACGGTCGAGAAGCCGCCGCCGTACATCGACAGGATCACGCCGTAGGCCAGCACGAACAGCGCGATGTGGCCGCCCGCCGCGAACTGCGGCACGCAGTAGTAGAGCACCGCGCCGAGCACGAAGAAGATGAAATAGGTGTTCTTGCGGCCCACCCAGTCCGACGCCGACGCCCACACGAAGCGCCCGCCCATGTTGAACAGCGACAGCAGGCCGACGAAGCCGGCGGCCGCCGCGGCCGACACGGTGTCCTTGAAGCTTTCCTGGATCATCACCGAAGCCTGGCCGAGGATGCCGATGCCGGCCGTCACGTTCAGGAACAGCACCAGCCAGATCAGGTAGAACTGCGGCGTCTTCAGCGCCTGGTCGATATGGACGTGGCGCGAGGTGATCATCTTGTTGGTCGACTGCGCCGGCGGCTCCCAGCCGGCCGGCTTCCAGCCCGGCGCCGGCACGCGGATCGCGAACGCGCCGATCGTCATCGAGATGAAATAGGCGATGCCGAGCACCACGAAGGTTTCGGCCACGCCCACGCTGGTCGCGCTCTTGAAGTGATTCATCAGCGCCACCGACAGCGGCGCGGCGATCATTGCGCCGCCGCCGAAGCCCATGATCGCCATGCCGGTCGCCATGCCGCGGCGGTCCGGGAACCAGCGGATCAGCGTCGAGACCGGCGACACGTAGCCGAGCCCGAGGCCGATCCCGCCGATCACGCCGTAGCCGAGATAGAGCAGCCAGATCTGGTGCAGCCAGACGCCGATCGCCGCCACGATGAAGCCGCCGCCGAAGCAGCAGGCGGCCGTCAGCATGGTGCGGCGCGGGCCGACGCGCTCGAGCCACTTGCCGGCGAACGCCGCCGACAGGCCGAGAAACACGATCGCGAGCGAGAAAATCCAGCCGAGCGTGGTGAGCGTCCAGTCGCCAGCGGCCGACGACGTGATGCCGATCACCTTCGTGAGCGGACCGTTGAACACGGAGAACGCATAAGCCTGCCCGATGCAGAGGTGGACCGCGAGCGCCGCGGGCGGCACCATCCATCGCGAGAACCCCGGACGGGCGATCGTCGCTTCCTTGGACAGGAAGGACGGGGTGCCCGCGCTACCGGCGGGCTCGATGACACTACTCATGGTCGTCTCCGTTGCAAATCTTGTTGTGGCCTGCGCGTGCCTTCGCGCCGGATGGTCTCGGCATAGGAATTACTGATTCATATTGTTGAACGCCCGGAATGCGCTGCCCCGATTCCGGCGCGCCATTCCGAACGATAGGCATGCCGAAATGCATACGCAATATGAGATATTCAGACATAAGGGAATGCCCAAGCGTAAGGCGTGGCATTGTTTTACGAGATACGCGAAAGGCACGTTTCGGGGGCTGATCGGACGGTCGGCACGAACTTCCGATGCGCTTACGTTCGCCCGACAAAAGCGGCGCATCCTACGCGAGACGCCGTGCAAACACAATTTTTAACATCCTCGACCCGCCACGCTTGCTAGCCTGCCCCGACATCGTTGGCCGACGGCCGCTTCGGGGCGCCGGCCGACGATGCGTTGACGGACCCGCACCCGAGAATGAAGCCATTGATGAATGCACCGAAACGAATCGCGGCCTGTGCGCTGCTCGCCGGCACGGCCGCCGCGCTGGCCGGCTGCGGCAGCAGCAGCGACGGCCCGCGCCCGCTCGCCCAATCCCAGGCCGCCGCGATCGGCACGCCGCCGGGCGCGATGATCTACGTGTCGTCGGCGCTGGCCGCGCCCCAGATCGAGCAATGCCTGTCCAGCCGCCTGTCGCGCTCGCGC
The DNA here is from genome assembly GCF_001411805.1 of Burkholderia plantarii. Classification (NCBI taxonomy): domain Bacteria; kingdom Pseudomonadati; phylum Pseudomonadota; class Betaproteobacteria; order Burkholderiales; family Burkholderiaceae; genus Burkholderia; species Burkholderia plantarii. The sequence continues at coordinate 258,368 of NZ_CP007212.1, read as the reverse complement.
GTCAACCGGCAGGGCGCCGTCGCGACGGTACTGGTCGGCCCGCACTCCGAAGCCGACGACTGGCGCATCACGCTCGAACGCAACGCCGCGGCCGGCACGACGATCGCCGTCTACCCGCCGCGCAGCGGCGACGGCGAGCCCGACGAGGCGACGCTGCGCTTCCACCTCGCGCGCTGCTCGGTCTGAACGCGCGGCGTCCGCTGCCTCCGGCACAGGTCGCGACGCACAGCACTTGTCCCCAGGCGGCTGTGGGCAGGCACCGTGCGCGCGGCGCCACCGCCGCCCGCCTGCCGCAAATCCGCTGCGGGCTTTTCCGGTGCAGCCTACAATGCATTCCCGGCGGCCAGGAAAACCCGCGTACCCCGACCGGGCCGAGCGGTGACAGCCGCGCGGCCCCGCGGGCGAGCGGCGCCGCCGCGACTGTGCGAGGCGACCGGTGGGTCCGAGGACGCACGGCGCGCCGGCCGCCGGCCCGACGCGACGACGCTTTCGCATCCGGTACGGCGGCGCCCACGTATATCGGGCATCGATCCACCGGCTACCGGCATTCGTCCCGATCCTCCCCGGCCGCATCCACCTGCCCCGCCCTCCGTGCCTGGAGCCGGGCACGCGGATGCAGCGGCCCGACGCCGCGTGCGCCGGCGCCGGCGCGGAGATCGGCAGGTTGCCCGCCGGGCCCGGCAACGCATTGCGCATTCTGAAGGAAACCACGCATGGAACTGGAACCGGCCGGCGCGCCGAACCATCGGCCCGAGGAGTCGGGCAGCGGCCCGCAGGGCGACGACGCCGTGCTCGAGGCGGCGCGGCGCGCATTGCCTGCCCACTCCGCGACATCCGATACGGCGGTGGTCCTGCTCGTCGACGATCAGCCGATCGTGCGCGAGGCGGTGCGTCAGGCACTGGCCGGCGAAACCGGCATCGAGCTGCGCTACTGCCAGCACGCGGCGCAGGCGCTCGACACCGCGCGCCAGACCAAGCCGACGCTGATCCTGCAGGATCTCGTGATGCCCGAGATCGACGGCCTCACGCTCGTGCAGCAATACCGCCGCACGCCGGAGCTGCGCGACGTGCCGATCATCGTGCTGTCCACCAAGGAGGAGCCGCGCATCAAGCAGGCCGCCTTCGAGATCGGCGCGAACGACTACCTGATCAAGCTACCCGACCGCGTCGAGCTGGTCGCGCGGATCCGCTATCACTCACGCGCCTACGTGAACCTGCTGCAGCTGAACACGGCGTACCGCGCCCTGCGACAGTCGCAGGAGGAACTGCTGATCGCGAATCGCGAACTCGAACGGCTCTCGCAGTCGGACGGCCTCACCTCGCTGCCGAACCGACGTTATCTCGATACCTATCTCGACGGGGAATGGCGCAAAAGTCTGCGCGAGGGTGCCGAGCTGTCGATGCTGATGATCGACGTCGACCGCTTCAAGCAGTACAACGACACCTACGGCCACGTGGCCGGCGACGACGTGCTGCGGCAGGTGGGCGCCGCGCTGCAACGCTGCATGAGCCGGCCCGGCGATCTCGCCGCGCGCTTCGGCGGCGAGGAGTTCGGCGTCGTGCTGCCCGGCACGCCGGCCGGCGGCGCGCGCCTGGTGGCCGAGAAGATCCGCCTCGAGGTGGCCGCCATGCAGGTGCCGCATACGGGCGGCGCGGCCGACGGCATCGTCACGGTCAGCATCGGCGGCGCCTGCACGATCGCCACGCCGAGCGGATCGACCACGGCGCTGATCGAGGCCGCCGACGCCGCGCTCTATCAGGCCAAGCGCGGCGGACGCAACCGCGCCGTGATCTCGGCCTGAGCCGGGCCGGCGCGCCGCCAGGCGTTCGCGGCGCCGATGGCGGGCTGCGAGATGCCGCCGGCCGAACCGATGCGGCCGATCTGAAGTGCGTCGGCCGCGCCGCCCGACCGCCGTTCCGACCGCGCGCGCACCATGCCGTGGCGCCTCAGGCCGCGGCCAGCCTGCGCCGCAGCGCGATCACGGCCTCCGGCATGCGCGGCCCGAAGCCGAGCAGGAACAGCGAGTCGAGCGACACCACGCGCGACGCGCGGCCGGCCGGCGTCATCGAGAACCCGGCCGTGGCCAGCAGGCGCGCCGGGCCGCCGACCGCCTGCAAGGTATCGTCGGTGGTCAGCACCACGTCGGGCTGGGCGGCCACCAGCGCCTCCGAGGTCAGCACCTTGTAGCCGTCGGCGTCGCCGATCACGTTCGTCACGCCGGCGTAGCGCAGCATCGCGTCGGCCCCCGTATGCCGGCCCGCCACCATCGGCTGGCGCCCCACCGGATCCATCACGAACAGCACGCGCAGGGGCGGCGGAGCCGCGGTGGCCATCGCGCGCGCCCAGTCGTGGTCGAACTTCGCCGCCAGCGCTCGGCCCGCCGCCTGCGCGCCGAGCGCCGCCGCCATGCCGGTGATCTTGTCGCGCGTCGAGGACGGGTCGTGCCGCTCGGCGAACAGCTCGACCCGCACCCCCGCCTGCCGCACCTGATCGAGCGCCGTGGGCGGCCCCGCCTCCGCCGAGGCCAGCACGAGGTCGGGACGCAGCGCGAGCAGGCTTTCGGCCGACACCGTGCGCTGGTAGCCGATCTTCGGCAGCGCGCGCACCGCCGGCGGGAACGTGCAGGTCGTATCGGTGCCGACCAGCCGACCCTCGCAGCCGAGCGCGTAGACGATCTCGCCGAGTGCCCCGCCGATCACGACGACGCGCCCCGGCGGGACCGCGGCAGGCGCGCCTGCCGACGCCCCTGCCGCTGCACCCGCCGACGCACTCGCCGAGCCGGGATTGATCGACGCCGCCGCCGCGCGAAGGCCCCAGGCGGCCACCGTCACGCCGAGCACGAGCGCGGTCGATTCTCGCAGCCAGCGGCGCCGACCGACGTCGGACGGATCGCGGCTCATGCCGGCACCTCCTCGCGCAGGTCGGCCGCCGGTGCGAGCCGCGCCACCGCGGCACGCCAGCCTTCGAGCTCCGGCACGCCGGGCCGGCGCGCGCCGAACAGCATCGCGATGGTCTCGCCCCGCGCGTCGAACAGTTCGACCGAGGTGACCACGCCGTCGCGGGTCGGCTTGCGCACCGCCCAGGCGCTGTCGACCAGGTCGGCGCGCAGGTGCAGGTTGAACGCCGGATCCATCACGTTGAGCCACGGCCCCATCGACACCACCTTGCGGATCGGCCCGGTATGGATCTGGATCATCCCGGCGCTGCCGACGAACACCATGATCGGCAGGCCGCTCGCGGCCACGTCACCGAGCAGGGCGGCCGTCGCGCCGGCCGCGAGCGGCACGGCGCGCGAAGTGCCGGCGAGCCGCATCGCCTGCAGCCGCGCCGTGCCGAAGCGGCGCAGCATGCCGAAGAATTCGTGGGTGTCCTGCATCGCGTCCCACGCCGCGCGCAGGCCGGCCACGTCGATCTCCACGTCGTCGCGGCGCGCGGCCGGCGCCGCGGCAGGCTCGACCGCGAGCCCGGCCACCTGCGGCCGCGCCGCGTGGCTTGCCACCAGCGCGTCGAATGCGGCGTGATCGCTGTCCTCGCGCAGGTAGACCTTGGTGATTGCCGTGCCGTGCGCGTCGAAGAACTGCAGGCTCCTGCGCTCGCCGTCGCCGGCCGTCTCGCGTGCCGCGAAGCCCGAAGCCCATTTCGCGTAGAAGATCCGCAGGTCGATCGCCTCACCGAGCGCGAGCCCGATCGTGCCGTCGTGGCTCATGTTCTCGAAGCGGCCGATCTTCTCGTGAACCGCCGCCTCGTTGCGCGTCAGCGTCATCACGTTGCCGAGCCGCGGGAGCGCCTCGTAGAGTTCGACGAAGCGCGCGTCGAGCCGCACCACGCGCTCGCCGACGAATGCGGCCAGCGCCTCGCCTTCGCTCACGCCGAGCGCGGCGGCCGCATCGCGATGGCGCAGCCTGCGCTCGGTGCGCAGCCGGGTGAAATCGCGCCGCAGCGCGGCTAGCGCGGCCGCGTCGCGCCGCGGCGGCAGGGTGGATGGAGTTGCCATGATGTCGTCCTTGGAAACGGGATGCGCGGCGCCGCACCGGTGGCGCCGCCGGCCGATCAGAAATCGATCTTCATCCCGACGTTGAAATTGCGACCCGGTGCCGTCAGCGCGGCGATCTTCGCGTCGCCGTCGCTGTCACGGATGCCCCGCACGTCGTTCCAGACCCAGTACCTGCGGTCGAACAGGTTGTCGATGCCGGCCGTCACGCTGACGTGGCGCGAGACCTTGTAGCCCGCGTGCAGGTCGAGAATCGTGTACGACGGCGTCGAGAAGAAGGTCGGGTCGGACATGTCGGACTTGTGCTTGCGCGAGTTGTAGGTCAGGTCGACGCCCGCGAACCAGCGCTCGCCGCCCGTGTAGCGCACGCCGAGCACGACCGCGAGCGGCGGCACGGTGTCGAGCCCGGTGGTCACGCCGTCGCGCGTCTCGGTGCCCTTGATGTAGGCGAGCCCGCCCTTCAGTTCGAGGTTGTCGTTGACGAGCCAGTCCGCCTTCGCCTCGATGCCGCGAATCGAGGCCTTCGAGAAGTTCACGTACTGCACCGTGTACGGATCGGTCGCCGAGGTGACGCTGCCGCCCACCACGCGCGTGTCGATGAAGTCGTTGTAGCGGCCGGCGAAGCCGGCGAGGCTGTAGCTGACGTGGCCGGCGCCGATGCCGACCTTGCCGCGCAGGCCGAGCTCGAAGGTGTTGCTGGTCTCGGGCTTCAGGTTCGGGTTGCCGACCTGCTGGTAGAACAGGCCATACGCGCCGGCCGGGTTGTAGTAGCTGTTCACCTGGTACGCCGACGGCGCGCGGAAGCCGCGTGCGTACTGCACGTAGGGCACGAGGGCCGGCGTCAGCTCGTAGAGCAGCGCGAGGCGCGGCGATACCGCGTTGCCGGTGAGCCCGGTGGTCGGCTTGGTCGACGCCGAGGTGGCGCTCGCGTAGGTCGCATCGGGATGCGGCGTCATGCTGAAATAGTCGAAGCGCACGCCGGGCAGCACGCTGAGCCGGCGCCAGCGGACGTCGTCCTGCAGGAACGCGCCGAACGCCGTCTGCGAGGTCTTCGGAAACACCTCCGGATACCCGTCGTCGCCCCCCACCCATTCGCCCGCCGCCGAGCTCGCGGTGCTGAAATGCGACTGGCTCAGGTCGAAGCCATAGGTGAGCTGGTGATTCACCGCGCCGGTGGCGAACTTGCTGTCCGCCACGAGATTGCCGCCGACGATGGTGTCGCGGTAGTCGTTCACGCGCGCGCGGCTCGCCGTGGCGCCCGCGGCGCCGATCCCGCCGATGTCGAGCGTCTGATGCGTCTGTGCGTTTCGGTAGTACACCGAAGCATGCAGCTGCTGAAAATACGGATTCGTGTCGTCGCGGTGATCGTAGTCGAGCTTCACGCGGTTGCTCTGCACGTCGTTGCCGGTCACGTAGCGGTCCGCCGCGTAGTCACGCGAAGCGCGCCCGCCCCAGGTGTAGGCGCCGCCCAGCTGCGACAGGCCGTCGCCGAGATTGGTGTTGTTCAGCGTCTCGGCGGTCAGTTTGAGCGTGTCCTCGCGCGTGAGCCGGAACACGATCTTGCCGAGCGCGTCGCGATTGTTGTAGGTGAGCGGATCGGGCTTCGAGCGCGCCGCGCCGAGCCCGCCGACGTCGCCGCGATTGTCGGTTTCGTGGCCGTGGCGCCCGCTCAGCGCGATCATCCCTTGCACGCGTTCGCCGCCGAACGCGGCCATCGCCGTCGAGCCCCAGCTGCGATCGGTCGAGTCGTAGCCGCTCTTCAGCGAGAAATAGGTCTTCTTGTGATGGATCGCGAGCAGATCCTTCGGGTCCTTCGTCACGAAGTTGACGGCGCCCGTCAGGCCGTCGCTGCCGTACAGCACCGAGGTCGGGCCGCGCAGCACCTCGATGCGCTCGTAGAGATCCGTGTTCAGGTAGTCGCCGCGGCCCGCCGCGCCCGAGCCGAACTCGAACGACTGCGGCAGCGGAATGCCGTCCTCGAGCATCAGCACGCGGTTGCCTTCGAGCCCGCGGATATTGATCCCCTCGTTGCCGCCGCGGCCCGCCCCGCTGGCGACGCCCGACGGGCGGTAGGCCTGGCGCCGCACCTCGACGCCGGGCTCGTAGCGCAGCGCGTCCTTGACGTCCTTCGCGTTGTCGTCGTCGATATCGTCGCTCGTGATCACCGACACCGACGCCGCCATCCGGTTCACGCTCGTGGCGCCGAGCCGGTTCGCGGTGACCGACACCGCCTTCAACGTCTGCTCGCGGCGCAAGGCCGACTCGCGCGGCACGGCCGCCTCGCCGGCCGCGGTCCCGGCCAGCGCGACCGGACAGGTATTGGCCAGCATCGCCGGCACCACGTACCGGACGAAACAATGTTTGAACTGCATCGACGACTCCCCCGTAGCATGTTGATGCCGATTGCCCCGGTGCCGGGACGGATGATTCGGGAGCGATTGTAACTTGTAAACGAGAATCATTTCTATTTGAGTGGGCCAGATTCCCGATCGCCGCGCGGACGGGACGCGCTCAGATTTCGTCCGGGGCCGCGACGTTGAGAATGTGTCTCCGATAGATCTCGGGAATCCGCTCCAGCACCAGCGCCTTGCCGAGCATCTCGGCGTCCTGCGTGACGCGCGTCAGCAAGTCGGGCGTGACCTGCGCGAGCGCCGGCACCGACCGCGCCGCGTAGCTGAGGTGCCATGGCTCCGGATACATGCCACCCTGATCCCGCCGGTACGGCCGGAAGAAGCCGAAGCGCGCGGCGTGCTCGTCGAGCCAGCGGTGCAGGCGCGAGAAAATGCCCCCGGGGCGCACCTCTTCCGGCAACAGCTTCGGCAGGTAGCCGGGCGGCATCGCGGCGCCGTCGACGACGTCGATCTCGGTGCCCCACTGGTGCCGGCTGCCGCCCGGCAGCGCCGACCAGTTCAGGATGCAGTCGATGATCTGCGCCTGCGAGAGCGCCGCGAAATCGCGGGGCCGGCCGTCCCTGTCGTAGAGCGGCGCCCGGCCGCTGAACTTCGCGTTCCAGATGCGCAGCTGCATGCGGTAGTCGCGGAAGCTGCTGTACGGCAGCAGGTCGATGCCGTCGCCGCGCGCCGCCTCGCGCATCGCGAGGAACGCTTCGGCCGCTTCGGGCTGGGCCGCGAAACGCGGCGCGTCGTACTGGACGACATGCGTGCGGGCGCGTCCGGTCAGCTCCCGTTCGTCGAGTAGGCGTGTCATGGGGAAGGCGGGTGTGAGGCAGCCGCCAGCATAACCGCTGCCGCGCTCGCGCGGTCGCGTGCCAGGCGAGACCGGCATCGGCTTACCTCACCGAATTCCGGTTAGATGTTGCGCATCGCCGATGGATTCCCCCATCTTTCGGCGAACGGCATGATTCGTCCCATGCCAACGCGAGGCGGGCCGAAAACGGCGAACCGCCGACGATCCACAGCTCGCCGCGCGCTGGTGCTCCGACCGGACCGTTCCGTCTCGCCAAGCGCGACCGGCCGGCTACCAATAGTTAGTCATCCAGATTTTTTCGAACAGGGAAATCCACCATGAAACTGAACGGCAAGGTTGCCTTCATCACCGGCGGCACCACCGGCATCGGCCTTGAAACCGCGAAGCGGTTCCGTGCCGAGGGCGCGAAGCTCGCGATCGTCGGCGCGAACGCGCAACGCCTGGCCGCGGCCGGCCGCGAACTCGGCGGCGAGGCGCTGCTGCTGCAAGCCGACCTGCGTCGGGTCGACGAGATCGAACGGGCCGTGGCGGCCACGCACGAGAAATTCGGCCGCATCGACGTGGTGTTCGCGAACGCCGGCGCCGGCACGGTCGCGCCGCTCGAGGCGATCACGCCGGCCTATCTCGACGACGCCGTCGCGCTGAACTTCAGCGGCACGTTCTTCACGATCCAGAAGACCGCGCCGCTGATCCCGGCGGGCGGCAGCATCATCGTCACGACCTCGTTCCTGAACGCGGTCGGCAAGCCGGGGCTGTCGATCCTCGCGGCGCTGAAGGCCGCCTCGCGCTCGCTGGTGCGCACGCTCGGCGCCGAACTCGCGCCGCGCGGCATCCGCGTCAACGCGATCAGCCCTGGCGCGATCTCGACGCCGTTCTACGGGAAGATGGGGCTCAGCGACGCGCAACTGTCGGGCGTCGCGGCGGGCCTGCAGCAACAGATCGCGCTGCGGCGCTTCGGCGAGCCGGCCGAGGTGGCGAAAACGGCGCTGTTCCTGGCAAGCGACGACGCCTCGTACACGACGGGAACCGAGCTGGTGGTGGACGGCGGCCTCACGCAGTTCTGACGCGGCCGGCGATACGGGTTCGCGGCCGCCAAAGCAAAAAGGGTTACAGGCGAACCTGTAACCCTTCGAATTCGTTGGGAGGAGGACACCACAACTAATTCATGCAACCCTTACCCAACAAGGAAGTATCTTTCAATAATTCGAAAGATGCCCCCATAAATGCCCCCATCGTTGGTAGCCTGACCTCGCCATCAAAGCACAACCCTTCGTGCTTGCTACAGCAAGCTGACAAATTCAGCGCCTTGCCGCCAATGTGGCTCAGAAGCTACGTTTTGTTCTTGATTCGATCCTGCCACGATCTAGCGCGTCACCATCGTAGGCGAACTAGAGCGAGCTTTCGCACGGGCGCATTAACCACCCAGTCCTTGACAGGCCATGGCCGATCCGCTACCCTCCGCTCACCACAACGGGCGCCCTATGAGGTTTACATAGGGCGCCCGTTGTGGTATCAACAACAAAGACTTGAAGAATTACTGTACATTCATACAGTGCTGATGAAGGTCGTACGTCCACGACGAACCATGGGGAATGAAAATGACGGTTTCAGCATTGCAACTCGCCGGCGAGATCATCCGTCGATCGGGCGCGCGCGGCCGTTTGTTGACTAATTTGTCGGTCCAGAAGCTCGCCTATTTCTGCCACGGATGGCATTTGGCACTTAGGGGTGCTCCTTTGGTCGACGAGAACTTCGCCGCGTGGAAGTTTGGTCCGGTTTTGCCGAGCGTTTATCATAAATTGAAGGTGTTCTCGTCGAACCCGATTCCGCCGTCGCATCCGTTGGTTGTGGCTGCTGGCGGCGACATCTTGGATAACGATTCCGGCCAAATCGTAGATAAAGTGCTCGAACTATATGGCGGCTACACGGGCGCACAGCTCGTGGATATGTCGCATGTTGCCAATGGTCCTTGGGCGGAAGCGTGGGCGGCCGGTTCTGACGAGATGGAAGACGTGCGCATTCAAGCTTATTTCAAGTCGCTAATTAAGCATTAAATCCGCGGGGGAGCGGTGCCCGACCCAGAAGAAAAAAACGGCCTTCTGCAGGATGGCCTCAGCGTTTCGGACATCCGGATCGTTGAAACGCAGGCGACAGTGCCGCAGCCAGACGAGTCCGGGTTCGTCGCGGACTCTCCACGGCACGCTGAATACGAGGATCGAATCGTTGCGTTCGTCGACGTACTCGGATTTAAAGACATCATCTTCAAATCTGCCGGAAAGCCGGATCTCGTCCGGAAAATTCATCATGCGTTGACAGTTAGTAACGATGCATGGGCAGAGGTATTTGCGAAGGAAGTTGGCTTGGACATGACGGCCAACGACTTCGAAGATCGGATGACTTCATTTTCCGATTGCGTCGTCATATCGGTAAAGCCGGACATTCGCGAGATCGGACTTCTCGTCTATATCATCTTCAGGATCTGTCGACAGTTATTGATGGCGGGCTTCCTTAGCCGTGGCGGAGTCGCCAAGGGGCTGCTGTACCACGAGGACGGCGCGACATCGGGTAACTCTGGCGCACCCATGGTATTTGGTCCCGCGTTTGTGAACGCCTATCTTTTCGAGTCAACCCACGCAGATGGCCCCCGAGTCATCTTGGAAAATTCTGTTCGGGAACATATCAGAAGAAAATGCTTACAGATGCCCGAAACCAAGTTAACAGCTTTTCTGAACACGCACATTAAACGGGCGGAAGACGGCCCCGCTTATATAGACATATTCGCAGACTTCGGCGCCAACGATTATTACGAAACAGCTCCAGACGTTTCGTCAGAAATCGAAACGATTCACGGGCATTTGTGTGCTGCTCTAGATCAAACTGCCGATCGACCGCTACATTTCAAGAAAAACGCACAGCTCGCGCGTCAGTTCAATCACGCGGTCGAACGGGTGGGGCGTGTGGATTTTCATATTGACGGCGATCGTCTGCCTACGCGCGACTCTTAACGGGAGCGACAAAAATAGAACGCAAAGCCAAGCGCACTTCGGCGCTCGGATTGTTCGAGACCGATTGTGTACTCACTTCGACACAGAGCCATCAGTGAAATGATCTTGAGCGGTATCGACGCTGATCTCAGTGGTGTCGTAAAAAGGAGGGTCGGGCTGCGTGGCCGTGGGAAAGGTGGCGGCGAACGAACTGTCGTCGCACCGACCACGTGAAGCCTGTTCCCGACCGCTATCGCAACAGCTTGACGCGCTCCTGGAGAGCCAAGGCGGCCGGGATGTTCATAGCTGCAAGTACAGCAGCTATCTCAACAAGCGCCTGCCGCGCCTGAGCGTGTTGCGACAGGGCCTGCGCGTCCGAACTCAATGCCGCCGCAACCACCTCTACCAATGCGTCGCTCGTACCGTCTCGGTACCAGCGACTGGAAGGCTCGCGTTCCGTCAGCGTGGCGGCAAGCCAGCGCAGCCCTTCAAGCCGAAGCGCGGCTCCGAACTTCGTCGTCAGGAAGTGGCAGAAACGGATAACGCATTCTTCGTCGTGGGTCAGGTGCGTAGCGGCCCAGCGTTTGTAGAGATCCTGCATCCGCAGAGCCGCGCCCGACTGTAGCCGTGACAGGGCATCCTCGTTCCCGAAGCCAAGCAGGTCGCAGATCAAGCGCTCACCGTGGAACCAGAGGCCCGGTTGAGACCAATCGGCTGCGAGGCCATACTCCGCGATAGGCCGCCATACGCGCTCAAATGCCACCGGGTCGTCGCCTTTTCCGAGGCGCAGGAACAACCCGTGAATGAAGTGCTGCAGCGCGTAATGTGCGGCCGGACCGTGGGCGAGAACGGGCTCCCAAATCGCGCGCTCTTTTCCTGCGGGTGCCGCGATCGACAATGCCCCAAGCTTTAGAAGGATGTCGTAGCCAAGGTTCTGGCTTGGCAAGTCGTACTCGCCATGCTCTCTCTGGCGCACCTCGGCGCGCGTGGCGTCGTAATCCCAGATGCGCAGCGCCAAGCGTGTGTCGAGATCACGGTCGCCAGTACCACCGCCTTCGATGAGCCAGTTAAACAGGACTTCGAGGAAGTGATCGTCTAGCGAACCACCTCGTTCGTGCTCCGGCTTTCCGCGCCAAGCCTGGTCGCCGGCATTGTAGAGCCGAGTGCGTCGCTGGAAGTCCAAACGTTCTTGGCCCGCAGCGACACGCTTGAAATCGAGTTCGTCCGGCGTCGCGTTCGGCCCACGAAGCGGAAAGCGCCGCAGTCGCGCAAGCCAAACCCTCCAGGCGCGCTCCACATCGTCGCCGTCGCCGTGGTGTGGAGCGAGCAGGATGAGGCCCGACCAGAATAGCCCAGCGCGAAGCAGCCGCCACCACGCGGTGCCAAGCTGCTCTCGATTGGCGTGTGCGACGCCGATCACAACGGCGGCCGCTCGCGTGTCGCCGCTCGTCAGAAGGCACAGGACGGCAGTCTCCCATTCCTGAACGCCATCTCCTCCGGCGAGCCACAGGTGCATGACCGCATAGGAGACGAACTTCAGCTCGTCGCGAAGACTCCCCATGCGCCGCCCGCGAATCTCTTCTCCAGTCGACGCGATTGCCGCGACACCGGCGCGCACGACTTCGAGCGCGTGCTTCCGCGCTTCGGCGTTCCGGGCGAGCCAAGCGCCGCTCAATGCGACGAGCGTGCCGGCTGCAGCGAAACGGCATTTCGATTTCGCGTCCTCATCTTCGCCTTCCGCTCCAGCGTCACACTCCTGGAGCAGATTGAAGAGGTACAAAGCTTCATCGTCGGTGAGTGGTTGGCCGCCCCGAAGCCTCTGCTCGCATCGGTCCGGCACGAGAAGGTATGCAAGGGTTGGCGCGCTGTCGGTCTGCCACGACAATACCTCGAGCCGAAGTTCTTCGGGATACACGAGGACTTTGGTCTCCGCACCCGTCGCTGGGTCGGTGACGGCCTGATAGTTGGCCCGGTCGAGCGCGGCGAAGAGAAGCTTGAACTCCAAAGCATCTTTCGGGTCTTCAGGCCGCGTCCAAGTGGGCAGCAGCGTTTGAAGACGCCGCGCAACGTCGTCGTCGGCTAACAGGAGCTCGACAACAACATCGAGAAACTTCCGCTGGCGATGGGGAGCCAGTGTCCAATCACGCGCGAAATCAAACATCACCTGGCCGCCCTTGAGCCAGCTCCACCCGATGAAGTTGTAGCCGACCTGCTTCACGCGGTCGCTGTCCCAATAGAACAGGGTCGGGAACGTAATAAGGGCTGTAAGAGACCCCGCCAGCAGTGACGGCCGATACTTGGCAACGTTGATGAGCACGCTGACGAGTGCCGCTGAGTATCCCTCCCTGAATATCCTCTCGATATCAGCAGTGATGTCCGCACCCGCGTCGAGCCTTAGCGTGAGCCAGCGCTCCAACGCATCGAGCGCGCAGAACAGGTTTCCGTTGCGCATCTCATTGGACTGCGGCCAACCGAATACCTGCCACCAGCCGGGGAAGGTCTTCTCCGACCCGTCCGCAAATTGCAGCGTTACCCCGGGAGCCCCGCCGGGTTGCCCCTTCATGACCGCGATCACCCAGCGCTCCGTGCAAAAGTTCACCAGCGCGATGAGCGAAGTGAGCGCCACGTCCGGAGCCAACAGGAAGAAGGGGAAGAACGGGCTCTTCCAGAAGGCTGTCGGGTACGCGTCCCGGGGGTACTCGAGGCCGAGGTCTATTTCGAACCGCCTGGCCCCGTACTCCCGTTCCGGCTGCTCTTCGATGATGAGCGCGAGCAGGACCTCTGCCGCCAGCTCAGGCTGTGCACGCATCAGAGACTGGATGCCGTTCTCCTTAATGCAGGCGGTCCGGAAATCCATGTCGACCTTGTCGCGGGTCCCTAGCGGCCAAGGCGGCAATCGCTCACGGAACGACCCAAGGGAGCGCGGCATCCGCTTCCGTTCTTCGTGCCGCGCCTTGTATTTGGCATCGGTCTCCAGACGCTCGGCGTGCACCCTCGCCTTCTGTAGCCGAACCTCGGCGATACGCCGTCTGACCTCAGCGTCGACATCTCGGCGTCCCGCGAGTTCGAGCGCCCAGTTCCCGACCTCGGCCGGCAGGTCGGCCGCGCCAGCCAGTGGTGCGGTGTACAGCAACGGCTCATGCATCAGGTACATCACGCCGTGGCCCTTCTCGACCTGCACGGTCCGAGCCATAGCGAGCGCCATCTCCGCCATCTCCAAGCGGAAAGGCATCCGATTGCCGTTGCCCAGCGTGAGCGGCGTCTTCGTCAGCCAGGTCTCGATGACCTTCGCGAGAGCGGATGAAACCAGTCCAGCCAGTCGCTCTCGCTGCGCGATGAGGAATCGCAAAACCGGCGGCCAACGGCCAAAGACAATCGAGCGATAGTGCGCCTCCATGTACAAGCCGACATCCGCGCTCAGTCCCGTTCCACCGCCGGTCGGCACCGTCGCGATGTGGTGGAAGCGCAGAAGCAGCCGCGTAAAGTGCTTCGTGCCGTTGCCGAGCAGGAAGTCGACGCGCTCGGTCAGGAAACGTTCGGCGTCTGGGTCCAAGCAGAGCGCGTCAAGGAGGATATCGCCTGCAAGTTCGTTCTTCGCGGCCTCTGCGGGCCCGAAGGCGACATCCCAGGCCGTGCCATTCTCGACCGGCTGTCGCAGCAGGAACTGGCCCAGCATTCGGAGCGCGTTCGTCCAGAGCGGATTGCCGGCCAGGGCGGCCCATTGCGGTGTGTCAGTCCAGATCTGTTTCAGGAACTGGAAGCGGGCCCAATCCGCCGCAAGATCATGCTCGAACTCGATGCGGTTGGTCCGCTCGTTCAGGCGCAGCGGGAGCTCGTCGGGCCGCTGCGTGAACGTCGCCGTGTCCGCTGGCTCGAAGTCGGTCAGCGCGAAGCTACGCTCGAACGATGCCTCTCGCTGGGCGAGGCGCATCATCAACGCCTGCACGTCGGCGCGGTCCTTCGTCCAATACTTCCAGAGGCGGTCGGCGATGGCGGTGTGAGACGCCAGTCCACCGGCGTTCGACCCCAGCGCCGCCCCCGCTTTGATGACCCATGCCAAAGTCCGCAGGTTCGTCAGTGCCGCAATGGTGTCGTCATGTGCGGCCAACCAGCCCAAGGTTGGCGAAGGCAGAAGCGCCAGCTTCACAGCATCGCTCTTGAGCGTTTCGACCTCGAAGAGATGCGCTTTCCGCCCGCCGAGTATCGTCTCTTCGCCTTCGACCCAACTCTGAGTCTGCGTGACGATGACGATCCGCCAAGCGCCTTCGGTCTCTTCGCGGTCACTCGGCAGGATAGCTCGAAGCAGTTGGCGGATGACGACGAACTCGCCGGCCTCGATGCGTTCCGCAGAGTCGATGACCAGCACGTTTTGCAGCTTCACCGTAGCGTTCAGCACCAGCGGGAGTTCGTGCGTCAGAGGGAGGGTGCCGCGGCGAGCGGCGCTAAGCGCGGTCTTCAGTTGTTCCGGACCGAACCACACCTGGTTCCAAGACGGGTGAGCGCCATCCAAGACAGACTTGACCAGCGCTGACTTGCCCGAGCCCGACTCTCCAAAGACCACCGTGACCAGGTGGTCGGCGACAGCTGCCTGAAGCGACGCCTTCTCCGCTGCTCGCGGGACGGCGTAGCCAGACGGTAACTCCGTTTCTATCCGCGCCTTGTGGTCCGCGGTGATGTTGAAGAGCGTCTCCCAATCACGTTCGAAGTCCGGATGATGGCGGAGGCCGAACCGGCTCCGGAGCAAGGACAACAGATCCGGGACGGTGATGGTCCCACTGCGAAGGCGCACTTCCTTCGCAACGTTGATAAGGCTCTCCCAAAGAGCCTGCGCTTCGTCGTCACGGCCGAACGCGAGCAAGCGACGGCATTGCGTGATGGCCTGGGTCTCGTTCTCGGAGTGCGCGAACTGCAAGTCGGTCGGCAGCACGTACAGGCGGCGAATAAGCTCGATGGTCTCCTCGTCGGACGCGCCGCCGGGCTTCCGGACGCTGTCGAAGATGCCGGACTGCCTAGTGTTGCTGCGGATGCGGCTCATCGCGAGCGATGAATCCGTACCGCTGCACGCGTTCTTCACTTCCGTCCACGCCGGGGCGAACGCCTGATGGGTGCCGCGCGTGACCAAAGCCAGCCCGTCGGCCGCGCGGTCGAACGGACCCTGCGGGTCACGCCACTGTTCCCAAGCGCGCGTCACGAAGTCAGCGGGGAGGCCACCTGCGGTCACTTGCAAATTGCCCTTCGCCGAGATCGCGAGCCGCCGCGGCGCCGCGGTACCCTGGACCGTCAGCAGCAGGTCGTCGATGCGCCACCCCAAGGTCGAAACTTGGGCTTGGACCTGCATGACCACACCGCCGATACCCGGTGCCTGCTCACCTGACAGGGCCTTCACCAACTGCCAGGCGCTTATCAAGTCCTCGAACTCGAACCCAGCGCCGCTCGTCGACCTAAGTGTCGCGGGCGTGCGTTTCGCGTTGCCGCGGCGAGTCGCTTTGGGCTTCGATGTGTTCTCAGACAGGGCCATTAGCTTCCGAATGCTTACAGCTTTAGATTGTTGCCATATCTGCCGACAAGAAGCAGGGGCAGGTTCCTTGCAGCCTCTATGAACTTGAAGCGCGTTGTAGGTCCGCGATACTTAAATTAGGCATCAGTCAAAATTGCGATCGGACCGGTGCCGTATGCCAATTCATAACTGAGCCAGCGGCACGCTAACAAAGCAAGACCAAGCAGAGGCAGTGGCTTGGGGCACCGTTTTCAGCAACTATGGTGACAACCCGCACCGTGAGGCGCACAACTTCAGTGCGAAGCCCAACATCAAGCTTTGCATCCCAAGTAGCTGGTTTGCAGTGCCTTCAACTGCTCCGCGCTCGGTTCACGGAATTCTGTCTTTTGGCCAAACGGAGTCAAAGCCCCAGAATCCACCGTAAAGACAGTGGTGTGGTACAGACAACCGCCGAATCCGTCACCGCCGCGAATGTCTCGACCAGAATAAACGTTTTTCTCGCCCGCCAGCACCCATACGGGTTCCAGTCCGGCGCGTGTGAGCCGGTCTAGGAAGTAATCGCGCGAAACGACGCCTGCTCCGACTCCACGCGTGTGCACTGACGGGTCTTGCCACCTGAGAACACCTGCAGCATCAACGTACTCCGGTGTCTTTCCGCTTCGCAGATACAGGCCAAGCATCCTTAAGACACTAGAAGAAGGTAAGTGAAGTGTAAACGACTCGTCGACCGAGTTGTCTTTGGTTTTGCTTTCGGCCGTCAAGGACTCAACGATACCCGAGTACGGGGTCCTGATGCTTTCGGGGGTGTTCTTTGTGAGCTTGATGTCTTTCGGGTCGCGCCATCCATGCTCCCCCAAAAAGGAATTCAAGTGTCTGTCGTCCCACAATCGCGTCGCATCACTGCGTTGTTTACTCAGGAGTTCGTTTGCAAACGCGGCGCCGGCGCCAAGGCGAGTGACCAGACATGTGATGTGCGACCAAGCGTCCGCGTGATTGCGCCTGCTCTGACCGGGAACAGTCCAATGACGGAAGCCATACACTACCAACCAGCCATGACCATCAGGGCTGACAACGTCAATATCCCTCACGTTGTTGCATAAGTCGCTCTCGACATTAACCCAAGCAAGCAGCAAGTCAGTGTCTCCCGAAGGCAGACGTGGTGATGTGGGCGTCCACCAGGTTACTGGAGTTGAGGACCACCCAGATTCCAACGTGCCACGTATAAGAAGCGAGGGGTCCAAGTCCCTTTTCATCTCACGGCCATGCGGGCCGTACTCGAACGCGCGCAGCTTGCCGTCATCCTCATAGGAGCACATTGCGCGGTTATCGGTCAGTCGTGCTGTGACTTCAGCCAGTGCGATGTGCTGGTACTTCTTGCCCACTCGTTCGACCCGGTGGTTTCCCATCCGCTCACGCGAGATATGAGGACCTTCGTCGAACTTTTCGAAGAGTGCTTCGCTCCATCCAAGCCTGTGAGCTCGTGCGCAAATCCAGCGCCTCACCACGCGGCGGTCAACCTCCGGCGGTCGCCGGTCATCGTCATTCATGCGAGTTGCTTCGAGCAGGTGCTGCTCGGCGAACTCGGCGTACTCAGCGAGCATCTCGGAGGAAAGCAGACCTTTGAAGGTTTCGTTCGCGTGCACTAGTGCATCCCACAAACGGGCGGATTCCTGCCGGCCTTCATCGCTGTACCAGCCACGGTCCGGGCGTAGGCGATAGTCGACTGTCATCCGATGGAGGGCGAGGTAAGCCTCTTGCTGCTCAATTGTTGCCTTCCTCACCATAGCGCTCTCCCAATTCTCAAAGAGCTCCCGGGTAGCTTGGCCAGCAAGCGCTCGCGGCAAGTTCGCAATGTCGTGCAGCCAGCTACCGAGGGTGTAATTGCCGAAATCCCCGTGTTCGTCGGTCGAAGAGTAAATGGAATCCCCATACCCTTTGCCGCGGTAGTCATTAAAGTCCTCGTCCGATACGGGTTCCAGCGGCCAAGCTGACGAGAGCTTGGCCTTGCATGCATCGAGATCGACTTCCGGCGGCAACTGGCCGGCCGCTTGCGTGTAGAGTAGGACGCCGAGGGCATAGTCTCTGGCAAGCAGATGCAAGGGCGGCTGGCGGTCGCCAGCAAAGTGGTTTCTCCAGATCGACGAAGCGACCATCTTGCAGCCTGTTCGATCTATGCCCTGCATGACGGCTCCATAGCACGCCGCGAGTAGTCGCTCTGAGATATACGGGTCGTCGATGTCGGCGAACTCATTGACCAGAGCGGCGGCATGGGCGAGCTTGGACGACAAAAGGTTGACCAAGGCCTTGGTGGCACGGTCGCGAACCGCACGGTTACTGGTCGACAGAAACCAAGTTAGTGTGACTGCAGCAAGCCAATGGCGTCGCTCCTCGACTTCGCCAGCTTCGACCTGCCACGCCCAGTCGATAAGCGATTCGACTGCCCCCCCTTCGCTCAAGTCATCTCGGGCCAGGAAGATCGACCACGTCGCATCCCTCTGTGGCATCGGGCGCGGCCAGAGATCCCGGTGAAGCCATTCGGCGTTGAACTGGTTCTCAGGTTCGGTGCAAACCAACAGTAGCAAACCGTACTCGGACCGACCAGTAAGCTTGCAGAGCTTATTCACCCATCCAGCCGTACGGCTTGTGAATGCCCTTGGCGCGCGCCAGGCCAACGAGCTTTCGAACGCTTGACCCAGTGACTCGTTTTCGATTGCCTCCTTGGGAAGTACATCGAACAGCTCGTACTCGAACTCCTCAGGGAATTGGACCACAAGTGCTTCGATCACTCCGGCAAATCGCCAGGACGCATCCGGGTCGAAATATGATGCCAGGGGCTTTCGTTGGAATGAGCCTTCGAGGTCCGTTCGGTCAATTTGCGCAAGAAGGCGTTTGGCTCGCAGATGGTCCGACAGCCTTTCGAAGGTGAATCTGACAATCTCCATGGTGCTACCGTCCTGCCATTCGAGCTCCTGCGTCAGAACACCTTCCGAGAGGAATGCGGACAGCAGGCTTCTGTCTACGCTGCCGCCCGAACTGTAGAAGCGCTCCAGCAATTCGATGGTCGCATCCAGTCGCAGACTTCCACCATCGCCATGCTCAGCGCAGGCATCGAGAAAGCCGTCCAACGCCTTTCGTGCAATTCTCAACTGCGGAACGAGCCGTAGTTCCTTCTCTACCTTCCGGGCAACCGCCGCCATATAGAAGTCGAAAATGGCCGTGATGCCGTCCATGCCCTTTGGCAGTTGCTTGAGGTTTTCGACGTCAAGGTACGTGCAACACGTTCGAAGGAAAAGAGGGTTCTCAAATTCACGTGCAAGATTCGGCGAACTTGGTCGCGCGATGCCCCGGTGGTCAAGGTATGCCTTGGCTGCGGCGCTGGAATGCCCGGCGAAGCCAAGGTGTGCAATGTGCTCAAGGTCTTCCAACGGAAGGAAGTGCATGTACGTGTTGCGCACGGTCAGTATCAGGGCAAGGCGCGGGAAAGTCTGGACAAGCGCGACAAACCCCTGTAGTCGCGTTTCCCAAAGCGCAATCCCATGCCTCTCGTTCAGTGCATCGACCGCGAGCACGGCTCGACTACCAGCGGCCTCGGCAGCACCGTCTAGCGCGCCCAGGAATTCGTGGGTAGTGATCTGTGTCAGGTCCAGTTGGCCCCGAATCTGCTCCCAGGGGTCACTCTCTGTCATGGTTCCGGTGAGAACCAAGATGAAGGGACGCCCGTCCTCGAGCTGTTTGTGCCCGAAGTCAGCCACGAGGTGCGACTTCCCGATGCCAGCTGGCCCGGAGATGACCAGTTCGCGCTTGTTCGCGAGGCGCCAGCGCACACTTGTGAGCTCCTCGCGAACATGCTCCACGACGGAGTAAAGCTCGAAGAGGTCGCGGCGGACGACGTGACTGTTCTTCTCCGGGACTTTGTCCTGAAGTTCCGTCAATGCGCTGGAGATGCTCTGTATGGCAGTTGCAGTGAGGGGCACCCAAACTTCTAGGGGCACTGCGGTTTCCAAGGTGGCGGGAGGCTCGCCAAGGCCTTGCCGCAATGGCTCGAAAGCTTGGCTTACTTGGTCAGCAGTAGACGACAAACCTTGCCGCGCCAAGCCACGGACAACTCCGTCCAGCTTGTACGTTATCTCGGCTGCCCAAGCGGCTGGCGCCTTGAGTAATTCGGGGTCGCGCGCCAATGATTGCAAGGCTTGTCGGACGGGCAGTTCGACATGGTTCTCAGGGCTGTAACGCTCTCCCAGATTGCGGCGCTGGACCTCGAATTTGTCGCGGAACCAAGTTGAGCTGAAGCTAACAGTGTCAAACCAATAGCGAGCTCGTCCAGAGTAGGCCGCAGTGTCGCGGCCAAGCCGCTCACCGATACTCGATGCGCTCCACAGCTCAATTTCAAGGCTACGCCCTTTTGCGGCCGAGGCCTCGATGCTCTCCTTGCGCCACTTTTCGTAACGCTGGACTTCGCTGAGTTTCTTACCCGAGCGGTTATCGCGCAGGTCGACGGGCAGGCAGACCACAAATGCCTTCAACTGCGGATGCGCTTCGAGGGCGCGCTGCAGCGACCCATCTAGGTCTGCAACCTGGGTGGAATCGAATCCGTTGATGAAGTATTTCGCCTGCCATCCGACTTCGTGCCCATCCGGGTAGGTGCGGTAGCACTCGAGGCCTTGGTCCGCCCCAAGTCCTTTGCGGACGAACCTGGTGCTTTTTGCCGGGTCCTCCAAGGCAGCCAATTGGCAGCAGAGCTCTTCGAAGCCCCCCATCTGCGTGCCACGATGCTCTCGAATGCGAGTGAAATCCAAACGCAACGCCAACACGATCTCCTTCTTCAAAGGCGCGGCCCACGCGCGATCTAGACTGCCTCAACTTCGCTGGGGACTCTACCAGAGAAGCGCACGATGGACCTTTGGTCCGAAAAGACCTACGGCGCCGCGCGTCGTTCCGTTGCGCCACATGGAAATAAGTAGATTCGTTCGAACTTGTGCTCAACATATCGCTTTCAGCGAAGATGGCTAGCAGCATGATCGAGGACGACCACACCCACGGTCACGCTTTGAGGTGAATGGCATAAGGCTGCGGAAACTCGCTGCATAGCGCCCTTAAGAAGCTGTCCGCTTGGGGGTCTCGCCGAACCATAGATGCTACGGCAGTTCATCGCACGACGATTGTCTGCTAGCTCAGCTAGTCGTACAAACGGAGCGTCTCGTCTCTTCGTGGACCGGTTGCGGAAACAACTGCCGATGCCCAGTCAGTCCAAATGAGTTTTCTCTGACTTCGGTCAGAATTGGCACAATAATGTTCCTTATCTGCAAAAATTTATTATCCCTCACGCTACTTCTCCTCAATGGTCAAGAATGCCGAACCTAATCCGCCTTTAAAAGCGGGCCGACGTCTTTTCGATATGGCCAGTTCCGAGGGGATCAACGACTCAGAACGTATTCTTGCAGCGCTATGCCGGAAGTCCTTCCTGCGGCTCTGGTCGCAGACAAATGTTTTCACAGACGAAGGCTTCAAAGACGGCAAGGGGAGCACACGAGAACTATGCGATGCGCTCGTCATCTTCGGAAACGACGTGATTGTCTTTTCGGACAAACACATTACATTTCAGGCTGACAAGGACCTCTCCCTTTCGTGGCCCCGTTGGTACAGGCGCGCGGTTCTAGAATCCTGCAAGCAACTACATGGCGCGAAGTCATGGCTGCAACGCTTTCCGAACCGGATATATCTGGACGCAAAGTGTACGCGCTCATTGCCAGTGCCCGTGCCGGCCAACAGCACGGTGCGATTCCATCTGGTAGCAGTTACCCGGGGCAGTCGGGAAGCTGCGCTCGCCTACTACGGAGGAAACGGATCGGGCTCTTTCTGGCTAAACAGCGCGATCGAGGGCAACGAGCACCTTCAAAAACCATTCGCTATTGGATTCCCTGAGCCAGACAAGCATTTCGTACATGTCTTTGATGAAGTGTCGATTGAACTTCTACTTGGTGAACTCGATACGGCGGCCGACCTGCTCGACTATCTCAAGAAACGGGAAGCGTTACTGGGCCGACGGGGAACGCAGGTCGCCGCCTATGGCGAGGAAGAACTGCTCGCGGCATATCTTCAAACCATGACCCCAGATGGATCGGAGCATGTGTTCTTTAACGCTCCGGTCAACGAAGGCCTGCCCGACGCCATCTTCTTTGACGAGGGTTTCTACAGAGCGCTCAACGATGACCCGGGTTACGAACGCAAGAAGCTGGCAGACGGTGTCAGCTATGAATGGGACAAGCTTGTGGATCGCTTTCTGGAGTATGGTGACCCGGACATCCACGAGAGATATGTCGACCAAAGCGCTGCTGAAACTGAGCAAGGACTACGCCTCATGGCTGCGGAGCCCCGGTTTCGTCGCCGCCAGCTGGCGGGAGCGTTCATCGGCGCTCTGGAACGGGTAGGCCCCGGCGAACGGCTTGGCCGTCTGGTATATGGAGGCGTATCTGGTGAAACGGTGTATGTCTTTGTCGTCGTGTCGAAGCGGCGAGACGAGTCCTACGACGAGTACCGGCAGTATCGCCTCGCTGTTCTCCACGCCTATGTCCAGACCGCCAGGCTGAAAGCTCCACTGGGAACAACGTTCGTCGGCATTGCATTCGACAATCCGCACAAGGACTATCAAGGCAGCTCAGAGGATCTCTTTGTTCTATCTAAGGAAACGTGGATCGCGGACGAGCTTGCAGAGCTCGAAGTCCAGCGGCGTGAACTGGGTCTCTGGGGCGCTGCGATGGAATATCGGCAGTATCGGCAGGACGAGTTCCCTCAAGCTAACCAACGTGCGCCATTTCAACGGGTACCGGCAGCCGCCAATGAAGTCGCAAAACAAAGGCAGGAAGAAAGGAAGAAGGCTGTCAAGCGTCTCAGGAAAATTCAGAAGGCATCGAAGCGCCGCAATCGAGGAAAAAACTAGCGGCCGGCCACATTGGAGACGCAACGACAGGCATAAATCCAGCGATGCGGTACTTGAGTCGCCAGTACTTCCCTCCGGCAGGCGACACTTCTAGGTACATACCAGCGCCGTCTGCAAGACGGTAGGCTTTCTCGCGCGGCCGCGCGTTGCGAATCTCAACGTCGGTAAGGGGCATTTCATCTCCGTGGGGGCATCAGCCTTGACTAGGCTCGACATGCCCCCGAATGTGCCCCCCTGTGCCCCCCTGTGCCCCCGGATGTCAACGAATCCCGTTGGACGATGATGGAAATAAAAAACCCGCGAAGCCTTGCAGCTACGCGGGTTTCAGGACTTCCTTGTACAACCTAAGACATGTTCTTGGTGGAGAGGAGGAGGATCGAACTCCCGACCTTCGCATTGCGAACGCGACGCTCTCCCAGCTGAGCTACCCCCCCAACATCTTGGCGATCATACACAACCTGCATCCGGGATGGCAAGCCACCTCGGAAAAGTTTTTACGACCCCGGCAGCGACATCAAGGATTCGCGAAAGCGCCGGCTCAGTTCGACGGCGCGCCCGCCAGCACCCATCTGACGACCGACTTGATGTCGGCATCGCTCATGCCGGGATGGGCCGGCATCGGAATCACGCCCCACACGCCCGAGCCGCCGTCGCGAATCTTCTTCGCGAGCTTGTCCGCGGCAGCCGGATCGTTTTTGTAGCGTGCGGCCACGTCCTTGAACGACGGCCCGACCAGCTTGCGGTCGACCGCGTGGCAGCCCATGCAGGCGTTGCCGCGCGCCACGCGCAGGCCGTCGTCGGCGGCCCGCGCGGCCGGCGCGGCCAGCACCGCGGCGGCGATGGCCGCCGTCGCGGCAAGCGCGACGAGGCGCCGGCCACCCAGCCGTTCGATACGCACGCTCATTGGCCACCCGCCTTCGCGTTGCCCGGATGGACGTTCGGCGAGCTCGACACCGGCGCCGGCGACTGCAGCGGTGCCGAGGTCACGCTCGAATCGGGCACGGCGCCGACGGTCGGCCCGACGTCCACGGCCGGCGCCGGCTGCGCGGCGCCGGCGTCGCTGACCGGCGCGCTCGAGGTGGCGAGGCCCGGCGCATCCATCGGCTTGATGTACTGGAACACCTTCACGACCTGCACGACGCCGGGCACGCGGCTCGCCACGTCGGCGCCGATGTTGCCCTCGTCGACCGTCACCAGCCCGAGCAGATAGATGCTGCCGCGCTCGCAGACCACCTTGAAGTTGTTCGCGGAAATGCCCTTCTCGGCGATCAGCGCGGTCTTCACGCGGCCTTCGAGATACGAGTCGTTGGTGCGGTCCGTCAGCGAGCTGGCCGGCGCGACCGCGAGCTCGTTGACGATCGCGTTGACGTTGTTGATCGCGCGGACGATCTCCTCGGCGCGCTGCTTCGACGCGTCGTTCGGCACCTCGCCCGTCAGCAGCACGCGGCGGTTGAAGACGGTCACGTTCACATGCGCTTCGTCGGGCAGGCCGCTCTTGATCTGCGAGGCCGCCTTGACCTGGATCTCGCGATCCTCGGTCTGCGCGCCCAGCGTGCGACGATCGGTTGCAATCAGGGCGCCGCCTCCCGCGGCCGCGCCTGCGAAGGCCAGCACGCATCCCTGCAGCGTGGCGGCAAGGCCCGCCGACAGCGCGATCACCAGCGTGGTTCTCACAAGCGCGGGTCCGACGCGGCTCGTATTCATCGACAGCTCTCCTTCGAATCAGTCTTCGCCCAGCAGCATCGCGTCGATGCCGTCGCACAGGCAGTGGATGGTCAGCAGGTGGATTTCCTGGATGCGCAGCGCCCGCTCGGACGGCACGCCGATATGAATGTCGGTGTCGGACAGCGCGCTCACGAGCTCGCCGCCGCTGCCGGTCAGCGCGATCACCGTCATCTCGCGCTCGCGCGCCTCGGCGGCCGCGGCCAGCGCGCGCGGCGAATCGCCGGACGGATCGATCACGAGCAGCACGTCGCCGGTCTGGCCGAGCGCGCGCACCTGTTGCGCAAAAATGTGATCGGCCGCCTCGCCGCCCGTGAACGGGCCGGCACGGCTCGCATCGGTGGCGAGCGCGAGGCCCGGCAGGCTGGGCCGTTCGCGTTCGAAACCGCCGACCAGCGCGTTCGCGAGCCGTTCGGCCGGCGCGGCCGACGGGCCATCGCCGCAGGCAAGGATCTTGTTGCCGTTCGCGAGCGCCATGAACATCGCGTCGACGGCGGCCGCGATCGGCAGCGACAGCGCATCGAGCACCTCGTGGACGAGCGTTGCGTTGTCGCGGATATGTTGCTGAATACGTTCGACTGACATCGATACCTATCGAATGAAACGCGGAACGGAGCCGCGCAGGAGCGTGGGTGCGGCGAGTTTACCGCACTCCGCGCCCGTCGCCGCCGCGTCCTTTACAACTCGACACAACAACCGTGCGCGAACCATGCGCGACGCGCATCCGCTCGCCCGCCACGCGGTGCCGGCCGCTGCCGCTAGACGTCGTCGGCACGGAACGCGTCGCGCAGCCAGACGAGCCGCCCGGCCTCGAAGCCGACCACGTCGAAGCGGCACGCGCATGCACCGCCGAGCCGCGCCCAGATCACGCACGCCGCCTGCACGATGCGCCGCCGCTTGTGCAGTCCCACGCTCGCGAGCGCGCCGCCGTGGCGGCCGTGCCGGCGCGCGCGCACCTCGACGAACACCAGCGTGCCGTCGCGCTCGCGCATCACGAGATCGAGCTCGCCGCCGCGCACCACGAGGTTCGACGCGACGAACGCGAGACGCTCGCCTTCGAGGAAACGTCGCGCCTGCCATTCGAAGCGCTCGCCAATGCGCTTCGACCCGGGACGGCCGGAAAAGTTGTCGGCGCCGTCCATGGGCGCGGCATCGCGTGAGCGCGCCGGAGAATGACCGGACGCGCGGGCAACGTCGCATGGCGCATCGCTCGCGGCGTGATCGCGCTCGACGCGCGAATGCCCGCGCCCGCCCGCCCGATGGTCCCCGGCGTCACCACTCACCCGGCCATCACGCGATCCGGCCGCCGTCTTCGACGCCGTCTCAGGCACCATCGGCGGCGCCTCGTGGCTCGCGTGGCACAATGCCAGCCTTGTTCCGCCCGCCACGCGTTTTCGCGCGTTTCCCGCCATGACTTCCCTCCCCGAACTCGCGCAAACGCAGCATTACCCCGCCGGCACGCTCTATGTGGTCGCGACGCCGATCGGCAACGCGGCCGACATCACGCTGCGCGCGCTGCACGTGCTCACGCTCGTCGACCGGATCGCCGCCGAGGACACGCGCAACACCGGGCAGCTGCTCGCGCGCTACGGCATCTCGAAGCCGCTCGTCGCGGTCCATGAACACAACGAACGCGAAGCGGCCGGCCGCCTCGTCGAGCAGTTGCGCGCGGGCGAGCGGATCGCCTATGTGTCCGACGCCGGCACGCCCGGCATCTCGGACCCGGGCGCGAAGCTGGTGGACGCGGTGCGCGCGGCCGGCCTGCCGATCGTGCCGCTGCCCGGCGCGAACGCGGCCGCGACGGCGCTCAGCATCGCCGGCGACTGGGCCGGCCCGTTCACGTTCGCGGGCTTCCTGCCGCCGAAGGCGAAACAACGCGCGGCGGCACTCGCGGCGCTGAAGGCGCACCGCTACGCGCTGGTGTTCTACGAGGCGCCGCACCGGATCGTCGAGACGATCGACGCGCTCGCCGACGCGTTCGGCCCGCAGCGACGCGTGCTGATCGCCCGTGAGCTGACCAAGTTACATGAGGACGTGTTCGAGGGCACCCTGGCCGAAGGGCCAACGTGGCTGGCCGGCGACCCGAACCGGCAGCGCGGCGAGTTCGCGGTGGTGGTGGAAGGCGCGGGCGCGCCGAGCGAAGACGACGATCCGCACGCACACGACGCGCTGCTGACGCTGCTGCTCTCGGAAGTACCGGTGAAGAGCGCGGCGAAGCTGGCCGCCGCGCTGACGGGCACGTCGCGCAGCACGCTCTACGCGCGCGCGCTCGAACTGAAGGAAGAGGAAGACTGAGGGGCATGGGGCACGTGAGGCGCCGCTGCCGCAACCGGCGCCGATCCGCTCGCGCCGCGTACCCATGACGAACGCGACAGCATGATCAGCATCATGCTGTCGCGATGGCACCCATCCGGATTCAGCCGCAACCGATCGGGCGAGGCGCGTGGCCGCGCCCGAACGCTCAGTGCGTCTGCGAGGTCGACGCGACCATCTCGTCGCGTGCAATCCGCGCCTGCTCGGCAGAGAGGCCGACGATCTTCACGCTCGCGGTGCCCGAGCGCACGAGGCCGATCACCTTCGCGGCCGCATACGACAGGTCGAGCACGCGGCCGCGCTTGAACGGCCCGCGATCGTTGATCTTCACCACCACGGACTTGCCGTTGGTCTGGTTGATGACCTTCACGTACGAGGACAGCGGCAGCGTGCGATGCGCGGCGGTCAGCTCGTTCATGTCGAAGCGGTCGCCGTTGGCGGTGCGCCGGCCATGGAACGCGCGGCCGTACCACGACGCCCGGCCGGTCTGGCGGAAGTCGGACACGTCGGCCGCGTCGATCGGCTTCGCGTTCGCCAGCGAGGCGCGCGACGCGTCGTCGGTGCCGGCCGCCGGCATCGTCGCCAGCGCCGAATCGAAGTCGTCCTGCTTGCCGTTCGCGTCGTCCGCCTGGGCGGCCGCCGTGGTGCGAAGTGCGTTCTTCGCCGGGTTGTCGTTGTCGGCCGCCTGCTCGGAGGCCGGATTCGGCGGCATCGCGCACCCGGTGAGCGCTACCACCATCACTACTGAACCGAGTTGCCTCGGCAATCGAAATTTCATCGACGTGTCGCCTATGGGTGCGGGCCGTCGCACTACCTCGTCAAGACGGCCCGGACGGATATGCGCGCACGCGCTCGCCCGTCGCGGGCAAGCGGCTTGCACTGGTGCGGCTGTCGTACTCGCCGCGACCGTCCTGTTTAGCTTTCACGTCTGGCGCAACCTGTCCCCGGCAGCCTGACCAGACCCCAAATGCCGCCTTCGAACCGAAGAACACGGTTCGTGCGCGTCGCGTGTGGCCAACGGGCAGGAACAGCGGCATAGGCCTCATCCGGCATTGCGACAGCAAGGCCGCGGCGGGCGCGCGTTGCGCCCGGCCGGACAAGACGTGAGCACCGATTGAATCGGCACTGGATGCGCCGCCGGTAAGCCGGCGGCTAGTGCATTGACGGCGCTTCGGCACTCGCTGACGGGTGCTTGAACGCCTGTAGAACGCGTGGCGGAACCACGCACAATGGGCCGCATTATACATAAATGAAAATGCTCGCCCGCAAAACACTCTGTCCCCTTGATTGATTCTTGCTATGGCGCAATCCCCGGTACACCCGCGGCAAAGCCGTCTTCGACGCGGGCCGGCACGGGGCGCCCGCGCGGGCGAGCCAGTACAATCGAAGTTTTGCCAGCGCCGCTACCCCCATGAAAGTCACGCTGATTCCCGTCACGCCGTTCCAGCAGAACTGCTCGCTGATCGTCTGCGAACAGACCGGCAGGGCCGCCGTCGTCGATCCCGGCGGCGATCTCGAACGCATCCGCGAACAGGTCGAGCAACAGGGCGTGCAGGTCGAGAAGGTGCTCGTCACGCACGGCCACGTCGATCACTGCGCGGGAGCGAAGGCGCTCGCCGAGCACTATGGCGTGCCGATCGAGGGGCCGCAGGAGGACGAGCGGTTCTGGATCGAGCAGTTGCCCTCGCAAAGCGAGCGCTTCGGCTTCGGCGGCCGGGCCGAGGCCTTCGAGCCCGACCGCTGGCTCACGGACGGCGACACGGTGACGGTGGGCGGCGAGACGCTCGAGGTCTATCACTGCCCGGGCCATACGCCGGGCCACGTGGTGTTCTTCAGCCGCGCGCACCGGCTCGCGATCGTCGGCGACGTGCTGTTCGCCGGCTCGATCGGGCGCACCGATTTCCCGCGCGGCAACCATGAGGATCTGGTGCGCTCGATCCGCGAGAAGCTCTGGCCGCTCGGCGACGACGTCACGTTCGTGCCGGGCCACGGCCCGGTATCGACGTTCGGCGACGAGCGCTCGACCAACCCGTTCGTGGCGGACCGGAGGTTCGGATGAGCAGCGAGATCTACGTCAGCACCGACGTCGAGGCCGACGGCCCGATTCCCGGTCCGCATTCGATGCTGAGCTTCGCCTCGGCCGCCTATACCGAAGACAAGCAGCTGATCGCGACCTTCTCGGCGAACCTCGAGACGCTGCCCGGCGCCGCCGCGCATCCGGTGCAGGAAGCCTGGTGGAAGACGCAGCCCGAGGCCTGGGCCGCGTGCCGCCAGGACCTGCAGGCGCCCGAGGCGGCGCTGGTCGCCTACGTCGAGTGGGTCGAGGCGCTGCCCGGCAAGCCGGTGTTCGTGGCGATGCCGGCCGGCTTCGATTTCACGTTCATGTTCTGGTACATGATGCGCTTCACGGGGCGCTGCCCGTTCTCGTGGTCGGCGCTCGACATCAAGACGCTCGCGTTCGCGCTGACCGGCCTGCCCTATCGCAAGGCGATCAAGCCGCGCTTCCCGAAGCACTGGTTCGACGATCATCCGCACACGCACGTCGCGCTTGATGACGCGATCGAGCAGGGTGCGCTGTTCTGCAACATGCTCGCCGAGCTGCGCGTGCGGCAGGCCGCGTTCGCCGCCGGCACGGGCGCCGCGAACGCCCCGGCCGACGCGGCCGGCGAGGACGAGCCAAGCTGACGTAATGGTCAGCGGGGTCGGGCGCGAACAATATAAATATTTCCATCGCGCTGGCCTCGCGTAGCGAATCCCGCTCGAATATCGCGCATCGATTGCGTGACTTTTCCTGCGCCTCTAACATGGCGGCATGGCAGCCGCCTTCGGAGACGCAGGTGATACTCGATTCTTTTTCGCAGAAAATTCTTCGCCTGTTGCAGCTCGACGCGCGCCGCTCGGTCCAGGAGATTTCCGACCAGGTCGGCCTGTCGAGCACGCCGTGCTGGCGACGCATCAAGGACATGGAGCAATCGGGCGTGATCCAGCGCTACACGGCGCTGCTCGACCGCGAAAAGCTCGGCCTGCATGTCTGCGCGCTCGCCCACGTGCATCTGACGCGCCACAACGAGGGCGGCGTCGAGCAGTTCGAACGCGAGATCGCGACCTGCCCCGAAGTGACCGAGTGCTACAGCACCACCGGCGAGGCCGACTACATCCTCAAGATCGTCGCGCCCGACATCAAGGCCTACGACGTGTTCCTGCACGAGCGCATCTTCAAGATCCCGGCCGTCTCGCAGGTCCGCACGAGCGTCGTGCTGCGCGAGATCAAGTTCGATACCCAGTTGCCGCTCTGAGGCGCCGCACGCCGCGCCGCCCCCCCCTTCGAACCGCGGCGCGCCGCTACGACGCGCCGTGCGCGCCGGCCGAGGCCATGTCGCACGCGATACCGATCCGTCTCACGCCGAGCCGCTCGCGCAGCGCGGCCGCGTCGAGATCGGTGAGAGCCGGCGTACCGGCGGCCAGCGTCAGGTCGATCTCGAGCCCGCCGCTCAGGTAATGCAGCTGCACGGCGGTGGCGCGCAGGCCCGATTCGCCCAGCACCGCCTCGATCCTCGGCGCGATCTCGCTGCGCGGCGGCAGCGCGAGCGCCGGCTTCAGCCAGATCTGGTCGTTCTCGGTATCGACGTGGATCAGCGCGTCGAGCACGCGCACGTCGCCGAGCAGGCGCGCCCTCGCCGTCTCCGCGATGAAATGCCCTTCGGAGGCCGAAATCATCGGATCGACGAGGATGTGCGCGTCGACGAGCGCCGCATCGCCCATCTTGCGCGTGCGCAGCTCGTGGATGTCGCGCACGCCGGGCGTCGCGCTCAGCAGCGCGCGGATCTCGGCCTCGGCCTTCGCGTCGAGCGCGCGATCGGACAGATCCTGCAGCGCCTCCCAGCCGAAGCTCCAGCCCATTCGCGCGACCATGAAGCCGACGATCGCGGCGGCGATCGGATCGAGCAGCCGCACGCCGGCCAGGCTGCCGACCACGCCGATCGCGACGACCAGCGACGAGGCCGCGTCGGAGCGCGCGTGCCAGGCGTTCGCGACCAGCATCGCCGAACGCACGCGCCGCGCCTCGGCGAGCATGTAGCGAAACAGTCCTTCCTTGAACACCACCACCAGCCCGGCGACGGCGAGCGCGCTCGCGTGCACGGCCGGAATCGCGGCGTGCTCCACGAGCCGGTCGCCGGCGCGCCACAGCATGCCGACGCCGACCGCAATCAGGATCGCGCCCAGCAATAACGAGGCGACCGTTTCATAACGGCTGTGTCCGTAATTATGGTCGGCATCCGGCTTCGCGCCACTATGCCGATTGGCCAGCAACACCACGAAATCCGATACGAGGTCGGATAAGGAATGTACGCCATCCGCAATCAATGCCTGCGAATGGGCGATAAGTCCGACAGCTATTTGTAATATTGTAAGAACGACGTTGAGCGCAATACTGACCCAGGTGGTCTTGCGGGCGACGGCATGTTTTTCGGCGTCGAGATTGTCGGCGGGAAATGTGGACATGGGATACTTGTTTGAGGCCGCAATTCTGAGATTCTATCAAGCGTTCCATGACACCTGCCGCAGGTTTCGATGAAACACGCGGCAAATCAATTGCTTATCAAAGCAACCTGGCCACGGGTTTGAGCGGATTTGATCGTATCGGACCGCGCTGCCTGATCACGGCGCCCGCGTTTCACCGCCACCACCGAAAGCAAAAAGGCCACGCATCTCGCCGACGAGATGCGTGGCCTTTCTTTCCGCAAGACGGGTTATCCCCGCCGCCGGAAATCAGATCGTGAATTGATCGCGATTCTTGCCGGCGATCCAGCGCGGCGGTTTGCCGCGGCCAGACCAGGTTGCGCCCGATTCCGGATCGCGATACTTCGCGGCGACACCGGCACGTGCCCGGCCAGCCTTGGCCGCCTTGGCGCGGCTCAGACCGAGTTCGGCCAGCGAGAAGCCGTAATCCGAGATCTTCTGTTTGACGTCGTTGAGGACATCGGCATATTCCTTCGCCTTGGCTTCCTCGATTTGCTTCTCCAGCTTTTCTCGCTGCGCGAGAAGGTCCTTGTAAGAAGACATATATTTCCTTTTCTCTGACTAAACAGGACCGGTCTGTGCCGGCTCACCCATTTCCACGTAACGATGCCTCGGATGATTATGGAGGCAGAGATTAGCACAAAAAACAAACGAAGGAATCACCGGCGCCACAAATAAATGTGCTCGATTGTAATTAATCTCGAACGAGTCGGAGGGCCGATCAGCAATTCAATTACCACTTAAATGATTGAGGCAATCGATTAGGCAGAGTTTGTTCATATATTCATGCTTTCAGGCTGCGCAACGGACGGCGCCGATGCACCCGGAAGCTTTCATGTCGAGAGAGGTTTTGCTGAGAATCGACTGAAAATCAACGCACCGAAACCGTGCACTCGCCTGATGTGCCGATATTCATCAGGCTTCGGAATTGCCGATCACGGCGAATCAATAGTGGCCGCGGCGATCTCCACGGCGTCGATGAGCGAGCGGGAATCAGCCGCCGGATTTGCAAAAGTCGTGCGCCGCAGCCGTCCGGCAATCCGCCAATCGGCACCATGCCGGTCGACGCCGATCAATTCCGGTCCGCTATTACCAACGGCATACCGCGCCCATAATGCCTGCTCCTCGTCGAACGACAGCGGCGGCAGCGCGTCGAGTTCGGCGCCGTCGAGCCAGCCCATTCGGCCAAAGCCGCCGATGAAGCGCAGCCGCTCGCATTCGAGCGCCCAGAACGCGAAATCGCCGAGCGCGAGATAACGCGCCGCATCGCGGTGATATCGCTGGTAACGCGCGGCGAGATACGGGTCGTCGTCGATTCGCACGAAGCGGCCAATCAACGTGACGCGTTCGGCTTCGAGCGTCGCGCTCGCGGCGGGCTCGCCGTCGGACGAAGCCTCGGGCGCCGCGGCGGCCCGGCCTGCCGGCTGCGGGTCGACGACCAGGAAGCCGGCGCGCGCATCGGCGGCCAGGTTGCGCGTGTGCTCGGCCAGTGTGCTGACCAGCACCACGGGCCGATGGCGCGCATCGGTGGCGTAGGGAACGACGGTCGGATACGGGAAGCCGGCCGGCTCGCGCGCATGAGTCGCGAGCGTGCCGGCCTGCCCGCGATGCAGCAGGTGAATCGGTAGCGAGACGGACAGCTTCAAGGCATGCTCCTGCGCGGCGCCGCCGCGATCGTGCGCGTCGCCCTGCCGGCGCGGAGCACCACCGCGCGCGTCGGGCGCGACGCTCCGTTAGAATCGGTTGCTGCTGCCCATTGTCGCGCATCGTTCGCATAAGGCGCGACCTTCAACGATAACCCTCCCTGCGCGCGACCGGCGTGACTCCGAACGCCGGCGACGCGCATCGCCGAGCTCACCGTGTCCGATCATTCCTCCCGGCTTCCGCCGCAGCCCGCCGCCCACCGCGCCCTGCCCCCGGCGGCGCGCCACCGCGCCCGCGCGGCCACCATGGCGCTGTTCTTCGTCGCCGGCATGATGTACGCCTCGTGGGGCGTCCACGTGCCGACCGTGCGCGACCGCTTCGCACTGAGTCCGGCGCTGCTGTCGCTCGCGCTGCTCGCCGTGGCGATCGGCTCGATCATCGCGATGACCACCAACGCGAAGTGGATCGCGCGGGTGGGCACGCGTACCGCCTGCCTCGCCGGCGGCATCGGCATGTCGGCGTGCGGCGCGCTGATCCTGCTCGCGCCGAGCTATCCGCTGCTGATCGTGGTGCTGATGCTGTTCGGCTTCACGATGGCCACGCTCGACGTCGCGATGAACGCCGAGGCGAGCGCGGTCGAGATCGCGTTCGGCCGGCCGATCATCTCGATGCTGCACGGCATGTTCAGCATCGGCGGGCTCGGCGGCGCGGCGCTCGGCGGCGCGGCGCTGTCGGCAGGCATGGCGCCGCCCGTGCATCTGGCGCTCGCCTCGCTGGTGTGCGCGGTGATCATCGTGGTGGCCTGCCCGGCCGTGCTGCCGCACGTACCGCATCAGGAGGCGGAGCACGGCTCGTCGCTCAACCGCTGGCGCTCGACCGCGCTCTGGACGCTCGGCGCGATCGCGCTGGTCTCGCTGATCGCCGAGGGCGCGATGTACGACTGGGCCACCGTCTACATGCGCGACGTGGTGGCCGCCACGCCCGCGTTCGCGAGCGCCGCCTATGCCGCGTTCTCGGGCGGCATGGCGGGCGGACGCTTCGCCGGCGACTTCGTGCGCGCGCGCTTCGGCGCGCCGCAGGTGGTGTTCGCGAGCGCCACGTTCGCCTGCATCGGGATGGTCGGCGCGCTGCTGCTGCCGTATCCGGCGCCGGCGCTGATCGGCTTCACGATGATGGGCCTCGGCCTGTCCAACATGATGCCGCTGCTGTTCGCCGCCGCCGCGCGCGTGGCCGGCATCTCGCCCGCCGAGGGGCTCGCGCACGTGGCCGGCCTCGCCTACTTCGGGCTGATGTTCGGCCCGGTCGTGATCGGCGGCGTCGCGCAGGCGGCCGGGCTGCCGGTCGGCCTCGGGATCGTCGCGCTGTGCGCTGCGATCGTCGCCGCGTTCGCGCCGCGCGTGATGCGCCGGCTCAACGTCTGAGCATCCGAGCGTCCGGGCGGCGCTCGCGCTTCGGGCCGCGGCACCCGGCCTTCCCGACGGCGGCACGCCGCGTGCCGCGCGCGATCGTGCCTGCGTTCGCGCTCCGCAAAAAAGAAAGGGCGCCCGTCTTTCGACGGGCGCCCCTTACCCCCTCTGTCGAGGCAGATTTACATCTTCACTTGATCGAGGAACGTCTTCTTGCCGCCCTTGTAGTCGTACAGCGAGATCACGCCGTGCTTCAGGTCGCCCTTCGAGTCGAACACGGTTTCGCCGATCACGCCCTTGTAGTCCGTCGCCGGCATGGCCGCGAGGATCTTCGCCGGATCGGTCGAGTTCGCGCGCTTCATCGCGTCGACGATGATGTACACGGCGTCATACGTGAACGGCGAGTAGATCTGGATCGGCTGGCCGAAGCGCTTCTGGTACTTTGCTTCGAACTCCGAACCACCCGGCATCTTCTCGAGCGCCGCGCCGGCCTGCGAGCAGACCACGTTCGCCGATGCGTCGCCGGCCAGATCCGAGAGCTGCTCGGTACACACGCCGTCGCCGGCCAGCACCTTCGCGCGCAGGCCGAGCTGCTTGGCCTGCTTGGCGAACGGGCCGCCGGTGGCGTCCATGCCGCCGTACATGATCACGTCCGGGTTTTCGCCCTTGATCTTGGTCAGAATCGCGCGGAAGTCGACCGCCTTGTCGTTGGTCGCGTCATGCGAGAGGACCTTCAGGCCGAGCGCCTTGGCCTTCTTCTCGAACTCGTTCGCGAGACCCTGGCCGTAAGCGGTCGAATCGTCGACCACCGCCACGCTCTTGTAGCCCTTCGACTGCGCGTAGTTCGCCAGCGCCGGACCCTGCTGCGCATCGGTCGCGACCACGCGGTAGGTGGTCTTGAAGCCCTGTTGCGTGTAGGCCGGGTTGGTCGCCGACGGCGAGATCTGCACGATGCCCGCGTCGCTGTAGATCTTCGAGGCCGGGATCGTGGTGCCCGAGTTCAGGTGGCCGACGATCGCCACGACCTTGTCGTCGACGAGCTTCTGCGCAACCTGCGTGGCGGTACGCGGGTCGGCCGCGTCGTCCTGTGCATCGAGCTG
Organism: Burkholderia plantarii; assembly: GCF_001411805.1. Lineage (NCBI taxonomy): Bacteria > Pseudomonadati > Pseudomonadota > Betaproteobacteria > Burkholderiales > Burkholderiaceae > Burkholderia > Burkholderia plantarii. The sequence goes on along the minus strand of NZ_CP007212.1, from coordinate 223,045 downwards.
GAGCGTGATCTTCTGGCCACCGATCGTCAGGCCCTTCGCGTTGATTTCCTCGACAGCGAGGCGAGCACCGTTCTCGTTGTCCTTGCCGAGGTGGGCGATACCGCCCGTCAACGGCGCAACGTGACCGATCTTCACCACCTGGTCGGCCGATGCGTTCGTTGCCAACGCCGCAAACACCATCGCCGCCGCGCTGATCGGCAACAGCTTTTGCATCTTGATATTCATGGAAGTCTCCAGTTTCGATCCAAAAAATGCCATCGCCGGTTCCCCGCTCCATCCCCGGTGCCAATCACCACTGGAGTGTCGCCGGCCGCATCTGTCATGCACGTGGCTACAAGCAGGCGACGCAACCGCTTTTAGCGGCCGCCTCACCGTACTTGCGCGCAAGTGTAGGTGATCAAATTAATTTGTGGGACTTTTTTGAGGAAGTGGGAAGACTACCGATGTCGCGGCCGGACGACAGTATTGGCGACCGCTCGGAAACCCTTGGTGGTTAAGGGTTTCCGCTAATTCGATCGGGACGCCGAAAAGTTGTTTTACGAATCGGACACACATCCGGATCACGTTGCGGATCAACGGCTTCGGTCGAAAACAATTCACCGGTCCGCGCGGCCCGAATGGCGCCGCGCGGTCCTGAAAAATACGGTTGCGTGCGCATTCCGGATGCAACGTGAATGCGGATCGAAGCGGGCTGAAACACGATTCGACTATATATAGGCGTGCCGCCGCGTCAGCGCGCCGCCGCGAAGCGCGCGACGGCCGTGCGCCATTCGGCGTCGAGCGCGTCGATCAGCGCGGCGGCCGTCAGTTCGCCGCCGCCGCGGACGACGACGCGGCGGCGGCCGAGCGGCATGCCCTGGCCGGCCCACAACGACAGATAGTCGGCCTCGCCCGCGTGGCCGGCCGCCTGCCGCAACGCCTGCGTCAGCGCGTTCTGCACCGGATACGGCGCGATCGCGTCCGGCCGCGCGCCGAGCGCGTCGATCAGCGCGTTGCGGATGCCGCGCGCATGCCGGCCCGAGATCGCGCGCGTCACCACCGTGGCGGTATCCCCGCTCGTCACGAGACGCTCGCGCCAGGCGGCGGGAATCGTGGCCTCGGCGCAGCCGAGGAACGCGGTGCCGAGCTGCGCGGCCTGCGCGCCGAGTGCGAGCGCGGCGGCGATGCCGCGGCCGTCCATGATGCCGCCCGCCGCGAGCACCGGCAGCCCGGTCGCGTCGACGAGCTGCGGCACCAGCGCCATGGTGCCGATCAGCGCGTCCTCGGCCGCGCCGAGGAAGGTGCCGCGATGGCCGCCCGCCTCGGCGCCCTGCGCGCTGATCGCGTCGGCGCCGGCCTCGCGCCACGCGAGGCCCTCGGCCAGATGGGTCGCGGTGCCGATCACGTAGCAGCCGGCCGCGTGCAGGCGCGCGACTTGCGCAGCGTCGAGCACGCCGAACGTGAAGCTCGCCACCGGCACGCGCGCGGCCACCAGCACCTCGAGCTGCGCGTCGAAGTCGGGCGCGTAGCGTTCGAGCGGCGCGCCGGCCGGCAGGCCGAGCCGCGCGCGCAACGGGTCGATCGCGGCGAGCGCGCGCCGCACCGTCGCGTCGTCGGGGCGCGCCTCGTCGAGTACGAACAGGTTGACCGCGAACGGCCGCGAGGTGGCCGCACGAATCGCCTCGATCTCGGCGGCGAGCCGCTCGGGCGCGAAACCGGCGCCGCCGAGGCTGCCGAGCGCGCCGGCGTTCGAGGCGGCGGCGACGATGGCCGCCGAGGTCGCGCCGGCCATCGGGGCCTGCACCAGCGGCAGGCGCAGGCCGAAACGTTCGGCGAACGACGTGGAGGGAAGACTGGCTTGGGACATTGGCGGGCTCCGTGAAATCCGCGCGGGCGATCCCGCGCCGTTGGGTTTGCCTGCGACTGTAGCGAAGCCCCGGGCCGCCGGATAATGAAAGATCGTGATCGCGGCAATCACCAGGGAAGATAGCCCGTGCGTGTTTGGATCGTTGCCGGCGGCCGCCGCCCGCGACCGGCCAGGCGCATCGGCGCGGCACCGGCACGCCGCCGGCGGGGTCCGCCGCGCCCTACAGTCCGCTGACACGCAGCAGCGCGGCACGATCGATGGCACACTGACGCCGCCCCTTTTCCCCTCGCGCGCGCCCGTTCCCGTGGCGCGCGCTTCGTCTGGAGACCCGCAATGACTTCGCAATGGATCGACATCCCCGCCGGCAACGAAACGTTCGGTGGTTACCTTGCCCTGCCCAAGGGCGGCAAGGGGCCGGCCGTGGTGATCGTTCAGGAAATCTTCGGCGTGAACGGCCACATCCGTTCGGTCGCCGATCAATATGCGGCCGACGGCTACGTCGCGCTCGCCCCGGACATCTTCTGGCGCACCCAGCCGCGCGTGGATCTCGGCTATGAAGGCGCCGACCGCGACAAGGGCGTCGAGCTGCTGCAGAAGACCGATCCGCACCAGGCCGCGGCCGATATCGGCCACGCGGTCGCCGCGCTGCGCGCGCGCCCCGAGGTGGAAGGCAACCGCGTGGCCGGCATCGGCTACTGCTTCGGCGGGCGCCTCGTCTACCTGGCCGCGGCGGCCGGCTCGTTCGACGTCGCGGTCGCCTATTACGGCGGCGGCATCCAGAACCACCTCGACGTCGCGAACCACGTCACGCAGCCGATCCAGTTCCATTACGCGGGCCTCGACGACCACATTCCGGCCGAGGCGGTCGAGCAGGTCAAGGCCGCGTTCGGCGGACGCGCGGACGCGCAAATCCATTGGTACCCGGATGCCGGCCACGGCTTCAACTGCAACGCGCGCGCCTCGTACAACCAGCGCGCGGCGGCGCTCGCGCACGGCCGCACGCTGACATTCCTCGCCGAACAGCTGTAAGCTCGTCGCACCGGCCCGCGCGGGCCGGCGTCCGCGCGCGCTGGCTCGGTGCCCGCCGGACGCCGGCGCCGCGCGTGGCCCGATTCTCATTCGAACGAACGGGGGCCACGGTGCAGGACGACTATCCGAACTACGATGCCACTGACCTCGCCACGCTGATCGCCACCCGGCAGACCAGCGCCCGCGAGGTGCTCGACGCCGCGATCGCGCGCGCCAACGCACTGAACCCGTCGATCAACGCGATCGTGTTGACCGACTACGACGCGGCCCGCGAGCGCGCCAGCGCCGCGCCGCCGGCCGGCCCGCTCGGCGGCGTGCCCTACCTCGTCAAGGATCTCGCGGCGGCCGCCGGGCTGCGGATGTCGTTCGGCAGCCGCCACTACCGCTATTTCGTGCCCGACGCCGACGCGCCGTTCATCGCCCGCGCGAAGGCGGCCGGCGCCAACGTGTTCGGCAAGACCAGCACCTCCGAATTCGGCCAGATGCCGGTGACCGAGCCCGAGCTGTTCGGGCCGTGCCGCAACCCGTGGAACCTCGATCACACGCCGGGCGGTTCGAGCGGCGGCGCGGCGGCGGCCGTGGCGGCCGGCATCGTGCCGCTCGCGCACGCGTCCGACGGCGGCGGCTCGATCCGCATCCCCGCCTCGTGCTGCGGCCTGTTCGGCTTCAAGCCCGGCTACGATCCGCAGCTGGCCGTGCAGCCGGTGCCCGGCGACCTGATCGTCAACCACGCGATCTCGCGCAGCGTGCGCGACAGCGCGCTGCTGTTCGACCTCACCACCGGCCGCGCCGGCACGCCCGAGGCCGCGCTTGCCCGGCTCGACGAGCCGGTCGGGCCGCTGCGCATCGGCCTCGTCACCGATCCACTGTTCGCGGCGTCGCTGTCGCCCGACGTGCTGGCGGCGCTCGACGACGCGGCCCGGCTGGCCGAATCGCTCGGCCACGTGGTCGAGCCGGTGACGCTGCCGATCGACCGGGCACGCGCGGCCGAGACCTTCCTCACCTGCTGGGCCACCATCGTCGAACCGCTGGTCCACGACGCGCAGGCGCTCACCGGGCGCCGGCCGCGCGGGGACGAGTTCGAGCCGGCGAGCCGCGCGATGGCGCAGGTCGGGCGACATGTTGCGCGCGAGCGGCTGCCCGTCGCGCTCGACTGGCAGAAGCAGCTGATCGCCGACATGGCGAGCGCGACCGCGCGCTACGACCTGGTGCTGTGCGCGACGCTGGCGGCGCCGCCGGTGCGGATCGGCGAGCTGCGCTCCACGCCGCTCGAGCGCGCGCAGATGCGCCTGCTGGCCGCGCTGCCGGCGCGGCCGCTGCTGCGGATGATGCTCGCGAAGGCGGCCGACCGTGCATTCGCCTGGGCCGGCTGCACCGAACTGTTCAACCTGACCGGCCAGCCCGCGATGTCGGTGCCGCTCCACTGGAACGCGCGCGGCCTGCCGGTGGGCGTGCAGTTCGCCGCGCGCCTCGGCGACGATGCGCGGCTGCTGCGGTTCGCGCGCCAGCTCGAACTCGCGCGGCCGTGGTTCGCGCGGCGTCCGCCGCTGGTGCCGGCGGCGCGCTAAGGCGCCGAGGCTCGGGCGTGGATGCCGGGCCCGCTCCGCCCGCGCATAAAAAAAGCGGACCCGCGGGTCCGCTCGCCTGCCATGCGCGCCGCAACCGGCCGCGAGCCGCTCAGAACCCGAGCCGCTCGCAGACCGCCCTGGTCGCCATCGCCGCGTTCAGCGTGTAGAAGTGCAGCCCCGGCGCGCCATCCCGGATCAGCCGCTCGCACATCGCGGTGACCACGTCGGTGCCGAACGCGCGGATCGACTCCTTGTCGTCGCCGAAGCTTTCGAGCCGGCGCGCGACCCAGCGCGGCACTTCGGCGCCGCACATCTCGGAGAAGCGCATCAGCTGCGTGAAGTTCGTGATCGGCATGATGCCCGGCACGATCGGCACGTCCACGCCGAGCTTGCGCGCGTCGTCGACGAAGCGGAAATACGCGTCCGCGTTGAAGAAGTACTGCGTGATCGCCGAGTTCGCGCCGGCCTTCACCTTCGCCGCGAAGTGCTGCAGGTCGAGCTTCGGCGAACGCGACTGCGGATGGTATTCCGGGTACGCGGCCACTTCGAGCCAGAACCAGTCGCCGTGCTCGGCGCGGATGAAGCTGACGAGTTCCGACGCGTAGCGCAGCTCGCCCACCTCGCCCATGCCCGAGGGCAGGTCGCCGCGCAGCGCGACGATGTGGCGGATGCCGTGCGAGCGGTACTGGTCGAGCACCGCGCGCAGGTTGTCCTTCGAGGCGCCGATGCAGGACAGGTGCGGCGCGGCCTCGAGGCCGTCCTTCTGCATGTCGAGCACCGTGTCGAGCGTGCCTTGCTGCGTCGAGCCGCCGGCGCCGAACGTCACGGAGACGAACTTCGGCTTCAGCGGCAGCAGCTGCGCGCGCGTGGCGCGCAGCTTCTCGACGCCCTCCGCCGTCTTCGGCGGGAAGAATTCCAGGGAGAGTTCGATCGGTTTCATGATTCGGATGAGCCCGCGTTCAGCCGATGCTGCGCTGGCCGAAGATCAGGGCGGACAGGAGCCACGACACGATGCTGTACAGGATCGAGCCGAAGAACGCGGACCAGAAGCCCTGCACCTCGAAGCCCTTCAGCAGCGACGACGCGAACCAGAAGCAGAGCGCGTTGACCACGAGGATGAACAGGCCGAGCGTGAGGACCGTCACGGGCAGCGTCAGCAGGATCAGCACCGGCCGGATCACCGTGTTGATCAGCCCGAGCACGACCGCGACGATCAGCGCCGTACCGAAGCTGCGGATGTGAATCGACGGCACCAGGTAGGTGATGATCAGCAGCGCGAGGGCATTGATGATCCAGGTCAGGATGAGGCTCATGATGGCTCCTGTGCAAGAAAACAGGCCGGGCCGCACGAGCGGCCCGGGGCGGGCCGCGCGGGGCGGCCGGCGCGATGCGTGGCGCGGCCGCGCCGGCAGGGCGCGGCGCGCGACACGTCCGGTCCGGCGCGCGGCGCCGGGCGCGGGATCAGTAACGGTAGTGGTTCGGCTTGAACGGACCGTCCTGCGACACGCCGATGTACGACGCCTGCTCCGGCGACAGCACCGTCAGGTTCGCGCCGATGCGTGCCAGGTGCAGGCGCGCGACCTTCTCGTCGAGGTGCTTCGGCAGCACGTACACCTTGTTCTCGTACTGCTCGCCGCGCACGAACAGCTCGATCTGCGCGAGCGTCTGGTTCGCGAACGAGTTCGACATCACGAACGACGGATGGCCGGTCGCGCAGCCGAGGTTCACGAGGCGGCCTTCGGCCAGCAGGATCACGCGCTTGCCGTCCGGGAAGATGATGTGGTCGACCTGCGGCTTGATGTTTTCCCACTGGTACTGGCGCGTCGACGCGATGTCGATTTCCGAGTCGAAGTGACCGATGTTGCAGACGATCGCGTTGTGGCGCATCGCCTTCATGTGGTCATGGCCGATCACGTGGAAATTGCCGGTGGCCGTCACGAAGATGTCGGCCTTGTCGGCCGCGTACTCCATCGTCACGACGCGGTAGCCTTCCATCGCCGCCTGCAGCGCGCAGATCGGATCGATTTCGGTGACCCACACGGTCGCGCCGAGGCCGCGCAGCGACTGCGCGCAGCCCTTGCCCACGTCGCCGTAGCCGGCCACGACCGCGATCTTGCCCGCGATCATCACATCGGTCGCGCGCTTGATGCCGTCGACGAGCGACTCGCGGCAGCCGTACAGGTTGTCGAACTTCGACTTGGTGACCGAGTCGTTGACGTTGAACGCCGGGAACGGCAGGCGGCCGTCCTTTTCCATCTGGTACAGGCGATGCACGCCGGTGGTGGTTTCTTCGGTCACGCCCTTGATGTGGGCGAGGCGCTTCGAGTACCACTCGCCGTCGGCGTCGAGGTGCGCGGCGATCGACTTGTACAGCGCGACTTCTTCCTCGTTGGTCGGCTTGGCGATCACCGAGCGGTCCTTCTCGGCCTTCGAGCCCAGGATCAGCAGCAGCGTCGCGTCGCCGCCGTCGTCGAGGATCATGTTGGCGAATTCGCCGTTCGGCCATTCGAAGATGCGGTGCGAGTACTCCCAGTACTCGTCGAGCGACTCGCCCTTGAACGCGAACACCGGCGTGCCGGCCTCGACGATCGCGGCGGCCGCGTGATCCTGCGTCGAGAAGATGTTGCACGAGGCCCAGCGCACGTCCGCGCCGAGCGCCTTCAGCGTCTCGATCAGCACGCCGGTCTGGATCGTCATGTGCAGCGAGCCGGCGATGCGCGCGCCCTTGAGCGGCTGCGATGCCTTGTATTCGTCGCGGATCTGCATCAGGCCGGGCATCTCGGTCTCGGCGATGGTCAGTTCCTTGCGGCCCCATGCGGCCAGCGCGAGGTCGGCGACGATGTAGTCCTGCGAAGCTTTCGGGTCGATAACGGCGTTCATCACGCCCTCCTTTCTAATCAAAGATTGGTGACGTGAGCGCCGTTCAGAAAGCGGGAAGCCGGACCGGCGCGGCGAATCGTGCGATTCGCGCTGCCTGCCGGGCCACCGCCTGGTGAAGATTTCCGAGCCTGGCGGGCCGGTGCCCGTCGCAACGCTCCTCGGAAACGAGCTCGGATTGTAGCAAAGTGTCGGGAAGAATTCCCGCGCGCGATGCGGGCGCAAGCCTGCTGGTGCGTGCCGATTAAGGAGCGGAGCCGAATTTCCGGCGCGCGCCGCGCGCGGCCCTCAGTGTTCGGCGCCCACCCAGGCCTGTTCGCGCAGCCGCGCGCGCAGGCGCGCCACGGCCTGGCTGTGGAGCTGGCACACGCGCGACTCGCTGACTTCGAGCACGGCGCCGATCTCGCGCAGGTTCAGGCCGCGCTCGTAGTAGAGCGACATCAGCAGCTTCTCGCGCTCGGGCAGGCGGTCGATCGCCTCGACCAGCGCCGCGCGCAGGTGCTCGTCGAGCAGCGCGGACAGCGGATCCGAGTGGTCGACGCGGTAGCGGTCGAGGAACGGCTCGTCGTCGGCCGAGCGGTCGAAATCCTCGTAATAGATCAGCTGGCTGCCGTGCAGGTCCTGCAGCATCGACTGGAAGTCGGTGAGCGGCATTTCCAGGTGGGTGGCGATCTCGCTCTCGTTGGCCGAACGCCCCAGCCGCTGCTCGACCTGATGGATGGCCTGCTCGACCTCGCGCGAGGTCTTGCGCAGGCTGCGCGGCAGCCAGTCGTTGCTGCGCAGTTCGTCGAGCATCGCGCCGCGGATGCGCTGCGTCGCGTAGGTCTCGAACTGCGCGCCCTGATCTTCCTTGTAGCGGCTCGCCGCGTCGAGCAGGCCGATCATGCCGGCCTGGATCAGGTCGTCGAGATCGACGCTCGCGGGCATCTTCGCGACGAGTTGCAGGCCGAGCCGGCGCACCAGCGGCGCGTATTTCGCGAGCACTTCGGCCTGCCCCATCCCGGCCTCGCCCATCGCGGACGTGGACAGCTTTCCTTGAGCGTTGTACATCGGCTCCCTCCTGAGTGCCTTGGGTCAAACGGCGTGCGCCGCGCCCCGTTCGACTGCCGGATGTCCGGCAAAGGCCCGTCCGGCGGGATTCGTCGGACGCATCGGCCAGTACAGCAGGTCCGACGCGATCTGCCGGTAGTCGCGCGCGGCGGCCGACGACGGGAACGCATCGACCACGGTATGCACGAGTTCGCGCGCGCGCGGCACCAGCGGATCGGCGCTCACGTAGCCGCCCTCGGCCAGCGCCACCGTCAGGTAGCGGCCGGCCACGCCCGCCAGGTTCTCGTAGGCGGCGCGCGCGTCGGACTCGCTCTGCACGTGGTTGACCAGCACGCGGAACTGCGCGAGCGCGTGCGCGTAATGGAGCCGCTTCATGCAGGCATAGGCCTCCGTGATCGCGGAGCCGGCTACGCGCGTCACGATCAGCACGTCGTGAGCGGCACGCGCAAGAGCGGAGAGCGCGCCGTTCGCGTCGCGCTGGGCGTCGACGAGCACGATGTCCGCGGCGCCTTCCAGATAGGCGGCGAGGCGTTCATCGTCGTAGCCGTCGCGCGCGAGATCGGCGGCGACGCAAAGGGAGAAACCGGCTTCGTGGCGCACCGTGTTGCCGGTACGCAGCCACGCGCTGCCGAGCGTCGCGGCGGCCGAATCGGCGTCGTTGCGCTCGTCGACGACGAGCACGTCCTTGCCGAGCGCGGCGAGCGCGGCGGCCAGGTTGACGACGGCCGAGGTGCAGCCGACCCCGGTGGGGCCGCCCGTCACCGCGACGATCCGGGTCGCGCGGCCGGCCAGCAACCGCCGCAGTCCTTCAGCCTGATCGGTGATTCGTTTATCCAAAGTAGACCTCGTGATGTCCGGAACCCGGACGGCCGCCAGCCAGGGCCGACAGCATGCCGGGCAGATCGTCTTCGAGCGGCACGAACGGCGAGCCGTCTCGCGGTACACAGAACGCGCTCTTCAGCAGGAACTTGCGCGTCGCCACGTAAAGGTTCTCCGGCACCTTCTGGCCGGTCGACACGTAATGCACCGGCAGCTGGTAGCGGATCACGGTGTCGAGCACGCCGCCGAGGTTGGTGGCCTCGTCGAGCTTGGTCAGGATGCAACCGGCCAGGTCGGGCTGATCGGAGCCGCGATAGGCCTGCACCACCTCGTTGAGCGTATCGCCATGGCTGGTGGCCGCGAGCAGCAGCAGGCGCTGCACGCGCGCGTCGGCGCCCTGCAGCATCGCGATCTGGTCGGAGACGGTGCGGTCGCGCTGGCTCATGCCGATCGTGTCGATCAGCACGATGTGCTTGTTGCGCAGCTCGGAGAGCGCCAGCTGCAGGTCGCCGCCGTCCTTCACGGCATGCACCGGCACGCCGAGGATCCGGCCGAAGATGCGCAGCTGCTCGTGGCCGCCGATCCGGTAGCTGTCGGTGGTCAGCAGCGCGACCTTGCTGGCGCCGAAGCGCATCACGCAGCGCGCGGCCAGCTTCGCCGTGGTGGTGGTCTTGCCGACGCCGGTCGGGCCCATCAGCGCGAACACGCCGCCGCGCTCCATCAGCGCGTCCTCGCTGTCGAGCACCGGCAGGTTGCCGGCCAGCACCGATTCGGCCCAGTCGCAGGCGCCGTCGAAGCTGCCCGCCGAGACGTCGGCCGGCAGGTTGTCGACCACCGTGCGCACCAGCTGCGCCGAGAAGCCGGCCGCGAACAGCCGCTTGGTCAGCGCGCCGTGCAGCGGCGTGCGGCGCTGGCGGTCGTTCCACATCAGGCCGGCGAACTGCTCTTCCATCATGCCGCGCATCGCGCTCAGCTCGTGCATCACCGTCTCGTTGACGATGCGCTCGATGCGCGCGTTGACCTCGTCGGCCAGCGTGGCGGACACGCCGGCACGTTCGGCCAGCTTCGGCGCCGCGGCCGTGGCGGCGGCGGCGCGCGCGACGCCCGCCTCGGCGGACTGGCGCGCGGCCACGTTGCGCACGATGTCGCGCGCCCACTCGGGCGGCTCGCTGTCGCCGCGCGCGGCCAGCGGGGCGGCCGGCGCGATCGGGCTCGCGGCGGCCGGGAACGCCTCGCTGCGCGGCGCCGGCGAGACCAGCGCCTCGTGCTGGCGCGTCAGGCGTCGCGCGTGCTCGACGAGCCACGGCGCGGGGGCCGACGGCGCGGCCGGTTGGTCCTGCGCGGGCGCGGCGGCGACGGTGGCGGCCGGCAGCTCGCCGTCGTCGAGCAGTTCGTCGTCGTTGGCGTCGGGCGCGCCCGGCTCGGCGCTCGCGCCGAACACCGACGAGAACACGTCGGGCAGACCACCCGAGGCATACGGATTGTTCGGCGCGGCGGCGCGCGGCATGCCGGTCACGGCGCTCGCCGGACGGGTCGCGGGCGGTAACGCGCGCATGCTGCCGGCGGCGGCAACGGGCGCCTTCGGCGCCAGCGCGGCGAGCTCGGCGTCCGCGAGGGCGACGATCTCGACCGAGCCGTCGTCGAGCGTGCGGTTCGACAGCACGACGGCATCGCCGCCGAGCGCCTCGCGCACCAGACGCAGCGCGTCGCGGCTCGTTGGGCCGGTGAATTTGCGGATGTTCAAGCGTTACCCCCGATGACGTTCGTGACTTTGATCGTGCGTGTCTCCGGCACTTCGGCGTAAGACAGCACCTTCAATTGCGGCAGGCTGCGGCGCAGGAAGCGCGCGAGCATCGCGCGCAGCGCATGCTGCACCAGCAGCACGGGCGGCAGCCCCATGTTCTGCTGCCGCAGCATCGCTTCCTGCGTGCCCATCAGCAGCGTCTGCGCGAGTCCGGGCTCGAGGCCCGGGTTCGCGCCAGTGGCGAGCGCCTGCGACAGCACGCGCTCGAGATTCGAATCCAGACCCATCACCTGCATCTCGCCCGCGCCCGGATACCACTGCTGGGTAATCGCGCGGCCCAGCGCCAGACGCACGGCGGCGGTCAGGTCGTAGGGATCGGTGATGCGGCCGGCCTGCTCGGAGACCGCCTCGATGATGGTGCGCATGTCGCGGATCGGCACGCCTTCCTCGAGCAGGTTCTGCAGCACGCGCTGCAGCGTGGTCAGCGACACCGTCTTCGGCACCAGGTCCTCGATCAGCGACGGCGCATCGCGGCCGGTGCGCTCCAGCAGCGCCTGCACTTCCTGACGGCCGAGCAGCTCGGCGGCGTGCTGCACCACCAGGTGGTTCAGGTGGGTCGCCACCACGGTGCTGGCGTCCACCACCGTGTAGCCGTACACCTGCGCCTGCTCGCGCTGCGAGACGTCGATCCAGACCGCCGGCAGGCCGAACGCCGGATCGCGCGTCTGCGCGCCGGGCAGCGCGGCCGTGACCTGGCCCGGATTGATCGCGAGCCACTGGCCCGGATAGGCGTCGCCGGTGCCGACTTCCACGCCCTTGAGCGCGATCCGGTAGCCGTTCGGGCGCAGTTCGAGGTTGTCGCGGATATGGATCACCGGCGGCAGGAAGCCGATTTCCTGCGCGAACTTCTTGCGGATGCTCTTGATCCGCTTGAGCAGTTCGCCGTCGCCGCTCGACTCGACCAGCGGGATCAGCCGGTAGCCGACCTCGAGCCCGAGCGGATCGATCAGCGTGACGTCTTCCCAGGTCGCTTCGTGGCTGTCGGCCGGCAGCGCGGCGGGCGGGGCGATCTCGGTGACCGCGCCCATCGCGCGACGGGTGGCCTCGCGGCGGCGCATGGTGCGCGCCAGCCAGATCGCGCTGCCGCCGAGCAGCAGGAACGCGAAGTGAGGCATGTTCGGGATCAGGCCCATCATCACGATGATGGTGCCGGTGATGGTCAGCACGCGCGGGTTGGTGAACAGCTGGCCCGTGATCTGCGTGCCGATGTCCTCCTCGGTGGCCACCCGCGAGACGATCACGCCGGCCGCGGTCGAGATCACCAGCGACGGGATCTGCGCGACCAGGCCGTCGCCGATCGTCAGCAGCGTGTAGTTCTTGCCGGCCGCGGCGAAGCTCATGTCGTGCTGGACGATGCCGACGATCAACCCGCCGATCACGTTGATCGCCATGATGATGAGGCCCGCGATCGCGTCGCCGCGCACGAACTTCGAGGCACCGTCCATCGAGCCGTAGAACTCGGCTTCCTGCGCCACCGACACGCGCCGCTTGCGCGCCTGCTCCTCGTTGATGAGGCCGGCGTTGAGGTCGGCGTCGATCGCCATCTGCTTGCCGGGCATCGCGTCGAGCGTGAAGCGCGCCGACACCTCGGCGATCCGCCCCGCGCCCTTGGTGATCACCATGAAGTTGATGATCATCAGGATGATGAACACGACGATGCCGACCGCGAAGTTGCCGCCCACCAGGAAGTGGCCGAACGCCTCGATCACCTGGCCGGCCGCGTCGGGGCCGGTGTGGCCCTCGAGCAGCACCACGCGCGTGGAGGCCACGTTCAGCGACAGCCGCAGCAGCGTGGAGAACAGCAGCACGCTCGGGAACGCCGCGAAGTCGAGCGGCTTCGTGGTGTACATGCTGACCAGCAGCACCATCACCGACAGCGCGATGTTGAACGTGAACAGCAGATCCAGCAGCATCGGCGGCAGCGGCAGGATCATCATGCCGAGGATCATGCAGATCAGGATCGGCCCGGCCAGCGCGCGCAGGTTGGCGGCGTCGAAGCGACCCGCGAGCTTGCTGGAGAGTCCGGACGGCGTGCTCATGCGGCACCTCCTTCGTTACGTGCGTCGCGGCCCGCCGCGCGCTGGCCGAGCACCTCGGCGGCTTCCCGCAGTTCTTCCTCGCCGTCGACCTCGGCGCCCTTGTCGAGCTCGGGCGGCACGTCCAGATCGACCGGCTCGGCCGGGAACGCCCCGCCCTCGCTGCGGAAGCGCTTGAGCTGGTAGACCCACGCCAGCACCTCGGCGACGGCCGAATAAAGCGAGCCCGGGATCTCGCGCTCGAGGTCCACGTTGTGATAGAGGGCGCGCGCGAGCGGCGGCGCCTCGAGGATCGGCACGCGGTGCTCCTCGGCCAGCTCGCGGATCCGCGCGGCCACCAGATTCACGCCCTTGGCGATCACCTTCGGGGCGCGCATCTCGCCGTCGGTATAGCGCAGCGCGACCGCGAAGTGGGTCGGATTGGTGACCACCACGTCGGCCTTCGGCACGTTGGTCATCATCCGGCGGCGCGCCATCGCGCGCTGCTGCTGGCGAATCCGGCCCTTCACGTGCGGATCGCCCTCGCTCTCGCGATGCTCGCGCTTCACTTCTTCCTTCGTCATGCGCAGCTTCTTGTTGTACTGCCAGATCTGGTACGGCACGTCCATGGCGGCCACCACCAGCATGCCCGCCACCGTCATGCCGCAGCACACGGCCACCAGATGCATGGTGTCGGCCAGCGCCTCGTGCAGCGGCAGCTTGAGCAGGCCGAGCATTTCGTCGTGGTTGCGCCAGATCGTGGCGGCGCCGATGCCGCCGACGATCACCGTCTTGGCCAGCGCCATGCCGAGCTGGATCACGCCCTGCGGCGAGAAGATCCGGCCCAGGCCCGAGATCGGGTCGAGCCGGTCGAACTTGAAGCCGATCGCCTTGGACGAGAGCAGCCAGCCGCCCAGCGCGACCGGTGCGGCGAGCGCGGCCAGGCCGGTCAGCGCCAGCACCGGCGCCAGCGCGGAGAGCCCTTCCATGCCGGCGCGGCCGGCGCCCGTCAGCATCTGGTGGGTGTCGAAGGCGGTCGCGTGGTCGAACGCGAGCGAGCCGCGCAGCATCGTGCGCAGGTGTTCGCCGATCGGACCGGACAGCAGCCATGCCCCGTAGAAGCCGGCGGCGAGCAGCGCGAACGAGGCGAGTTCGCGCGAGCGCGCGACCTGCCCTTCCTCGCGCGCCTTTTCACGGCGCCGGGGAGTGGCCTCTTCGGTTTTCTCGAGATCGCTGTCCTCTGCCACTGCAGCCTCCGGACGGAGACGGCGGGATGCCGTTTCCAGTACAGCGATTATTGATGGAGCGCGCCAGCGGCGATCGGTCGAGGAAAGCGGGGAAACGGGGGTATTTCCGACGATCGGGGTACGGCGCGGCGGTAAAAACGACGTGGCGCGGTAGCGTGGGCGTGGGCCGGCGTGGCGCGGAGGCGGCGTGGCGGCGGGCTGGAGACGGGGTGGAAAGGCACGGCCGACGGGTGAGCGGCGGGAGCTTGCGGGAGGCCGCGGAGACGGCGGCGAGGGTGGCGTCACGGGCGACGCGGATCGCGTGCGCCGCACGCCCCGGGTCGCGGCGGAATCAGCGGCCGGCGCCGGAAAGAAACCCGGCAGCGGCCCCGGAGGCTGGTGCCGGGCGGCGAGGCCGCGCTCTGATGCGGTTCGGCGGCAGGATCGTCCGGCGCGGCGCCATGCGCCACCCCTGGCCGGGCGTAGCGGCCGCCGCAACGGCGGCGGGAGACGGCACCCGCCTCGAATGAGCCGACGGCGCCGACGGCGACAGCAGCCCTGGGAACGCGCCGCCCTCACCGCCCTCACCGCCCCTCACCGCCTTTTGCCCCTGCCTGCCCTCACGCCTGCCCGGCCGCCGCGCGTTCGAGCGCCGCCAGGTCGAGCTTCCTCATCGTCATCAGCGCGCCCATCACGCGGGCCGCCTGCGCCGCGTCGGCCTCGCCGAGCAGTGCCGGCAGCTGCACCGGCACGATCTGCCACGACACGCCGAAGCGGTCCTTGAGCCAGCCGCATTGCTGGGTGCTCTCGTCGCTGCCGTCGCCGAGGCTCGTCCAGTAGCGGTCGATCTCGTCCTGCGAGCGGCAGTTGACGACGAACGACACGGCCGGGGTGATCCGGAACACCGGCCCTCCGTTGATCGCCGAGAAGGCCTGCCCGGCCAGCTCGAACGCCACCGTCATCACCGTGCCCTCCGGCTGGCCGGCCGCGCGGGCGCCCTCCCTGCCATAGCGGGCGATCCGCGTGATGCGCGAATTGTCGAACACCGATACGTAGAAATTCGCCGCGGCCTCGGCCTCGTGGTCGAACCACAGGAACGGCGTGATCCGCTGGATCGACGGCAGGACCGTCGCAGTCGTCTGATGCATCGCGTGCCTCCGGGTATGCGCGCGCCGGGACGGACGGCGCACGGCGCCGCGCCGCGCCGCCGACGCGGCCGAACCCCGATGATAGGCGCCGCGCGCCGGGTGCGCCCGCCACGAAAAAGGGCATGACCATCCGGCCCCAGCGGGCCGGGCGATCATGCCCCGGGCAGGCGCGGGCGGCCCGCGGGCCGCGCCGCGTCAGAGCGCGACGAACGGCGTCTGCGTGCCGCCGATGCTGCGCTGGTCGATCCCGAAGTAGACGGTGCGGCCGAAGAAGTGCGGCAGCCCGAAGTCGAGCGTCGAACTCTGGCCGAACGGCCCGCCCAGGTTCGCGATCGCGAACGCGCCGGTGTTGAACAGCGTCTGCGCGTTGGCGATGGTGAACGCGAGGCTCAGGTTGTTGCTGCCGTCGGTGAGCGTTGCCGTCAGGTTCACGTTCGTGGTCGGGCAGTAGAACGAGGTGTTGCGGCTGCAGGTCGGCAGCGACGCGCCGCCGGTGCTGTCGAAGAAATAGGCGTTCGAGCCGGTGTCGAAGAACGCCGTCGAGATCGCGCGGCCCTGGAACGTGCCGGTCAGGTCGCCCGCCGTGGTGGTGGTGAGCCGCGTGACGCCGCTCGGCAGCGCGCTCGGCACGCCGAGCGTGAGCACGCCGGTGGCGGTGCCGCCGCTCGGTGCGTTGAGCTGCACCGATACGCCGTTGTTGTTGCTCGGCAGGCGCGCCACCGGGTTCGCGACCTGCGCGTTCAGCGCCACCGTGGTGGCCGCGCAGGTGCCGCCCGACGGGCACGAGTAGTAGTTGCTGAAGGTGGTCGACGACACGCACGAGATGCCGCAATCGAACGGCGCCTGACCGACGCCGAGAATGCCGTTCGCGCCGAGCGCCTCGACCGTGTTCGCCGAGGTGCCGCCGTTCGAGCAGCTGGTCGGCACGCTCGAGGTGGCGAGGTCGCCGATGATCTGCACCGGCAGCGCGCTCGCGGTGAGCCCGCCGATGGTCACGTCGGCCTGGCGCACCGAGCCCCAGGTGAAGCTCGACACGAACTGCCCGCATTCGGCCAGCGCGCCGCCGTTCGAGGCGGTCTGCGCCGGCAGGTTGCCGAGCACGCCGGAAGCGGCCGTGCCGACGAGGCGCAGCCCGTACGAGGCGGTGTCGAGCAGCACGTTGTCGATGGTCTGGCAGGTGGCGGTGCCGGGCGCGCACACCTTGACGCTCACGCTCGGCATGTTGATGACGTTCTGCACGCCCGCGTTGACGACGATCGGCACCTGGCCGTTGCTGCCGGTGTCGCCGCTGCCGGAACTGGTGCTGCCGGAGCCGGAGCCGGAGCCCGAGCTGGAGCCGTTGCTGCCGACCGTCGACTGCCCGCTGCCGCCGGCGCTGCTGCTGTCGTCGCCACCGCCGCCGCAGGCGACCAGCATTGCCGTGATCGCGACCAGGCTCAGCGCGCCGAGCCAGCGAAGAGGATTCGATGAGGTACGCAAGATGGAGCCCCCGGGGTCACTGGATATCGTTGCCGGTCACGCCGGCCGGCAGCGCCGCCGGCAGCCAGGCCTGGCCGACGAAGGCGCCCATGTGGCCGCCCGCGTGGACCACCAGCGAGCCGGAATCGACGGCGATCGGCGCGCGCAGGCCGTGCGCGGCGTGCGAGGCCTCGACGCCGGACAGGTATTGCGGCAGGTAGGCGCCGAGCAGCGCCGCCAGATCGGGCTTGGTCGGACCTTGCCAGGCAAAGCCGAACACGGTGCCGTTCGCGCCCAGGTACTCGCGGATCACGGTGCCGGACCCGAGCGTGGTCTCGCGCACCGTGTAGGCGCCGCCGGCGGTGCTGCCGGAACCGGCGAGCTGCGCGCTGGCGTTGATCGAGGGTGACAGGGTGCGAACCACCGCGGCGGTGTCGCCGGCCGGCGGCGGCGTGGGCGCGCCGCCGAGTTCCGCGAACGCGCTGGCCGCGCAGCCCGCCGCCAGCAGGCCGACGGCCCATTTCGCGGCCAGGCCGCGCATCTTCTGTGTCGATTTCAATCCGTCACCTTTCCTGAGCGACGCCGCGGCACGCGCCGCGGCCGCCGCGATCCAGCACCGGCCCGTCTCGCCGGCCGACGGCCGGGGAGCGGGAAGTTCGATGGCTAGTATGCCTTCGACGTGCGTCAAAAACCAACCGGAAAACAGCGGAGGTAAGGAATGGTCACGAAGCGCCGGCCGGCCGCCCGAAAACAGGGGCGGCCCCGGGGACAAGACCGGGGAAGCCCAGGGCCGGCGCGGGATCGACTCCGGATCGACGCGAGGCCGGCATGGCGCCGACGGCCCGGACCACGAGGTCCCGGGCCGCCGGCCACGCCGGCCGGGCGCCCTCAGAAGCCGAGGCTGGCGAGCAGGTCGTCGACCTGCGCCTGGTCCTGCACCACGTCGGCCCGGCCTTCGGGCGCGATCTGCGGGCCGTTCAGCAGCGTTTCGGGCGTGGCCTCGGAAGCCAGCGCGGCGGCGTTCGCGGCGAACTGCTCGCGGCGCTCCGGCGCGATGTTGTCGACCAGCACGCCGAGCAGCTGCTGCTCGATCATGTAGACCATGTCCATGATCTTCTTGATCACCTGACCGGTCAGATCCTGGAAATCCTGCGCGAGCATGATTTCGAGCAGCTGGGCGTTGGTCGCCGAGGTCGCCTCGGGCAGCGTGCCGAGGAACGAACGCGTGTCGTCCATCAGTTCGCGCACCTCGGTCCGCTCGATCGGTGCGCGGTACCAGGCCTCCCAGCGCGCGTCGAGCGCCTCGGCCTCGGCCTGCATGCGCTCCTGCACCGGCTTGGCGACTTCGATCGCGGTCAGCACGCGCTCGGCGGCCTGTTCGGTCATGGCCGCGACGTAGCGCAGCCGGTCGCGCGCATCGGGCACCGCCTGGGCGGCCTGCTCGACGTGCTTGTCGAGCCCGAGCTCGCGCATCGAATCGCGCAGCGTGCGGGTGAGCTGGCCGATTCTTGCAAGAATCCGGTCGCTCGTCAGATCCGCGCCGTCCGCGGAAGCTTCGGCGGGAGAATCGGCGCCGGCCAGCGCAGCATGAATCGGCTCATCCATCTCAGCTCCCCGTCTTCGCCATCTTTTCAAGAATCTTGTTCAATTTTTCGTCGAGCGTCGCCGCGGTGAACGGCTTCACGACGTAACCGCTCGCACCCGCCTGGGCGGCCGCGATGATGTTCTCCTTCTTCGACTCGGCCGTCACCATCAGCACCGGCAGGTGCGACAGGGCGGCGTCGGCGCGGATCTCCTTGAGCATCGCCAGACCGTCGAGATTCGGCATGTTCCAGTCCGAGATCACGAAGTCGAAGCCGCCGCCCTTCAGGCGCGCGAGCCCGGCGGCACCATCCTCGGCCTCGTCCACGTTGCCGTAGCCGAGTTCCTTGAGCAGGTTGCGAACGATCCGGCGCATCGTCGGAAAGTCGTCCACAACCAGAATTTTCATGTTCTTGTCCATCACCATTCCTCTACAAAATTCAGTCATCCGGCGGCGCCGTCAGACGCGCTGCACCCGCTCGCCCATCGAGGCCAGCACGCGCCGGCTCATTTCCGAGAGCGGCACCACCTCGTCGGCGCCGCCGAGCGCGATCGCCTCGCGCGGCATGCCGAACACCACGCAGCTCGCCTCGTCCTGCGCGAACGTGTGGGCGCCCGCGCGCTTCATTTCGAGCAGGCCGGCCGCGCCGTCGCGGCCCATGCCGGTCAGGATCACGCCGATTGCATTCTTGCCCGCGTGCGTCGCGGCCGAGCGGAACAGCACGTCCACCGACGGGCGGTGCCGGTTCACCGGCGGCTCGTCCGACAGGTGCGCGAGGTAGTTCGCGCCGCTGCGGGCAAGCAACAAATGTGCGTGCCCGGGCGCGATGTACGCATGTCCCGGCAGCACCCGCTCGCCGTGTTCGGCCTCCTTCACCGCGATCCGGCACAGCGTGTTCAGGCGTTGCGCGAACGACTTGGTGAAACCGGGCGGCATGTGCTGCGCGATCAGCACCGCGGGCGCATCGGGCGGCAGCGGCACCAGCAGTTCGCGAATCGCCTCGGTGCCGCCCGTCGACGCGCCGACGATCAGCAGTTTCTCGGTACTGACGAGCGGATTGTTCATCAGCGGCGCGCCCGCGTGGCCGCCCGCCGAGGCCGGCCGGGCCGGCGCCGCCTGCCGCACGCGCGCGCGCGCGGCCGCGCGGATCTTGTCGGCCAGCCGTTCCGAATAATCGAGCATGCCGTCGCGAATCCCGACCCGCGGTTTCGTGACAAAATCAACCGCGCCGAGCTCCAGCGCGCGCAGCGTGATCTCGGAGCCGCGCTCGGTCAGAGACGATACCATCACCACCGGCATCGGACGCAAGCGCATCAGGCGTTCGAGGAAATCGAGCCCGTCCATGCGGGGCATTTCGACGTCGAGCGTCAGCACGTCCGGGTTGTGCTGCTTGATCAGTTCGCGCGCGACGAGCGGGTCCGGTGCCGTTGCCACCACCGTCATGTCGGGCTGTCCATTGATGATCTCGGTCATCAGACTGCGGATCAGCGCCGAATCGTCGACGCACAATACCTTGATTTTCTGCACGGTGCTCAGGCCTCCTGCTTTTTTGTTCCGGCCGCGGCCGATGAGCCGAACAGTTCGACGCGCGGCTTCGGCGACGCCGGCGCGGAAAACAGTTCGACATGGGCGCGCGCACGTTGCGCGCGGGCGGCTTTCGCGTCGGCAGCCGACCGGGCGAGCTCGGCTTCGCGCTCCGCCACGCCGGGTACCGACAGCCGCAGTTTCTTGACCATCGCCTGGCCGGTGCGGGGCATGAACGCGACCTTGCGCGGATGCACGCCCTGCAGATCCTCGGCGGCGATGCGGATCTTCTCGAGCGCCAGGTAGCGGCGCACGAAATCGGCGTTGCGATCGCCGATGTTGATGGTGGTCATGCCCGCCAGCACGGCCGCGCCGCCGAACACCTTGGCCTCGAAGCGCTCGCGCCGCCCGCCCGCCTTGATCAGTTCGTTGATCAGCACTTCCATCGCGTAGGCGCCGTAGCGCATCGAGTCGGACGCGGTGGCGCGCACGTCGGCGCCGTCGTCGGGCAGCATGAAGTGGTTCATGCCGCCGAGCCCGGCGAACGGGTCGTGCAGGCAGGCGGCCACGCACGAGCCGAGCACGGTGACGAGCACCATGTCCTCGCGCGTGGTGAAGAACTCGTTCGGCAGCAGCTTCACGCCGGGACGGCCGAAGTGGTTGTCGAAATAGTGGTTGGTCGCGATCGGCAGTGCGGCGCTCATGCGTCCTCCCCGGCCAGGCTCGGCGCGGCATCGGCGGCGCCGGCCGGCGCCTCGGCGGCAGGCCGCGCACGCGGGCGCGCCGTGCCGGCCGGACCCGCGTCGCGCGTGCGCTCGTAGACGGTCTGGCCGCGCAGCCGGAACGCCTGCGTCACGTAGGAGAAATTCTCCGAATGGCCGGCGAACAGCAGGCCGCCCGGCTTGAGCAGCGGCTCGAAGCGCGTCAGCACCTGGGCCTGGGTCGGCTTGTCGAAGTAGATCATCACGTTACGGCAGAAGATCACGTCGAAGCTCTGGCTGCTGATGCCGTAGTCGGCGTCGGTCAGGTTCAGCGGCTCGAAGCGGATCATCTGCTTGAGCTCGGGGCGCACCTTCACGCGCCCCGCCTGCGGGCCGGTGCCCTTCAGGAAGAAGCGGCGCAGCCGCTCCTGCGAGAGGTGCTTGACCTGGTCGAACGTGTAGACGCCCGCACGCGCCTTCTCGAGCACCTGGGTATCGAGGTCGGTCGCGAGGATCGTCGCCGAGCGCGCGGCCGACGGGCCGAGCGCCTCGAGCAGCGTGATCGCGATCGTGTACGGCTCCTCGCCGGTGGAGGCCGCCGAGCACCAGACCGAGACCGGCGTGGCGCGCGTCTTCACGAACTCCGCGAGGATCGGGAAGTGGTGCGCCTCGCGGAAGAACGCGGTCAGGTTGGTGGTCAGCGCGTTGGTGAACGCCTCCCACTCCACCGGATCGTTGTCGCGTTCGAGCCGGTCGAGGTAGTCGCGGAAACTGTCGAGGCCGAGCGTGCGCAGCCGCCGCGCGAGCCGGCTGTAGGCCATGTCGCGCTTGTGATCGGACAGCGAAATGCCCGCGCGCCGGTGGATCAGCGCGCGGATTCGCGCGAAGTCCTCACCGGTGAATGCGAAATCACGGCCGGCCTCCGTCGTGCGGGACGGCGACGACGGAAGCTCGAGTCGGGATGCGGGGCGGGCGGCGGCGTTCATCGCGGATGGCTCAGAAGGTTTCCCAGTCGTCGTCGGAACCGGCCGAGGCGGTCACCGCCGGCTTCGGCTCGCCGCCGAGCGCCGGGCGCTTCAGCGCGCCGCCGTCGGTGGCCGCTTTGGCCGTGCGCGGCGCATAGGCCGACTTCGCGGCGGCGCCGGCCGACACGGCCGCGCCACCGCTGCGGGCGGTGCCGGCCGCCGGACGGCGCGGCGTCTTCGCCCTGGCGGCAACCGGTTCGGCCGGCGCGGCGGTCGGCGTGGCGTCCGGTTCGGCCGATGCGTGTTCCTTCGCCGAATCCGAAGCCGGCGCGGCATGGCCGGCATGCGCCGTCGCGGCGGCTGCCGACGCCGCGTGCTTGACGGGCGCGGCCGGCTTCGACGGACGCACCGGCTGCGGAGCCGGTGCGCGCAGCACCGGTTCGGCCGCGGCCTGCGCAAGCGCGGCGGTGCCGCCCTCCACGCGCCAGCCCGCGACCACGCCCTTCAGCTGGCGCGTCTGGTCCTCGAGCGAGGCGGCGGCGGCCGCGGCCTGCTCGACGAGCGCCGCGTTCTGCTGCGTGACGGCATCCATCTGGCCGACCGCGCGGTTGATCTGCTCGATGCCGGTGGACTGCTCGTGCGACGCGGCGCTGATCTCGCCGATGATGTCGGTCACGCGGCGCACCGCCTGCACGATCTCGGCCATCGTGTCGCCGGCGCGGCCGACCAGCTCGGAGCCGCTCTTGACGTTGTCGGCCGAGTCGCCGATCAACTGCTTGATTTCCTTGGCGGCGCTGGCGCTGCGCTGCGCGAGCGAGCGCACCTCGCCGGCCACCACCGCGAAGCCGCGGCCCTGCTCGCCGGCCCGCGCCGCCTCCACGGCCGCGTTCAGCGCCAGGATGTTGGTCTGGAACGCGATGCCTTCGATGGTGCCGATGATGTCGACCACCTTGTTCGAGCTGACCGAGATCGCCTGCATGGTCGTGACGACCTCGCTGACCACCTGGCCGCCGCGCGTGGCGATGTCCGACGCGTTGACGGCCAGCTGGCTCGCCTGGCGCGCGTTCTCGGCGTTCTGGCGCACGGTGCCGGTCAGCTGCTCCATGCTGGAGGCGGTTTCCTGCAGCGAGGCGGCCTGCTGCTCGGTGCGCTGCGAGAGATCCACGTTGCCGGTGGCGATCTCGTGCGCGCCGACGTCGATCGACTCGGCGCCGCGATGCACGGACTTCACCATCTCGGTCATCGCCTTCTGCATCCGGCCGATGCCGCCGAACAGGCGGCCGATCTCGTTGGTGCCGTGCTCGCGCACGCGCTCGGACAGGTCGCCCGCGGCGATCCGCTCGAACTGGCCGATGGCGCGCTCGAGCGGCCCGACGATCAGCCGGCGCAGCGTGACGCGCACGCCGAACACCATCAGGAACGCGAGACCGATGCCGACCGCGATGCAGGTGGTCATCAGCGCGATCTGCCGCTGGGTGTTCTCGCGGTGCGAGCCCACCCGCTTCACCAGCACGTCGAGCACCGACGCCACGGCGCCGTCGTAGGCCACGAACATCGGGCTGATCTGCGCGTCGGCGATCGCGTGGTAAGCGGCGATGTCGCCGCCCTTGATCGCGGCGAACTCGGAATCGACGGCGGCCGTGAGCGCGCTGTGGCGCGTGGCGACCTCGTCGGCCAGCGTGCTGTCCACGCCCACCTTCTTCGCGTCCTGGAACGCCTGCCAGTTCTTGGCCGAGGTGTCATACAGCGCCAGCGCGCGGTTCAGCGCGCTCTGCGTTTCCTCGACGTTGCCGGACTCCGTCAGCGCGCGCACCCGATCGAGCGCGACGCGCGTGCGCAGCAGATAGGACGAGGTGTCGCTGAGCGCATGGATGGCCGGCATGTCGCCGCCCACGATCTCGTCGAGCGCGCCGCCCGTGTGCTTCAGCGCGACGAGGCCGAGCCCGCCGACCACGGCGGTAAGAAGCACGAACGACATGCTGACCGCGGTCAGCGTCGTACGGATCGACCAGTTCTGCAGCATCTTCAGTCTCCCCCGGAGGCGCCGTTCAGGCGCGGAACTCGTCGATGAGGGCCATCTCGCGGCTCGTCATCAGCTTTTCGATGTCCATCAGGATCAGCATCCGGCCGTCCACGGTGCCGAGGCCCGTCAGGTACTCGGTGGTCAGCGTCGCGCCGAACTCCGGCGCCGGCATGACCTGGTCGGGGGTCAGCGTCAGCACGTCGGACACGCCGTCCACCACCATCCCGACCACGCGATGCGCGACGTTCAGGATGATCACCACCGTCTGGTGGTCGTAGTCGATGCGCCCGAGATGGAACTTGATGCGCATGTCGACGATCGGCACGATGATGCCGCGCAGGTTGATCACGCCCTTGATGAACTCGGGGGCGTTGGCGATCCGCGTGACGCTGTCGTAGCCGCGGATTTCCTGCACCTTCAGGATGTCGATACCGTATTCCTCGTCGCCGAGCGTGAAGACGAGGAACTCCTGACCGGCCGCATCGGCTTGCGCGGCGTCGCGGCGGTTGCTGGCGCCCGCGCCCGCGGCCGCCGTTTGCATCGAATGGACTTCGGACACGTTGTCCTCCAGTGCGGCCGAAGCCGCGTGACGGTTAGAAAGTCGCGAGCGCGCCCGCGCCATGGGCGGTGCGGGCGTCGCGGTTGAGGGCGGCCACGTCGACGATCAGCGCCACGCTGCCGTCGCCGAGAATGGTCGCGGCGGAAATGCCGTGTACCTTGCGATAGTTGGTCTCGAGGTTCTTCACCACCACCTGCTGCTGGCCCACCAGCTCGTCGATCAGCATCGCGAAACGGCGCCCCTCGGTCTCCATGATGGTGACGATGCCCTGGGTCGGGTCGGTACGTGCGTCGCACACCGAGAAGACTTCATGCAGCGCCACCAGCGGCAGGTATTCGCCGCGCACGCGCACCACGCGTTCGCCGTTGCCGACCGTGTAGATGTCGGCGGCGGCCGGCTGCAGCGACTCCATCACGAAGTTCAGCGGCAGGATGAAGATCTCGTTGCCGACCTTGACGGACATGCCGTCGAGGATCGCCAGCGTGAGCGGCAGCACGATGCGCGTGGTGGTGCCGCGCCCGGCCGTCGACGAGATCTCGACATGGCCGCCCATCGACTGGATGTTTCGCTTGACCACGTCCATGCCGACGCCGCGGCCCGACACGTCGGTGATGGTCTCGGCAGTCGAGAAGCCCGGCGCGAAGATCAGGTTCCAGACTTCCTCGTCGCTGATCGTGTCGGACACCGGGATGCCCTGCTGCGCGGCCTTCTTCAGGATCCGCTCGCGGTTCAGGCCGGCCCCGTCGTCGCTGACCTCGATCACGATGTTGCCGCCGTGGTGCGCGGCCGACAGCACCAGCTGGCCGACCGCGTCCTTGCCCGCCGCGCGGCGGCGCTCGACCGTTTCGATGCCATGGTCGAGGCTGTTGCGCACGAGGTGGGTGAGCGGATCGATGATGCGTTCGATCAGGCTCTTGTCGAGTTCGGTCGCCTGGCCGAACGTGACCAGCTCCACTTCCTTGCCGAGCTTCGCGGCCAGGTCGCGCACGAGGCGCGGGAAGCGGCTGAACACGTAGTCCATCGGCATCATGCGGATCGACATCACCGCTTCCTGCAGGTCGCGCGCGTTGCGCTCGAGCTGCGCCATGCCGTTGAACAGGCGGTCGTGCAGCGCCGGGTCGAACGCGTTGGCGGTCTCGGCCAGCATCGCCTGCGTGATCACGAGTTCGCCGACCAGGTTGATCAGCTGGTCGACCTTCTCCACGCCGACGCGGATCGAACTGCCCTCGGCGCCGGCCGCGGCCGGATGCGCGCGGGCGCGGCGGTCTTCCGCCTGGGCGGCCGGCTTGGCCGCGTCGCCGTCGGCGTGCGCCGCGGCCGGTGCCGCCGCGGGTGCCGCGGCCGGGGCCGCCGCCGGCGCGCTGGCCGCGGCCGGGCGGGCCTCGGCGGCCGGTGCCGGCGCGTCGTCGTGTTCGTCATGCGCGTCGTGTTCGTCGACCGCGCCGAGGATCTCGGCCGGCCCGCCCGCGCCCGGCGCGGTGCCGCGGCCGATCGCGATCTGGCTCTCGTCGATCACGAAGCAGAGCACGGCGACGATATCGTCGGACGGCACGTCGCTCTCGAGCCACAGCGTCAGCGCATCGCCCGATTCGCTGCGCTCGACGATGTTGCCCAGGTTGCCGAGTTCCTCGACCAGCAGTTCGCGGTCCTTGGCGTCCACCCCGGTCAGCACGACCTTCAGGTGCGGGCCTTCCTGCGCGCCGCCTTCGGCCTCGCCGCCTTCGGCGCCCGGATGAGCGGCCTCCACGGCCTGCGTCACGACGTGCTCGGGCGCGCCGCCCGTGGCCGAATCGAATTCGGCCGCGGCAGCCGCGAACGCGCTTTCGAGATCGGTGTCCGAGTCAGGCTCCGAGGCAGCGGCCGGGGCGGCCGCCACCGGCGCCGGCGCGGCGGCGGCCGGCGCGGCACCGCCGCCGAGCGCCTCCTTCAGCAGCGATTCGAGCTTGGCGCAGATCGCCGCCGCGGCGGCCGCGTCCGGCTCGGCGCTCGCGCGGTAGTCGGCCAGCTGCTCCGAGAGCACGTCCTTGGTCTCGAGGAACGCGTCGATCATCGGCACGGTCAGCGTGATCTCGTGATTGCGCGCGCGATCGAGCAGCGATTCGAGGATGTGGGTGGTGTCGGTCAGGGCCGCGAAACCGAAGGTCGCCGCGCCGCCCTTGATCGAATGGGCCGCGCGGAAAATCGCGGCGAGGTCCTCCGGGTCCGGCGAGCCGGCGTCCAGACCGAGCAGCAGCTGCTCCATCTGCGCGAGCAGCTCGTCGGCCTCGTCGAAGAACGTCTGATAGAACTGGGTAATGTCGAGAGTCATGCCGGATCCACGTCGAAGTCGTCGTTTGGGCGTCGTGTTGGGGGGCGGTCGGCCGCTTGCCGGCGACGCTACGGATGGCTCGGCGCCAGCGCGGCGACGAGGTCGAGTAGCGTGTCCGGTTCGAGCGGTTTCTCGATCCAGCCCGTGGCGCCCGCGTCACGCGCGGCCGCCTTGAATGTGTCACTGCTCTCCGTCGTCAGCACCAGGATCGGCGTCTGCCGGTACGTGCCCCGCGTGCGCAGCGTGCGGATCACGTCGAGCCCGTTCTTGCCCGGCATGTGATGGTCGGTCACCACCAGGTCGAAGGCGATCGCCGCCGCGAGCTCCAGCGCGTGCTCGCCGTCGGCCGCCACGGTCACGTCGTAACCGGCGTCGGCGAGCGTCACCTGCAACAGCCCGCGCATGGTCGCGGAATCGTCGATGGCGAGGATGGAGCGGATCATGTCGTTCGGTCCGTAATCACGTCAGTGGGCGGCGGGCCGCGCCGGCGCCACCGCCGGGGCAGGCGCCATCACCGGCGCAGGCATGGCCACCGGGGCGGGCGCGCCCGACGTCGCCGGCTTCGCGGGCCTGGCCGGCGAGGTGATCTGCGCCAGCGCCTGCGATCCGGCCGCGTCGTTCGACAGCGTCGTCGTGTTCGCGTCGTCGCGCATCAGCGCGACTTCCGACTTGTGGTTCAACACCAGGATGCTGATCCGGCGGTTCTCCGGATCGAGCGGATCGGCCTTGTTCAGGTTCTGCGTCGAGGCCAGGCCCGTCACGCGCAGCACCTTCGCTTCGTCCATGCCGCCCGAGATCAGCTCGCGTCGCGACGCGTTCGCGCGGTCCGCCGACAGCTCCCAGTTGCTGTAGCCCTTCTCGCCGCCCGCGTAAGGCACGGCGTCGGTATGGCCCTGCATCACGATGCGGTTCGGCACGTCGTTGAGGGTCTTGCCGATCTCGCGCAGGATGTCGCGCATGTAGGGCTCGACCTGGTTGCTCGCCGTGGCGAACATCGGGCGCTTCTGCGTGTCGACGATCTCGATGCGCAACCCCGACAGCGTCGAGTCGATGCGGATCTGCTGCTTGAACTGGCGCAGCACCGGGTTCGCCTCGATGGCGGCCATCAGCTTGATCTGCAGGTCGTGCAGCCGCGCCTGCTCGGCGCGATCCTGCGAACCCGGATCGGTGTCGTGTTCGTCGTCGCGGCCGTTCTGCGACAGGCGGTTGGCCAGCATGGTGGTGCCGTCGGTGCGGCGCGTGGTGCCGGCGTCGCTGCGCGTGATGTCCGAGCCGCCGCCCTGGATGATGCTCGAGTCGTGCGAGCTGCGGTCGCCGTTGCCGAACAGCGCAGCCTTCAGCGGCGTATTGAAATAGTCGGCGATGCCCTTCAGCTGCACCGGCGTGACGGCCGACAGCAGCCACATCAGCAGGAAGAACGCCATCATCGCGGTCATGAAGTCCGCGTAGGCGAGCTTCCAGGCACCGCCGTGGTGTCCTTTCTTCGCCGGCGCGACCCGCTTGACGACGATCGCGCGATCCTTGCCCTTGCTCATCGCCGGCCGCTCCGCTTACTTCGCCTTCACCCGGCGCACGTGCTCCTCGAGCTCGGCGAACGACGGGCGTTCGGTCGAGAAGAGCACCTTGCGGCCGAACTCCACCGCAATCGCCGGCGCGTAGCCGTTCAGGCTCGCGAGAATGGTGACCTTGATGCACTGGAGCAGCTTGGTCGATTCGGCCACGCGCTGCTCCGCGAGGCTCGCGAGCGGCCCGATCAGCCCGTAGGACAGCAGGATGCCGAGGAACGTACCGACCAGCGCCTGCGCGATCATCGCGCCGAGCACCGCGGGCGGCTTGTCGGCCGAGGCCATGGTGTGGACCACGCCCATCACGGCCGCGACGATCCCGAACGCCGGCATCGCGTCGCCGACGCGCGTGAGCGCATGGGCCGGGCCTTCGCCCTCGACGTGATGCGTCTCGATTTCCTCGTCCATCAGGCTCTCGATCTCGAACGCGTTCATGTTGCCGCCCACCATCAGGCGCAGGTAGTCGGTCAGGAATTCGACCATGTGCTTGTCGGCGAGGATCTTCGGGTACTGCGTGAAGATCGGGCTCTTTTCCGGATCGTCGATGTCGGCTTCCAGCGTCAGCGTGCCTTCCTTGCGCGCCTTGGCGAGCAGCACGTAGAGCAGCGCCATCAACTCCATGTACAGCGCCTTCGTGTATTTCGAGCTCTTGAACAGCGCCGGCAGCACGCGCAGCGTCGCCTTGATCGTCTTGACCCCGTTGCCGAGGATGAAGGCACCGAGCCCTGCACCCACGATCATCAGGATCTCGAGCGGCTGGATCAGGGCGCCCAGGTGGCCGCCCGCGAGCGCGTAGCCGCCAAACACGGACAACAACGTCACGAGAGTTCCCACGATAATCAGCACAGCCTGTCCCTCACGAATGGCCGGCGGGGAAAGGCCGCCGATAAGTGGTTTACGGCAGGGGTGTCGAAAACTTTCACCTGCGGGGGCGGGGACTAACCCGATGTGATCCGGGTCGGCAAAATATGCCGGACTGCGCGCCGAGCGGGGGGCGTCGCGGCGGCGCCTCGCGCACCGCCTGGTTCGGCGCAATCCCGCGCCTGGCCAGGCCCAGGCCGCTGCGGGCGGCCCCGGCCGGGCTCAGACCGCGGCGAGCGCGACCGCCGGTTCGGCCTCGGCCTTCGCGGCGGCCTTGCGGGTCTTGCCGGCACGCGACGGCGGCTGGCACAGGCCGCAGACGAAGCCGCCCTGCGGGTCATGAGCGTGCGCAACAAAATGGCCGCCGCAGCGCGTACACGGCGTCATCTGCAGCATCCCCGAATCGAAGAAGCGCACCAGCGTCCAGGCGCGCGTGAGGCTCAGCGCCGCCTCGTCGTCGGACAGGCCGACGTGCTCGAGGTAGAGCCGGTAGCTCTTCACGATCGACTGGATCGAGTCGCAGCCGCCATGGGCCTGCATGAAGCGGTAGATGTTGTAGAACAGCGACGAATGGATGTTCGGCTGCCAGGTCATGAACCAGTCCGTCGAGAACGGCAGCATGCCCTTCGGCGGCGAGACGCCCTTCAGTTCCTTGTACAGCTTGATCAGGCGGTCGCGAGACAGGTTCGTCTCGGCTTCCAGCAGTTGCAGTCGGGCACCCAGCTCGATCAGCTCGATCGCCAGGGTGATTTCCTTGACCTCGAGCACCACGCTCTTCGTCGCCATTGCAGTCTCTCCGCGAATTCCGGTATTGGGCCGAGCACGCGCGCCGGGCGCACAAATGCGCGCCGGGCCACGGACGGCGAATGATGTAGGGAGTTAGCGGAGGCTTTCGACGGGCTGCCCGGCCATCAGGATGGCTGAGTGCGCCTGCGCGACGGCCGTACTGCGCCCCTTGTCGGCAAGCGAGGACAGCAGGGCGTGGTCGTCGAAACGGAAGCGGCACAGCATCTGGTTCGATGCCGCGAGCTTGACCGTCTGGGCGAGCGTCAGGTTCGCGAGCACGTCCGCGATCTCTTCCGAGATGCCCATGCGGAACATGCCCATTGCCTTGTCCTCACGCAGCAGGCGCTGCGCGAGCAACAGATACGACAGGTTAACTTCCTTGATCTCGGCGAGCATTTCACTGGTCGCGCTCATGATTCCCCCGTAAGAAATCTTGGCCATCTAGCTTTGAAAACGTTTGCCAGGTCTGCTCGCCCACTGGGTCGGCAACCGGCGTTTATATTCTTGCAGTCATTGTGGCCAAACGAGTTTTCGGCGGGTATCAGCAAAGGGGAACGCGCAGCGCAGGATTTGTCTGTAAACCGTGTAGGAATTTTTCCGACATCCATGAGGACTTACGGAACCTGTTGTTTTCATGTAAACCCTTGATGGGCAAGGGTTATAACGGCACGTAATAATTTTTCTTCAGGTCATTTTCGCGATATCTTTGCGCCTGACACAATCGGCAGGCACCCGCCCGGAAAACGGTCGCCCGCCATCCGGGATTCCTCCTATTTCAGGCTGTAACAAGGGTTAAGTGTTTGCAAAACCACTCGATCCTCGCCGCTCGATCCCGATAATAGAGTCGAACGGTCGGCCGGCGGTCCCCTTGCCTCGCTCTGCGGACCGCCCCGCTGCCCGCCGCCGCAGGCGCCCGATCCGGCGCACTGCGCGCCGGCCCGGCCACCATACGCACAGGAGAACCACTCATGCGCATCGCCCAAATCGCCCCGCTCTACGAAGCCGTCCCGCCAAAACTTTATGGCGGCACCGAGCGCGTCGTGTCCTACCTGACGGAAGCCTTGGTCGAACTGGGCCACGACGTCACGCTGTTCGCGAGCGGCGATTCCGTCACGTCCGCGAAGCTCGAAGCCTCGTGGCCGCGCGCGCTGCGCCTCGACCCGTCGATCCGCGACTCGATGGCGCCGCACATGCGCCTGCTCGAACAGGTGGCGCGCGTCGCGCATGAGTTCGACGTCCTGCACCTGCACCTCGACTATCTGCCGTTCCCGCTGCTGTCGCGCCTCGACGTGCCCTACGTGACCACGCTGCACGGCCGGCTCGACCTGCCCGAGCTGCAGCCCGTGTTCAACGCGTTCCCGAACGCGCCGGTGGTGTCGATCTCGAACTCGCAGCGCATCCCGCTGCCGCAGGCCGGCTGGGCCGGTACCGTCTACCACGGCCTGCCCGACACGCTGCTCACGCCGCAGCAGGACCGCAAGCCAGAGTATCTCGCATTTTTGGGCCGGATCTGTCCCGAAAAGCGTGTCGACACCGCAATTCGTATCGCGGCCAAGAGCGGCCTGCCGCTGAAGATCGCCGCCAAGGTCGACAAGGTCGACGAGGAATACTTCAAGACCGAGATCGAGCCGCTGCTCGCCACCGCCAACGTCGAGTTCATCGGCGAGATCAACGAGGCGCAGAAGCCGGCGTTCCTGTCGGGTGCGAAGGCGCTGCTGTTCCCGATCGACTGGCCGGAGCCGTTCGGCCTCGTGATGATCGAGGCGATGGCCTGCGGCACGCCGGTGGTGGCGTTCAATCGCGGCTCGGTGCCCGAGGTGATCGAGGACGGCCTGACCGGCTTCATCGTCGAGGACGAACACAGCGCGATCGGCGCGCTGCAACAAATCGACACGTTGTCACGCGAAGCGATCCGCCAGCGTTTCGAAACGCGATTCAGTGCGAAGACGATGGCACGTCACTATGTGGAGATTTATGAAACGCTGGGCGCTCACGTCAAGCGACCGCATTTGACGCGACTTGCCGCGAGCTGATCCGGATTCGGTGCGGGATTCCACCTGATCCGCCCGTAATGTGAATCGCAAAAAGAAAAGCCGCATGTGACATGCGGCTTTCTTTTTTCGTGGCCCACCCTCGCGCGTCGATTCACTCGACCAGATAACGCTCACGATTTTTCCCGACGATCCAATTGGGGGGTTTACCACGGCCACTCCAGGTGGCGCCCGACTTGGGATCACGATACTTCGGCGGCAGCGGTGCCTTTTTCGGCGGCCGGCCGCGCCGCGCGCGCTCCGCGAAACCGAGGTCCTGCGCCGTCAAGCCGTATTCGGCGATCTTGCGCTGTAAATCAGTGATCACAGCCTCGACTTCCTGACGGCGGACGTCCTCGGCTTGCACCTGAAGGTCGGCGATCTGCGCCTTGAGTTTTGCGTATTGAGACATTTTTCACTCCCTATTCCCGATTCGCCGAGCATGCAGCGCCCCGGCCCCATCGCTCCGTTCCGCAATCAGCACTGTACCGAAACCGGGCGTCGCCCATTTCGTATGAAAAATTTTATTGCGGATGCGTTATATTGCAGTGCGATTTAATTCTAATAAAAATCCTGCGCCGCCTGAGCGGAATTTAACAATCGTTGACTCTTGGCCACGCATTGGAAATCTTATAATCCAATGCAATTGCGGCGGCGTCAATTATTCGCCGCGCAACCAACGAAATTTTCACTCTTTTTGAACGCACGGTTCACGAAAATCGCCACGCGGCGTCAACGCGGCGATTGCATGATTGCCACGTGTTCACCAATTCGGACAAAAAGCCGGAACCATTACGAGGAGCGCGGTGGCGGCGACCCCGACGCCGCTCGACCTGATACAAGAGCCGGGGGATGGTGAACTTGAGCGGGCGCCGCGGCGCCCGCTTTTCGTTGGCGCGGCGGAATCGAACGATCGCTTGGGGAAAGGCCGCGTGGGGTTTCCAACGGCCCGGCGGCGGGCCGCGGCGCCTGGCGCGCGTTCAGCGCGCCGGATCGGCGTTGATTTCGAACAGCATGCGCAGATGGCGCGCGACGCCCGCGTCGGCGTTGCTGCCGATGCGCGGCACCGTCGGCAGGCGCAGCATCAGGTCCGGATTCGCGTTGTCCATCATGAACGGGAAGCCGGCGGTTTCGAGCAGGTCGATGTCGTTCATGTTGTCGCCGAACGCGACGCAGTGGGCGCGATCGATGCCGAGCCGTTCGAGCACGACGCGCAGCGCCCGGCCCTTCGAGACGTTGGCCGTCATCACTTCCAGGCAGTCGGGCAGCGAATAGGTCACGTAGAGCGCGTCGCCGAAACGGTTCGCGAGGTTCGCGGCCACCACGGCCAGATCGCGCGGCTCGCCGATGTAGAGCACCTTCGCGACGTCGGTGCCGTCGTGCGCGAGCATGTCGATCACGCGGTAGTGGAAACCGGAGTCCTGGTGGAACGCGAGCAGTTCCGGCGCCTCGCGGTCGATCAGCCAGCTGTCGTCGGTGAACAGGTTGACGATCACGCGCCCGTGCGCGCCCGCCACCTCGGGCCGGACCAGTTCGCGCGCCATCGGCGGCGCGATGTCGAGCGCGTGCAACTGGGTGTCGTCGGGCGCGTGGACGCGCGCGCCGTTCGAGGTGATCAGGTAGGGCCGGATGCCGAGCACGTCGCGGATCCCGGCGACGTCGGCGTAATGGCGGCCGGTCGCGATCACGAAAGGCACGTCGTCGCCGGCCAGCCGCCGCACGGTCTCGATCGTGTACGGATCGAGCTGGTGATCGCTGTTCAGCAGCGTGCCGTCGAGATCGGTGCAGATGACTTTGTACATGGCGGGCGGCGAATGCGGAAACCCTGCATTTTAAACGCCGGCTGGTGAAAGCAGCGCAATGACGCGGGATCCCGGATGGACGCGGGCGGGCTTTTGGGGCGAGCGGTCGAGCGAGGCGGTGGATGCGAGGAAGCTCGTGCGCTCGCCGGCCGTGATTGATTTCGCGAGTGCTTTTCAATACGCGCGGGCCGCCGGGTTGCCGGGTTGCCGGGTTGCCGGGTTGCCGGGTTGCCGGGTTGCCGGGTTGCCGGGTTGCCGTTCTCCGTTCGCCGATTTACGGCAATCAAAACACCGGCGCCCCAGCCGCCGCTCAGCGCGCCCCGGCCAGCCGCGCGGCCTCGCGTTGCGCGAGCCGCAGCGCGCCGTGCGCGGAATCCGCCAGCGGCGCGCGCAGCCGCGCGCGATGCGGCTCCGGCACGGCCGCCTCGAGCTGGCCGGCCAGCCCGCCGCAGAGCGCGACCGGCAGCGCCCGCGCGGGATCGAGCGCGTCGATCATGCGGCCGATCGCATCGCCCGCCTCGGCGATCAGGCCGGCCGCGACCGGATGTCCACGATGCGCGAACACGGCCGGCGCGAGCGCCGCGTAGGCGGTCTGGTTCGCCGCGCACGACCAGACCACCAGGCTGTCGCGATCGCCGGCGCCGGTCTTTTCGAGCAGCGCCGCCGCGAATGCGTCAGCCGGCACGCGGCCGTCGAGCGCCTGCTGCGCATGGGCGAGCGCACGCAGCCCGAACCACGCGCCGCTCGCCTCGTCGCCGGACGGAAAACCGTAGCCGCCGGCGATCCGGCAGCGGCCGTCCGCATCGAGCGCGGCCGCGATGCTGCCGGTGCCGAGCGCGACGATCACGCCCGGCGCGCCGTCATGGGCACCCAGCACGGTGGTGTAGGCGTCGTTCTCGACCACCAGCGCGGCGGCCGGCGAGCCGGCGACAAACGCCGCCAGCCAGCCCGGATGGTTGCTGCCGGCGAGCCCGCAGCCGAGCACGCATTGCGCCCAGTCGATCCGCAGGCCGGCCCGCGCGAACGCGTCGGCGCACGCCGCGCCGATCGACGCCCAGGCCGCGTCGATGCCGAGCGCAAGCCCCGAAGGGCCGCCGCTGCCGCGCGCCAGCTCGCGCCCGTGGGCATCGGCAAGCACGGCGCGCGTGCCGGTGCCGCCGCCGTCGATGCCGATCAGATAGGTGGGTGCCGCCGTGGCGCGCGTCTGCTGCATGCTGCGATGCTCCGGGGAATGCGGGAATGGATGGGCCGAGGCGAGAGCTTAACCGGATCGCGGCGGGTCGTCGTGGATCGCCGCCCGGCGTCGCGCGCCGCTCGCCGAGATCGGATGGCCGGAATGGCTGAATGGCCGGCTTGCGCGGCGCGGCCGTTCGGCTATGCTGGGCGGCGGCTGAAATCCGCCGGCCGATAATCGGGCCGACAATCGGGCGACGAACCGGCCACCAGCCGGGCCGCCAACCACGCGAGGAGTCGATGGATACACGCTGCAACTGGGTCCGCACCGAGGCCGACGCGCATTATCACGACACCGAATGGGGACGCCCGTCGCGCGACGATCGTTACCTGTTCGAAATGCTGATCCTCGAGGGCGCGCAGGCCGGCCTGTCGTGGTCGACGATCCTGAACAAGCGCGAGAACTATCGCGCCGCGTTCGCGAACTTCGACGCCGACGCGGTCGCCCGCTTCACGCCGGCCCAGGTCGAGGCGCTGATGCAGGACCCCGGCATCGTGCGCAACCGCCTGAAGATCGAATCGACGATCGCGAACGCGCGCGCGGTCCAGCGCATCCGCGCGGAACACGGCTCGCTCGCCGCGTTCCTGTGGTCGTTCGTCGGCGACTCGCCGGTGCAGAACGGCTGGCGTTCGTATCGCGACGCGCCGGCCTCGACCGGGACCTCCGACGCGCTCAGCAAGGCGCTCAAGCGCTACGGCTGCAAATTCGTCGGCTCGACGATCTGCTACGCGCTGATGCAGGCGATCGGCATGGTCAACGACCATGAATTCGACTGCCCCTGCCGGGCCGCCTGCGCGGCGGCGGCTAACGTCGAGGCAGAAAACGCGGCCAAATCGACGATCGACGCGGCGCCATCGACGAAACACGCGGCCACCGAGGCCGCCGCCAAGCCGGCCGCAACCGCCAAGCCGGCCAAGAAGCCGGCCGCGAAGCCGGCCACCAAACGGCCCGCCGCGAAGTAGAAAAAAAACCCCACCACGGCCTGAGCATGCACGTCGCCACGAAGCGGCGCAGCCATGCTGCCGGCTCCAGGGCAGCCGGCAAACGACGATCCCGGGCAAACCCGATCCCGGCCCCCAAAAGCAAAACGGCGGCGCCACCTCTTGCGA
The DNA here is from genome assembly GCF_001411805.1 of Burkholderia plantarii. NCBI lineage: Bacteria > Pseudomonadati > Pseudomonadota > Betaproteobacteria > Burkholderiales > Burkholderiaceae > Burkholderia > Burkholderia plantarii. Next base: position 187,156 of record NZ_CP007212.1, on the reverse strand, counting down.
GGCGGCACCGCCGTCCTGTTGCGAACCGTGGAAGCTTAGTGGAGCTTCTTCGGCAGCATCTGGCTGCGCAGGCGCTTGTGCAGGCGCTTGACTGCGGCAGCCTTCTTGCGCTTGCGAACAGCCGTCGGCTTTTCGTAGGACTGGCGCTCACGCAGTTCAGCGATCAGGCCGTTCTTTTCGATCGCGCGGCGAAAGCGGCGAATCGCTACTTCGAACGGCTCGTTTTCCTTCAGAAGAATCGTCGTCATGTCGTTCCCAAATTGCTTGATACGGTCAAAAACGTAGCGGCCAAGCGCCACGCACCGGCCTTCCGGGCGTTTCCACAAACAGGCGAAACGAGCGGCTTGGTGGCCTCGGAGGCCGGAAAAGAGAGGCGGAATGCACCGCGAAACGCCCGGCAACCCACACCAGGCGCCGCGTTTGACTGCCAGCAGGACATGCCGAAAACGGGCACCGCTTGCAGAAATCTCAATTCAGCCCGCCATGTTAGCAGGTAAACATTCGGACTGCCAGAGGTTTACCGCCTCCCTGTCGTATCCACACATTCGTGTCGTCCCGGGTATCTCCCGTCCTTCAGTCTTGGCCGCCGCTGCCGAAATCCATCTGTGGGCGGAGTCATCCGCGTGCAATCCCGCAACCGACAGCACTTTGCGTCGGCCACGGGGCGAAGCGCGATTCGCGACCGACGCGAGATTAAAAAGTCGGGACGAATCGAAACTATCCCTCAAGTTTTTTTTCGGGCCGCCGAAATCCTGCTCTGAGGCGGCCAGCAAAGAACGAGTGCGTCCGCCGATGCCAATGTTGGCTTGTCAAAGGTCTCGGCTCACTTAGGAGAATTTCCATGCTCGGTATTAATACTAATGTCAACTCGCTGGTCGCTCAGCAGAACCTGAACGGCTCGCAGAGCGCACTGTCGCAAGCCATCACGCGTCTGTCGTCGGGCAACCGCATCAACAGCGCGGCTGACGATGCAGCAGGTCTGGCGATTGCAACGCGTATGCAAACGCAGATCAACGGCCTGAACCAGGGCGTGCAGAACACCAACGACGCCGTCTCGCTGATCCAGACGACGTCGAGCCAGCTGTCGTCGCTGACGACCAGCCTGCAGCGTATCAGCACGCTGGCAACGGAAGCCGCCACGGGCACGCTGTCGTCGAGCGACCAGGCCGCTGCCGAGAAGGAAGTGGCGCAGCAGATCCAGGAAGTGAACCGTATCGCTTCGCAGACGAACTTCAACGGCAAGAACCTGCTCGACGGTTCGGCCGGCATCGTCACGTTCCAGATCGGCGCGAACGTCGGCCAGACGGTCAGCCTCGACCTGAGCCAAAGCCTGTCGGCGGCCAAGATCGGTGGCGGTCTGGTGCAATCGGGCACGAACGTCGGCACGATCCAGAACCTGAGCCTCGACGCGAACGGCGCGGCCACGACGGCGGCCCAACCGGCCATCACGTCGGTCAACGTGCTGTCGGACGGCAAGGGCGGCTTCACGTTCACGGACCAGAACGGTCAGGCCCTGAGCACGACGGCAGTCGGTGCGATCTTCACGACGGGCACGTCGGCAGGCACGGGCACGGCAGTCACGAACCTGACGCTGTCGACCGGCGCAACCAGCGGCATGACGACGGCACAGGCCAGCGCCGCCGCCAACATGATCTCGCAGATCAACGCCGTCAACGCGCCGCCGACCGTGTCGAACGTGAGCATCAGCGACGCAACGAGCGCCAACCAGGCCATCGTCTCGATCGCCAACGCGCTGACCACCGTCAACAACCTGCAGGCAACGCTCGGTGCAACCCAGAACCGACTGCAGGCCATCGCGCAAACGCAGCAAGCCAACTCGACGAACCTGTCGTCGGCTCAGTCGCAAATCCAGAGCGCCGACTTCGCGCAGGAAACCGCGAACCTGAGCAAGGCTCAAGTGCTGCAACAAGCCGGTATCTCGGTGCTGGCGCAAGCCAACTCGCTGCCGCAGCAAGTTCTGAAGCTCCTGCAGTAATCGCCGTAGCGCTTTGAAAACCCGGGCCGCGCCATCATGGGCGGCCCGTTCGTGCGACGGTGCAACCTTCCTCGTGGCCGTCGCGCGCTTTTTGTTTTCAGCCCCCCCGTTTCCGGAATTGGCGCTGCAACAGCCGCCTTTTCGTCGTACCGTTTTCTCGCGGTTTGCCGTAGGATCCGCCACGATCCGCAACTGAATTGTCTGCGCCGTCGATGGCGCCCCAACGGAGCTACGCGATGTCCACGATCTCGAGCAGCATTCTCTCGTCCCAGACCAGCAACAACCAGCTGTCCAGCAGCACCGCGCTGCAGGAAGCCGCGCAATCGATCATCAGCGGCTCGACGGGCAACACCGGCATGGACGTCAACACGCTCGTCACCGCGCTGGTCAATTCGAAGACGGCCGCGCAGGCGTCCCTGCTGTCCACCGCGATCGCCCTGAACCAGAACAAGTCGCAGGCCTACACGGCGCTGCAGACCGCGCTGACGACGCTGCAGTCGTCGCTCGCGACGCTCTCGGACGGCACCTTCGCCCAGACCTTCACGGCCACCGCCTCGGGCAGCGGCCTGACCGCGTCGGCCGGCGCCGGCGCCGTGGCCGGCACCTACCAGATCGGCGTGACCCAGATCGCCCAGTCGCAATCGCTGTCGTCGCCGGCGTTCGGCGCGAGCACGCAGCTCGGCACCGGCACCATGACGCTGACCGTCAACGGCAAGTCGTCGACGGTCAGCATCAACTCGAACAACAACACGCTGGCCGGCATCAAGGACGCCATCAACAACGCGAGCGACAACCCCGGCGTGACGGCGACCATCGTCAACGGCGCCGATGGCGCCCATCTGGTGCTGAGCTCGACGAACAGCGGCGCGGCCAACACCATCAACGTGAGCGTCAACGCCACCACCGACACCGGTCTGTCGGAGCTCGGCGTCACCTCCACCCCGAGCACCACCGGCGGCCAGTCGACGATCGTCTCGGCCGGCACCACGGCCGCCACCTCGTGGACCCAATCGACCGCCGCGCAGGACGCGCAATTCACGGTCGGCGGCATCGCGAACTCGAGCTCGACCAACACGGTGACCTCGGCGATCGCCGGCGTCACGCTGAACCTCACGCAGGCGGCGGTCTCGACCACCACGCCGGCCACCAAGCAGACGCTGACCATCGCCGCCGACACCACCAAGCAGTCGGCCGCGATCACGACCTTCGTGCAGAACTACAACGCGCTCGTCACGGCAATGCAGACGGTCGGCTCGTACAGCACCACCGCCGGCAGCAACAAGCCCACGGTCGGCGCGCTGTTCGGCGACTCGGCGCTCAACTCGATCCAGTCGCAGCTGTCGGCGATCCTCGGCGGCTCGGTCACCAGCAACGGTGTGACGGCCACGCTGAATTCGCTCGGCATCACGGTGTCGGACGGCACCGACGGCGCGACGGCGGGCGACCTGGTGATCAACCAGACGACGCTGACCACGGCGCTGACGAGCAACCCGGGCGCGACCGCGGCGCTGTTCAACAGCACCAACGGCATCGGCGCGCAGATGAACACCGCGATCACGTCGATCACGTCCGACAAGGGCGTGCTCACGCAGAGCGAGAACTCGGTCACCTCGACGCTGGCGAGCCTGAGCACCCAGCAGACGGCGCTGTCCGCCTACGCGCAGACGCTGACCACGCAGTACAACACGCAGTTCACTCAACTGAACACGGTACTGGCCGAAATGACGACCAACCAGAACTACCTGACCCAGCTGTTCGGCGGCACCAACAGCGCCGGCGCACTCGCCACCAACAAGTAAGCGGCCCGGGGAGAGACGGACATGGATCAGCAAACCCTCGTGAGCCAGGTGCTGGCGATGACGCACGACATCGAGCGGGCCGTGCGGCTCGCCGACTGGGCGGGCGTCGAGCGGCTGGTGGCCGCGCGCTCGCCCTACCTGATGTCGATCGAAGCGGAACAGACGCCGGAAAGCCTGCTGATGATCCGCGAGATCCAGGCGCTCGACGCGGCGGCGATCGCCGAATCGGCCCTGGCGCGCGACGAACTGCAGCGCGAGTACCGCGCGGCGAGCGAACGGATCCACGCGGCACGGCAGTACAGCCAGGCCGCCACCTCGCTCGGCTACTGAGCGGTGCGCCCCGAATAATCACAATTCACGCGCATGAGCGCGTGCTCGTTCACCTCGAAGCCCGCCCCGCGGGCTTTTTTTTCGTCGCCAGGCGCGCGAGCGGGCCTGGCCGTCCCAGCCGGAGCCACCCGCGGGAAATCCCGGAGACGCCGGCCCGGTCCGCCCCTCGTCGCCGCCGCGCGGGCCGCGTAGATCCGCGAAATTGACGGCGGTTTACCGGTCAGTTCCGGGCTTCGTCGCACGCCGGACGGCCGGATAATTTCTACCATTCGCTATTCCCGTCCGATTTACGCCATGTCCGATTCGATGCCTACCGCCGGCCCCGTGCCCGATCCGCAGCAGCTCGACGCGGACATCGCGCTCGTGATGCAGAGCGCGCTCGCCTGCCATCACAAGGGCGAGCTCGCCGACGCCCAGGCCATGTACGAGGTGATCGCCACGGCCCGGCCGAACTATGTGGACGCGCGTTACAACCTGGCGGTGCTGCACGTGCAGACCGGCAACCCGGAGGCGGCGCTGCCGCATTTCGAGGCCGCGTTGGGCATCGACCCGAACAACGGCCAGTTCTGGGTCGCCTACATCAACGCGCAGATCGAGGCGGGCCGCGTGGCCGCCGCCTGGGCGATGATCGGCATGTGCCAGCAGCGCGGCATCCACGGCCCGGCGCTCGACGGCCTGATCCAGCGCCTGTCGATTTCGGCGGAAGGCCGCGCCGCGGCGGCCGTCACCGCCGCCGCGGGCCATGCGGTGACGGTCACGCAGGCGCCCGCCGCGCCCGAGGCGCCGGTCAACGCGGACACGCGCGGCGCCCTCGGGCGGCGGCCGACCCAGCAGGACGCGTCGCGCTTCACCGCGCTCTACAACAAGGGCCGCTACGCCGAGGCCGTCAAGCACGCGCGCACCATGACACAGCGCTACCCGGCGAGCGGCTACGCCTGGAAATCGCTCAGCAACGCGCTGCACAAGGACGGCCAGTACCTGGCCGCGGCCGAGCCGCTGGCGCGCGCCACCGCGCTCGATCCGGCCGACGTGGTGCTCGGCACGCTCTACGCGGACGTGCTGCGCCTGGCCAACCGGCTCGCCGATTCGGAGCGCGAAGCGCGCCGCGCGATCTCGGTGGACGACCGCTACGCCGAGGCATGGCGCGTGCTGAACATGACGCTGCTCGCGCAGGGCCGCAGCACCGAGGCGATCGCGGCCGGCAACCGCTCGATCGAACTCGCGCCCGACTCGCAGCAGATGTACGGCTCGCTCGGCGTGGCGCTGAGCGAACTGGGCGCCACGCTGGAGGCCGAACGGGCGTTCCGTCGCGCGCACGAGCTCACGCCGCGCGACGCCGCGATGCACAGCAACCTGCTGTTCTGCCTGACCCATGATCCGCAGCTCGACAGCGAGGCGATCTTCGCCGAGCACCGTCGCTTCGCCGACATTCACGAGGCGCCGGTACGCTCGCGCTGGCCGCGCCACGCCAACAAGCGCGATCCGGAGCGCCAGCTGCGCGTCGGCATCATCTCGGGCGACCTGTTCAATCACGCGGTGGCGTCGTACATCATGCCGATCCTGGAAGTGCTGCACCGCGATCCGTCGCTGTCGCTGCACGTCTACCACAACCACACCACCGAGGACGGCATCAGCGAGCGCATGCGCGGCTGGACCGACAGCTGGCTGCAGGTGGCGGGCCTGACCGACGACCGTCTGGTCGAGCGGATCCGCGCCGACCGCATCGACATCGTGCTCGACCTGTCGAACCACACCGGCCGCAACCGCCTGCCCGCGCTCGCGCGCAAGCCGGCGCCGGTGCAGATCACCTGGATCGGCTATCCCGGCACGACCGGGCTCGACGCGATGGACTACTACCTCGCGGACCGCTTCGGCGTGCCGTTCGGCGAGATGGAGCGCCAGTACACCGAGAAGATCATCCATCTGCCGGCGGGCGGCACCTTCAAGCCGGTCGACAACGCGCCGCCCGTCAACCTGCTGCCCGCGCTGCACAACGGCTTCGTGACGTTCGGCAGCTTCAACCGCCTGAACAAGCTGCGCCGCGAGGTGATCGCCGAGTGGGCGCGGATCCTGCACGCGGTGCCGAACTCGCGCATGCGGATCGGCTCGATCCCGCGCGTGGGCGGCGTGGACATGCTGCTCGAATGGTTCACGGCCGAGGGCATCGCGCACCAGCGGCTCGACCTGCAGCCGCGCGCGCCCGCCGCCGTCTACCTGCAGCAGCACCATCACGTGGACCTCTGCCTCGACACGTTCCCGTACACCGGCTCGACCACCGCGCTCAACGCGCTCTGGATGGGCGTGCCGACCCTGACGATCCGCGGCGACACGCTGGCGAGCCGCGCCGGCGCGGTCTGGATGTCGTCGGTCGGACTCGAGCAGTTCGTGGCCGACAGCGCCGACGATTTCGTCGCCCGCGGCATCGCGCTCGCCAACGACCTGGAAGGGCTCGCCGACGTGCGCCGCGGCCTGCGCGAGCGCTGCCGGCAGTCGCCGGGCTTCCAGCCCGAGCGCATCGCCAACGCGGTGTCCGACGCGTTCCGGATGGCCTGGCGGCGCTGGTGCGCCGACGAGGCGCCGGCCTCGTTCACGGTGCCCGAGCGCGCCGCCGTCGGCGCCGCCGCCGATTCCACGGCCGCCGAGGCCGCCCTCACCGGAGAAGCATGATGAACGCCCTGCCGCTGCGCGCGGTCGAGCCCCAGGCCGACGAACGCATCTATGTGACGCAGCCGCATCTCGCGCCACTCGCCGAATTCCTGCCGTATCTCGAACAGATCTGGGACAGCAAGGTGCTGACCAACGGCGGGCCGTTCCACCAGCGCCTGGAGAAGGCGCTCTGCGAGTATCTCGGCGTCGAGCACCTGGCGCTCTTCACCAACGGCACGCTCGCGCTGGTCACGGCGTTGCAGGCGCTGCGCATTTCGGGCGAGGTGATCACCACCCCGTACTCGTTCGTGGCCACCGCGCATTCGCTGCTCTGGAACGGCATCAAGCCGGTATTCGTCGACATCGACCCGCACACGCTGAACCTCGACCCGGCCAGGATCGAGGCCGCCATCACGCCGCAGACCACGGCCATCATGCCGGTCCACTGCTACGGCCGGCCCTGCGACGTGAAGGCGATCCGCCGCATCGCCGACAACTACAACCTGAAGGTGATCTACGACGCCGCGCACGCGTTCGGGGTCCATACCCACGACAGCAGCGTGCTCGAGCACGGCGACCTGTCGATCCTGAGCTTCCACGCGACCAAGGTGTTCAACACCTTCGAGGGCGGCGCGATCGTCTGCCCCGACGCGAAGACCAAGCAGCACATCGACCACCTGAAGAACTTCGGCTTCGTCGACGAGGTGACGGTGGTGGCCGCCGGCATCAACGGCAAGATGAGCGAGATCAACGCCGCGTTCGGGCTGCTGCAGTTGCAGCACATCGACGCCGCGCTGGCGCGGCGCGCCGCGATCGACGCGCGCTACCGCGTGCTGCTGGCCGAGATACCCGGCATCCGCTGCCCGCCGCCGGTCGACGCGAAGGTGGCGAACCACTCGTATTTCCCGATCCTCGTCGACGATGATTTCCCGCTCTCGCGCGACGGGCTCTACCAGCACCTGCGCGACCACGAGATCTACGGGCGCCGCTACTTCTATCCGCTGATCTCGGACTTCCCGAACTACCGCGGCCTGCCGTCGGCGCATCCGGACAACCTGCCGGTGGCGCGCGAGACCTCGCGGCGCATCCTGTGCCTGCCGATCTATCCGGAGCTGTCGGACGCCAACGTGGAACGCATCGTCTCGCTGATCGCGGAGGCGCGCTGATGCCCGCACGCGCCGCGATCCTCGACATCGCGAGCCATCTGCCCGCGACGGTGCTCGGCAACGACACGCTCGCGGCGCTGTACCCGGAGTGGCCGGCCGAGAAGATCCTCGCCAAGACCGGCATCCGCGAGCGGCGCGTGGCGGCCGACGGCGAGACCGCCTCGGACCTCGCGTTCGAGGCCGCGCGGCGGCTGTTCGCGCAGGGCCGCGTGAGCGCCGGCGAGATCGATTTCGTGATCCTCTGCACCCAGGCGCCCGACTACGTGCTGCCGGCCTCGGCCTGCCTGCTGCAGCACCGGCTCGGGATTCCGACCCACGCCGGCGCGTTCGACGTGAACCTCGGCTGCTCGGGCTACGTGTACGGGCTGTCGCTCGCCAAGGGGCTGGTCGAGACGGGCGCGGCGCGCAGCGTGCTGCTGCTGACCGCCGACACCTATTCGAAGTACCTGCATCCGCTCGACAAGAGCGTGCGCACGCTGTTCGGCGACGGCGCGGCGGCCACCGTAATCGGCCTCGACGAGCGCGCGGCCGACGCCGAGCGCATCGGCCCGTTCGTGTTCGGCACCGACGGGCGCGGCGCGCAGAACCTGATCGTGCGCGCCGGGCTGTTCCGCGAGCCGCGCAGCGCCGAGAGCGCGCGCGAGCACGAGGACGCCTCCGGCAACGTGCGCACCGACGAACATCTGTACATGAACGGCGCCGAGGTGATGGCGTTCTCGCTCGCCGAGGTGCCGCGCGCGGCCGACCGGCTGCTCGAGCGCGCCGGCCTCACGCGCGACGACATCGACTGCTTCGTGCTGCACCAGGCGAACCGGTTCATGCTCGAGGCGCTGCGCAAGAAAATGAAGGTCTCCGAGGATCGCTTCCCGATCCTCATGGAGCACACCGGCAACACGGTGTCGTCGACGCTGCCGCTCGCGCTCGAGCAGCTGCGCGGCGAAGGCAGGCTGGCACGCGGCACGCGCGCCATGCTGCTCGGATTCGGCGTCGGCTACTCGTGGGCCGGCTGTCTGTTGAACTGTTAGCAACCGTTGGCTTTAGGCAGGAACTCTGATGAACGCATTCTACGAAGGGCTCGCGGAAGTCTTCGAAATCGACGCCGCCGAGGTGTCGCCCGCGCTGGTGCTGGCCGATCACAACTGGGATTCGCTCGCGATCGTCTCGACCATCGCGCTGGCCGACGATTGCTTCGGCGTGCTGCTCAACGGCCAGGCGCTCGGCAACTGCCAGACGGTGGCCGACATCGAAGCGCTGGTCGCGGCGCAGAAGGGCTGAGCTTGAACGCGCCGCTCGCCTCCGTCGGCCGGGAGCTGCGCTCCGGCGGCGCCCGCATCGCCGGGGTGGTGTCGTGCGTGCCCGCGCGCGAGCTCGCCAACGACGTCTTCGTCGAACGCTTCGGCGAGGCCGGCGTGCGCGACGTGGTCAAGATGATCGGCGTCGAGCGCCGCCGCGTGGCCGCCGCCGGCGAGACCGCCGGCGACCTGTGCCGCGCCGCCGGCGCCCACCTGCTGCGCGGCCTGGGCTGGCGCGCCGACGAGGTGGACGCGGTGCTGTTCGTCTCGCAGACGCCCGACTACCGGCTGCCCGGCACCGCGTTCGTGCTGCAGGCCGCCTGGGGGCTGCCCGCCGCGTCGATCGCGCTCGACATCAACCTCGGCTGCTCCGGCTACCCGCAGGCGCTCTGGCTCGGCATGAACCTGATCCGCAGCGGCGCCGCGCGGCGCGTGCTGCTGGCCGTGGGCGACACCATCAGCAAGCTGGTCGATCCCGACGACCGCGCCACCGCGCTGCTGTTCGGCGACGCCGGCACGGTCACCGCGCTGGAAGCCGATCCCGAGGCCGAGGACGCCGTGTTCGTGATCGGCTCGGACGGCGCCGGCGTGCCGAACCTGATCGTGCCGGGCGGCGGGTGCCGGGAAAGCGTGGTTGCCGCAACCCCGGCCGGCATGCCGGAAGCGGCCCCCGAGGCCGACCCGCGCCTCGCCGGCCGCTCGCGCGCGCACCTGTTCATGGACGGCGGCGAGATCTTCAACTTCACGCTGCGACGCATCCCGCCGCTCGTCGCGCGCACGCTCGAGCTGGCCGGGCACGGCGTGCCGGACCATGACGCGTTCCTGTTCCACCAGGCCAACCTGTTCATGCTCAAGCATCTGGCGAAGAAGGCCGGCCTGCCGGGCGAGCGCGTCCCCGTCAACCTGACCACCTACGGCAACACGAGCTGCGCGTCGATCCCGCTGCTGATGACCACCGAACTGCGCGAGGCGCTCGCCACGCGGCGCCAGCGCCTGGCCATGTTCGGCTTCGGGGTCGGCTACTCGTGGGCCTCGGCCTCGCTCGTCGCCGGGCCGCTCGCCGTGGTCGACACCATCGAATCATGACCGCCTTTTCCGATCACGCCCTCGCGGGCGGCACCTATCTCGTCACCGGCGCCTCGTCGGGCCTCGGCCGCGCCACCGCGGTGGCGATCGCGCGCGCCGGCGGCCGCGTGATCGCGGGCGGCCGCGACGCCGCGCGCCTCGCCGACACGTTCGCGGCCCTGCCCGGCGACGGCCATCGCGCCGAAACGCGCGCGCTCGACGACGCCGACGTCACCGCCGAGTGGGTCTCGGAACTGGCCGAGACGCACGGCGCGCTGGCCGGCGTGTTCCACGCGGCCGGCATCGAGCTGATCCGCCCGGCCCGCATGACCAGGCAGGCGCAGCTCGACGAGACGTTCGCCGGCAGCCTGTTCGCGGCGTTCGGCATCGCGCGCGCGGCCGCCAGGAAGGGCGTGCTGGCCGACGGCGCCTCGCTGGTGCTGATGTCGTCGGTGGCCGCCTCGACCGGGCAGGTCGGGATGACCGCCTACTCGGCCGCCAAGGCCGGCGTGGAAGGGCTGGTGCGCTCGCTCGCCTGCGAACTCGCGCCGCGCCGGATCCGCGTCAACGCGATCGCGGCCGGCGCGGTGCGCACCGAGATGCACGCACGCCTCACGCGCGGCAGCCCCGACGACGCGGTGGCCGCCTACGAGTCGAGCCACCTGCTCGGCTTCGGCGAGCCCGAGGACGTGGCCAATGCCGCGCTGTTCCTGCTGTCCGACGCGAGCCGCTGGGTGACCGGCACGGCGCTCGCCGTGGACGGCGGCTACCGGGTGCGCTGATGAATTCGCCGACGGGTGGATCGATGCATGCGCCGGCAGGTACGCCGCACGACGCCGCGAAGCCGGCCCGCTACCTCGTGGCCGGCGGCGGCGCGTTCGCGCGCGAGCTGATCAACTGGGCCGAGGATGCCGCCGACGCGGGCCTCGGGCCGCGCGTGACGGGCTTCCTCGACGCGAATCCGCGGGCGCTCGACGGCTTTCCCTACGCGCTCGAATGGCGCGGCGACATCGACACCTACCAGCCCGCCGACGGCGACGCGCTGCTGATCGCGATCGGCGAGCCGCAGGCCAAACGCGACGTGGTGGCCCGGCTGGCCGCGCGCGGCGCGCGCTTCGCCTCGCTGCGCCACCCGAGCGCGGTGGTCGCGCGCAGCGCGCGGCTCGGCACGGGCGTGGTGCTGTGTCCGCAGGCGGTGCTGTCGGCCGATTGCGAGATCGGCGATTTCGTGGCCGTCAACATCCTGTCGAGCGTCGGCCACGACGTCACGGTGGGCGCCTATTCGACGCTCAGTTCGCACGTCGACCTGACCGGCCACGTGCGGGTGGGCGAAGGCGTGTTCTTCGGCTCGGGCGCGCGCGTGCTGCCGCGCGTGGCGGTCGGCGCCGACGCGCGGATCGGCGCCGGCGCCGTGGTGATGCGCAAGGTGCCCGACGGCGCGACCCTGTACGCCGCCCCGGCGAAGAAGCTGTGAGCGCGGCGATGGACTTCGATCTCGAACTGATCGCGCGCCACTGGCATCTGGTAGGCCACCGGCGCGAGCTGCCGGCCGACGGCGACTTCGTGCGCCTCGACTGCGCGGCCGGCGAGATCGTCGTGTTCAACGACGCCGGCGAACTGGTCGCGTTCGACAACCGCTGCCCGCACCGCGGCGCGCGCATGTACCTCGACGACAGCGGCAACCAGCCGGCCAGCTGCGCCTATCACGGCTGGACCTACCGCGAGGGGCAGCTGATCATCCCGGGCCGCGAGCGGTTCCGCCAATGCTCGATCGAGCGCGCCGCGCTCAACACCTACGCGCTCGACTGGTGCGGCGATTTCCTGTTCGTCGGCATCCGTCCCGCCACCGACCTGGCCACCCAGCTCGGCGAGTTCGAGCCGCTGGTGGCCGACATCTCGTTCAACATCGACCGGCGCCTCGACCTGAACCGCTACGACTACGGCTGCTACTGGCCGCTCGCCGTCGAGAACGCGCTCGAGCCGTACCACATCGGCGCCGTGCATCCGGGCACGCTCGGTACGCTCGCGCTCGAGGACGGCGAGAACCGCTACGACGGCGTGAACTCGCTCTGGCGCACGCCGCTCGGCGCCTCGCGCCAGCGCAACCAGCTCGCGAAGCTGCGGCGCCTGTTCGCGATCGACTTCCAGTACGAGGGCTATCTGAGCCTGTACCTGTTCCCGTTCACGATGATCTCGTCGACCTACGGCTACTCGTACTCGCTGCAGCATTTCCTGCCGGCGGGCGGCGAGGCGGCCGGGCTCACGCGCTTCACGAGCCGGCTGTACGGCGCCCCGACCACGGGCGCGGCGGCCGACGGCATCCTCGAGCCGTTCTTCGCCTCCACCGCGCGGCTGAACCGCCAGGTGTTCGACGAGGATCACGCGATCTGCCGGCGGCTGCCGCGCGACGCGTGGACCACCGCGCCGCTCGCGTTCCCGGCCGACACCGAGGCGAAGATCGACCACTTCCGCGCCTCGTGCCGCGCGTTCGACGCGACGCTGCATCCGGGCGCGCCGGTCGCGGCGCGCTCGGCGGCGTGAGGTGATTTCGGGGTGATCCGAAGCGGCACGCGGCGTGGAGCGGCTCGGGATGGTCGGAGATGGCGCCCCGTCCGTCGCCTGGCGCGGAGAAGACGGCGCGGCGGACGTGGCCCGCACGGCGGGCGGCTCGACCATGGGCCGTCCAGCCCGTCCGGCCCGTCCGCGGCCGCCCGTCGCGCACTCATCGCTCGCCTGCCCGGCCGCACGCCTTCCGGCCTCCCGGTCACGTCATCGCTCACCCGCCGCTCGCTCGTCGCTTACTCATCGCTCGTCGGCTTGACAGCGCGCGGCCGCCCGTGGATCACTGGTGGCTCCTCACCCTTGCGGAGCTTCCGATGACCTTCGAAACCTGGCTCGCCTTCGCCGGCGCATGCATCGTGCTGGTGTTGATCCCCGGCCCGACCATCCTGCTCGTGATCGGTGATTCGCTGGCGAACCGCCACCGGTCGTCGTGGAGCACGGTGGCCGGCGTGGCGGCCGGCGACACCACCGCGATGGCCGTCTCGCTGGCCGGCGCGGGCGCGCTGCTCGCGCTGTCGGCCACCGCGTTCACGGCGCTCAAGCTGGTGGGCGGCGCCTACCTGATCTATCTCGGCCTGCGCTCGATCCTGCAGGCGCGCGCGGCCGGCCGGCAGACCGTGCCGGTCGAGCCGAAGTCGGCCGCGCGCCGCTTCCTGAGCTCATGGACCGTCACCGCGCTGAACCCGAAGAGCATCGTGTTCTTCGTCGCGTTCGTGCCGCAGTTCGTGTCGCCGCACGCCACCTTCCTGTCGCAGTGCGCAGTGCTGCTGCCCACCTTCGTCTGCATCGCGACGGTGAACGCCGCCTGCTATGCACGCATCGCGCGCTACGCGGCCTCGCGGCTGACGGGCGCCACGGCGCAGCGCCGCTTCGGCTACGGCGGCGGCGCGGCGCTGATCGGCGCCGGCGCGCTGACGCTGCGGATGTCGTCGCAGCATTGAGGGGGCGGCGGCACCGGCGGGACGGCGCCGCCGCCCGCCAATCGCCGCATGTAAAAAAAACGGGCAGCCGCTTCCGGCCGCCCGTTTCGCTTTCCCGCCCGCCGCCCGATCACCGGGCGTATCGGCTGAACCGCCCCAACCTGCTCAACCGAGCGTCAGCGCGTTCGTCAAATCACCCGGCGGCACCGCGCCGCGTTCGGCGAACGCGCGGTCGCGCGCCGCCACGCCGTCCAGCGGCGCGAGCCCGTGGACGCGGCTGATGAAGCGCAGGATCGAGTTGGTGTCGTAGAGCGTGTGATCGACGTAGCCGCGCCTGGCGAACGGCGAGATCACCAGCGCCGGAATCCGCGAGCCCGGGCCCCAGCGGTCGCCCTGCGGCGGCGCGACCGGGTCCCACCAGCCGCCGTTCTCGTCGTGCGTCATCACGATCACCGTGTTCGGCCACAGCGGGCTGTTGCGCAGATGCTCGATCACCGCGGCCACGTGGCGGTCGCCCGATTCGACGTCGGCGTAGCCGGCATGCATGTTCAGGTTGCCCTGCGGCTTGTAGAACGTCACGGCCGGCAGCCGGCCCGCGTCGATGTCGGCCAGCAGCCGGTTGGTGGACGGATCGTCGCCGAGCCCCGCGTCGCGCAGGTGGCGGCGGCGCGCCTCGGTGCCGGGGGCGTAGTTCACGAAATAGTTGAACGGCTGATGGTGGTACTGGAAGTCCGGCACCATGCCGGTGTCGCGGTGCTCGATCGCGTACTGCCACGCGCCCGCGTACCAGGCCCAGTCGACGCCCTTCTCCGAGAGCCGGTCGCCGATCGTCGCGTAGCGCTGCGGCGGCAGCACGCGCGGGTTGGTCGGATCGGCATAGGCCGGATTGCCGCCCTCGAGCGGACGCACGTTGCTGGGCTGGTACGGCGGCGCCATGGTGTTCACCGCGTAGCCGTCGGGCGTGAAGAGGCCGTCGTTGACGAACTTCGGCGGGCCGTCGAGCGCCGAGGCCGGCGAATCGTCGGCGAGCTTCAGGCGCGTGCCGGCGGGGTCGTCGCCGTCCACCACCGAGGCCAGCGACCTGGCCGGGCTGGTGGCGATGTCGGGATAGAACGGCGCCTGCGCGGAGATCAGGAAGATGTGGTTCAGCCACGAACCGCCGAACGCGGCCATGAAGAAGTTGTCGCAGAGCGTGTAGTCGCGCGCGAGCTGCCAGAGCCGCAGCGTCTCGGCCGAGTTCCGGTAGTGGCCCATCACCAGGCCGCCCGAATCGGCCCAGGCCGCGAACTGGTCGTTGCGGCCCGCGTTGATCTGCATCTGGTTCTGGTAGAAGCGGTGCCAGAGGTCGCGCGTGATCACGCCGTTCGGCAGCGGCTTGCCGTGCGCGTCGTGGATCCGGAACGGCGCGTTCTTCAGGCCGTGGATGTCGCGCTCGGCGATCATGTAGCGCGTGCCGTCCACCTCCTGCGCCTGCGGCACCAGCCCGCCCCAGATCGCCGGCAGCCGCGCGAGCGGCGTCTTGCCGTCGCGGTCGAGCTGCGTGTAGCGCTCGGCCGGCACCGTCGAGAGCGGCTGCGCGACGCCCGGGAAATCGCCGTACAGGTTCGCGAAGCTGCGGTTCTCGGCGTAGATCACGACGATGTGACGGACCTGCTCGCGCAGCGCGCGGTCGGCGCGCAGCTCGGCTTCCGTGCGCGGCGCGGCGGCCTGCGCACCGCCCGGCGGCGCGGCGCAGGCGCCCAGCGCGAGGCTCGCGCCGAGCGCGGCCAGGCCGCCCAGCGCGCGACGACGCTCCGGATCGTCGGGGCCGGCGGCGCCGGGCAATGCGTCGCTGTCGGCGCTGGCGCCGCTCGGATTCGATTTCGCTTTCGGGTCGGTCACGTCGTCATCCTCCTCGTCCTCGGTCGGTGTGGTGTGTCGTCCTAGAAACGCGTCGATCCGCCATGGACGCTGCGCGTACTGCGTGACGCTTTCGTGACACCACGGGATGCCGCGATGGTAACCGGCCCGGCGCGAGACGGCGCGGGAAATCTCGCCCGAGTCGGCGCAGGATCAGGGGTGGGACATTTCGAAACGGTGCCTGATTTGCGCCCGGTTCGCGTCTGGTTCGCGCCCCTCGGCGGCAGGGAGCGACGGGGAGCGATTGCGCCTGGCCGCCTGCTTGCGCAGGATTGGAGGCTTCGTGGTCGGCCGCATGGGGTGGCCGCCGCGGGCGGGCCCGACGGGGTCGCCTGGGCGGGTTTGCCCGTCGGCGGCGCTCGTTGGTCTTGGCGGTTGATCTTGGCGGTTGGTCTTGGCGGTTGGTCTTGGCCGTTGGTCTTGGCCGTTGGTCTTGGCCGTTGGTCTTGGCCGTTGGTCTTGGCCGTTGGTCTTGGCCGTTGGTCTTGGCCGTTGGTCTTGGCCGTTGGTCTTGGCCGTTGGTCTTGGCCGTTGGTCTTGGCCGTTGGTCTTGGCCGTTGGTCTTGGCCGTTGGTCTTGGCCGTTGGTCTTGGCCGTTGGTCTTGGCCGTTGGTCTTGGCCGTTGGTCTTGGCCGTTGGTCTTGGCCGTTGGTCTTGGCCGTTGCCACCCAATGTTCGCCGCTCACCGAACGCCCGGTCGCCCGCCCGCCGCTCAATCGCCCCTCCGCGCCCCGTGGCCATTCATTCGTGCCGCCCACCGCGCCACGCGCTACGCCCGGTCGCCGTAACCACCGGCCGCCGGATCGCCTGCCGCCGCAAACCCCGCGAAGCAGTCCACGATCGCCTGCCGCAGCTTCGCGACGGCCGCGTCCCGCAACGTACTGACGCGCCAGCCGAGCGCGACCGGGTAGGCCGGCATCGCGAGCGGGCACGCCATGAGCGCGAGCCCCGTCATGCGCGCGATCGCGTCGGCCGCGTGATGCGGAATCGTCGCCACGGCCGACGTGCCGCGCAGCAGGAACGGCAGCGCGGCGAAATGCGTGGTGGACGCGCGCACCGTGCGGCGGCGCCCGATCTCGGCGAGCGCCTCGTCGACGATCCCGACCACCCCGCCCGACGACACCAGCACGTGCTCGCGCGCGAGGAAATCGTCGAGCGTCAGCGTATACCGCCCGGGTCCGGGCGCGCCGGCCGGATCGAGCAGGCAGGCGTAGCGCCCGTCGCCGAGCGCCATGTGGCCGAGCCCGCGCGTGGCGAAGCCGCCCGCCGCGATCGCCAGATCGGCCTCGCGGTTCGCGAGCGCGTCGCCGACGATCTGGCTGTGGGTCTGCCGGAAGATCACGCGCAGGCCCGGCGCGAGCTGCGCGGCGCGCTCGATGAGGCGACGGCCGAACGCGATCTCGAAATCGTCCGACATCGCGACCGACACGGCGCGCCCCTCGAACGAGGCCGGCGCCGGCGCGCCGAACGCGAGGCTCTGCCGGCAGCGGTCGAGCGCCTCGCCGATCAGCGGCTTCAGCTCGCGCGCACGCGCGGTGGGCGCGAGGCCGCGACCGGTGCGCACGAACAGCGGATCGCCGTAGAGCACGCGCAGGCGCCGCAGCGCGGCGCTGACGGCCGACTGCGTGAGGTCGAGCCGGATCGCCGCGCGGCTCGCGCCGCCCTCGTCGAACAGCGCTTCGAACACCTTCATCAGGTTCAGATCGACATCGGCGATATTCATGGCATTCATATCGAAAAGTGGGCTGGCCCGTATTGTCGGGCGGGGCATCGCGCCATGATATGGGCATCGAAACGCGCCCCGGAACCCGGATCGGAGCGCGAATCGAGATATCCCGTCGATAACGCGAAAGCCCGCGCCGGCGGCGCGATCGCCACCACCGGAGCCCGCCATGCCCCAATCCCGAATCGCCGCGCTGCAGATCGGCGCCTCCCCGCTCGGCAAGGCCGAGACCCTGCAACGGATCCTCGCGTTCGAGGACGCGATCCGCCTCGAGCGGCTGGCGCTGGTGGTGATGCCCGAGGCGCTGCTGGGCGGCTATCCGAAAGGCGAGACGTTCGGCACCCGGCTCGGCTATCGGTTGCCGGAAGGCCGCGACGCGTTCGCGCGCTATCACGGCAACGCGATCGACGTGCCGGGGCCGGAGACCGAGGCGCTGGCCGGACTGTCGGCGCGCAGCGGCGCCTCGCTCGTGATCGGCGTGATCGAGCGCGCCGGCGCGACGCTGTACTGCACGGCGCTGTTCTTCGATCCGGCCGCCGGCCTCGTCGCGAAGCACCGCAAGCTGATGCCGACCGGCACCGAGCGGCTGATCTGGGGGCAAGGCGACGGCTCGACGCTGCCGGTCGTGGAGACGGCGGCCGGCCGCGCCGGCGCCGTGATCTGCTGGGAGAACCACATGCCGCTGCTGCGCATGGCGATGTACGCGAAGGGCGTGGAAATTTGGTGCGCGCCGACCGTGGACGAACGCGAGATCTGGCAGAACTCGATGCGCCACATCGCGCACGAGGGGCGCTGCTTCGTGGTGAGCGCGTGCCAGGTGCAGCCGTCGCCGGCCGCGCTCGGCATCGAGGTGCCGGACTGGGACCCGCGGCGGCCGCTGATCAACGGCGGCAGCGTGATCGTCGGGCCGCTCGGCGACGTGCTGGCGGGGCCGCTCGCCGGCGAGACCGGGCTCGTGATCGCCGAGGTCGACACCGCCGAACTGACGCGCGCCCGCTACGACTTCGACGTGACGGGCCATTACGCGCGGCCCGACGTGTTCTCGCTCGCCGTCGACGAACGCGCGAAACGGACGGTTGTGTTCAACGATTGAACGCGAAGCCGAGGCGGCGGCACGGCGTGCGGCCCGGCTGGCCGGGTGCCGCATCGGGCGTTCGGCGAACCGGCGCGGACCCGGTCGCGCGGCACCAGCCGCCCCCGCGCGGCGCGGCACCGCGTCCGCCCGCGCCCGCCCGCGCTCGTCACGCCACTCGACCGGGCCGGCCGCGCCTGGCGCCGGCATCCCGATCGACGCAGCCGGTCGCGCCGCGCCCGTCCGCTCGAGCCACCGGCTGCGCCGGCACGATCGCCGCGCAGATCGGTGCAATCGCGGCGACACGCGCGATCGCGAGAATCGATTCGTCGTCGTCGGACGACGTCCTGGAGTCGGTCAAGTCGGTACTCGGGCAAATCGGGCACGGGCGGCCCGCGCCCTGAGGTGGCGCAGGCGGCGCGGGCACGGCGTGCCGAGGGTCCCGACGCGCTTGATCCATTCGGATGCGATCGCGAGCGGTTTCACTACACTGCCCCGATCGGCCGACAACCCTGCCTACCGTCATCGAGGAGGATCGACATGGTGAACGACATGCGCGCGGTGGTGATTCATGCGCCGATCCGCGATCTGCGCGGCTTGCCCACCTGGAAGCTGATTCCGTTCGCAAGCATCGCCGGCGGCCCGCGCGGCGCCCGCACCTACGGCGTCAGCAAGCACGGCGTGATGATCACGCTCGACGAGACCGCGCCCGGCATCACGCAGACCCTGAACGTGATCCCGCACGACCAGAACGACGATCGCGCCGCCGCGAGCCATGCGCTGCGCGACCTCGCCGACGAACTCGACGCGGCCGGCTTCGATCGCCAGCTGAGCGCCTCGGCCGAAGCGCCCGGACTGGTCGGCAACGCCTGACGAAAGGGGGCTGGCCGGCACCGCGCGCGGTCCGGTCGGCCCGCGTCGGGACCGGATCGGGTCGGGCGGAAGTCGCGGTTCGATCCGGTTCGCTTCCCATCCGGCGCGGGCCGGCATGCTGCCGGCGTCGCCCCGAACGCCATCATTCGCGGCATCCGCCGCCGGCCAGCCGCGGGCCGCGCCGCCTACGCGCCCGCTCAGCCGCGCAACAGATGCGTGGCGTGCGTGATCGCCCCGCCGGCGCGGATCGCGGCCGCGACGAGCGCGGCCTCGGTCAGTTGCGCCTCGCTCGCGCCGGCCTGGCGCGCCGCCTTGCCGTGAAGGTCGATGCAGTACGGGCACTGCGTCGTCAGCGCGACGGCCACCGCGATCAGTTGCTTGGTCTGCGCGCTCAGCGCGCCGTCCTCGAACACGGCATGATCGAATGCCCAGAACGACTTCATCGCGTCCGGTGCGTTTTCGTCCAGCTTCTTCAACAGGGTAAGATTCTTCGGGTCGAACATCACTGCCTCCATGAACAGGGGATATCGCCTGTCATCGTAGCGGCGGGTGGGTTCGAATTGGTCTCGACCTGGTTCCGAATCGTCCAGCCATGCACGCCCCCTGCTCCGCCCCCCTGCTCGATCATCTGCTCGCCACGCTCGATCTCGGCGTGGTCAATTTTTCGATCTGCGACATCCGCCGCGGCTGGGGCGTGCGCTTCGAGCCCTGCCGCGTGGCGAGCCTGCACTACTGCCTGTCGGGCGGCGGCGCGCTGGCGCTCGGCGATGGCACGCGCGTGCCGCTCGCGCCCCACTGCTTCGTGCTGCTGCCGGCCGGCGCGGTCTACCGGATCGATACGCCGGAGCACACGGCCGCGCGCAGCGTCGAGCGCTCGCGCGTGGGCTCCGCGCTCGCGCGCGAAACCGCGCCCGTGGTCAGCGTGGGCGACGGCGCCGAGGGCGTGGTCACCGCCTGCGGCGAACTCGATCTCGGCCCCGGCGCCGCGGCCGATCCGTTCGGGCCGCTCGCGCGTCCGCTCGTCGTGCGCTTCGACGCGGCCTCGGGCCTGCGCGACCAGTTCGTGCTGCTGCTGGCCGAATCGGCGCGGCCCGGTCCCGGCTCGCGCGTGCTGGTCGAGGCGCTGCTCAAGCAATGTCTGGTGATGGCGCTGCGCCGTCACATCGACGCCGCCGCCGATCCGTCCACCCCGGCCCACGCCGTCGAGGCCGCCGGCGGCGCCGTGCTGCCCTGGGCCGGCGGCCTCGCCGACCCGCGCCTGGCCGCCGCGCTTACGGCGATCTTCGAGCGCCCCGCGCAGGCGCTCACCGTCGAACGGCTCGCGGCGCTCGCCTCGATGAGCCGCTCGGCGTTCGCCGCGCGCTTCGCCGAGGCGTTCGGCCAGCCGCCGATGGCGATGCTCAAGACGGTGCGCCTGCGCCGCGCGGCCGAGCTGCTCGCCACCACCACGCTGCCGGTGGCCGCGGTGGCGAAGGCGGTCGGCATGGCGAGCCGCAGCAATTTCTCGGTGGGGTTCCAGGCCCTGTACGGCGCCGATCCGAGCACGTTCCGCCGCCGCTCGCGCCCGACCTACCGCCGCGAACGCGGCCCGGACGAATAAATTTTCGATCCGCTGTAACCGGTTGCGCCCGAAAACGGAATAAACCACCGGGTCGAACCGTTTACGTACGGGCGGCCCGGCTGCCGCGCCGTCGCACGTACCGGTTCCGTCCAAGCCTGGGGACGCGGCCGCGCGTGATCACGGAGACCAACCAGATCCAGAAGTCGCCCGGGCGCTCGGGGAAAACATGAAAATTCGAATCAGAAGTGTGCGGGGCAAGCTGATCGTCAGCTTCGGCATGATGCTGGTCGCCATGGTGGCGCTAGCCGTGATCGCGATCCTGCAGGTGCAGAACATCCGCGAACGGCTCGACGACATCATCGACCTGAACGGCGTGAAGGAGCGCTACGCCGTGAACTTCCGCGGCAGCGTCCACGACCGCTCGATCGCGCTGCGCGACGTCACGCTGGTCGCCCCCGACGAGCTGCCGGCCGTGATCCAGCAGATCCGCAAGCTGCAGAACGACTATGACGAATCGGCCAAGCCGTTCGAGACCATCTTCCTGCCGAGCGACAACATCACGCCCGAGGAAAAATCGATCTACCAGGGCATCCAGGCCGCGCAGGCGCGCGCGATGCCGCTGATCGACCAGGTGATCGACCTGCAGACCCACAACCAGCCCGACGAGGCGCGCAAGGTGCTGCTCGAGAGCGCGCGGCCCGCGCTGGTCGCCTGGCTCGCGGCGGTCAACACCATGATCGACTACGAGGATTCACTGAACGCGACCGAGGGGATGGAGGCGCGCGACACCAGCCGCGCCTTCAAGATCCTGATGGCCGCGCTGACCGCCGGCGCCTGCCTGCTGAGCCTCGCGATCGCCTGGCTCGTCACGCGCAACATTTCATCGACGCTCGGCGCCGATCCGCGCGAGATGATCGGTTTCGCCGAGGCGATCCGCGCCGGCAACCTGTCGGTGCGCTCGCCCGCGCATTCCTCGGACGACACCAGCGTGATGGCCGCCGTCACCAAGATGCGCGACAGCCTCGCCGAGATCGTCGAGCGCGTGCGCGAGGCCGCCGACGGCGTGGTGCAGGCGAGCCGCGAGATCGCGCACGGCACCAACGACCTGAGCGCGCGCACCAGCAAGCAGGCCGTCGCGCTCGAACAGGCCACCAACGCGCTCGGCGAGTTCGACACCAGCGTCTCCGAGAACGCCTCGAACGCCGGCCACGCCGACGAACTCGCCAACAAGGCCTCGTCCACCGCCAGCAACGGCGGCGACGCGGTCGGCCGGGTGGTGGAGACGATGCGCGGCATCGACGCGTCCTCGCACCGGATCGGCGAGATCATCTCGGTGATCGACGCGATCGCGTTCCAGACCAACATCCTCGCGCTCAACGCGGCCGTGGAGGCCGCCAAGGCCGGCGGCCACGGACGCGGCTTCGCGGTGGTGGCGGGCGAGGTGCGGATCCTCGCGCAGAAGAGCGCGGCGGCCGCCAAGGAGATCAAGTCGCTGGTGCAGGAGAGCAACGCGCGCGTGAGCGACGGCGGGCGGCTCGTGTCGGTGGCCGGCTCGACCATCGAGGACGTGATCCAGTCGTCGCGCAACGTCACGTCGATCATGAGCGAGATCAACGACGCGTGTAAGGTGCAGACGCGCCGCATCGGCGAGGTCCGCACCATGATCGAGCAGCTCGAGGACAGCACGCAGCAGAACGCGGCGCTGGTCGAGCAGTCGAGCACGGCCACCGAGATGCTGGTGTCGCAGGCCGAACGGCTGCTGGAGACGGTCAGCGTATTCCGCACCACGGTGGAATCGACGCTGGAGGCGATGCCGGCCTGATGGCGCGGGACACCGCGCGGGGCCGGCTCCGCGATGCGCGGGCGCCGTGGCCGCCTCGAGCATCGCTTCCTCGGCGAGGAACGCGTCGAAGTCACCGCCGATGTGGCGGCTCGCCATGGGTCACTCGTTCCGTGCTTTTTTGGCGTGGGGCCGCGTTCATCGCGTTCAGGCCGGCCGTTTCGATGCCCTCGCCCCTCGCCACCTGCCGCGTGCGCGCCTTCGCGGTGTCCAGATCGATTCGCGGCGTGGCGCGCGACTTCTTGTCGACGCCGTGCAGCAGCACCACCTGCTCGTCCACGATCGTCGACGGCACGCGCGCGATTCGACCGGGCAGCGCGATCCCCCTGTCGTACAGGTTGGCCGCCGTCTCGCGAACGAGCGGCATGCCGGGCGGCCAGCCGATCTGCACCGTCTTGATATCCTGCAGACGACGCGCCGCTCGCGCACGCTCAACGATCGCGGCCGGTCGCGCACCGGTTCGTTGCCGGTATCGGAGGCGAACAAGCGAACGACGGGCACGAACGGAACCGCGCGACCACGGCCAAGCCCGCGAGAATCGGAGGCACGGGCATTGCCTCAATCCTGGTACGCCCCGCAAGTGGACGATCCGTCGCTCGCGGCCGACGCACCCGCTCCCTCATCGCCTGATTCGGCCAGCCATGACCTCTCCCGTTTCCCTCTCGCCGTTCGACGTCCTGCTGCCCGATCTGCCGGTGCTGTTCTGCGGGATCAACCCGAGCCCGCTCGCCGCGACGTCGGGGCACAACTTCGGCTCGGCGTCGAACCGCTTCTGGCCCGCGCTGCATCTGGCGGGATTCACGCCGGTGCGGCTGCGCGCCGAGGACGATCGCGCGCTGCTGCGCTATGGATGCGGCATCACCTCGATGGCGACGCGGCCGACGCGCCGCGCGGCCGAGCTGGGGCGCATCGAGATGGGCGACGCGGTGGCGCCGTTTCGCGCCAAGGTCGCGCAGTGCCGGCCGCGCGCGATCGCGTTCCTCGGCAAGCCGGCGTTCGCGGCGCTCACGCAGCGGCGCGAGATCGCATGGGGCGAGCAGGCGGACCCGTTCGCGGATGCCCGCGTGTGGGTGCTGCCGAACCCGAGCGGGCTCAATCGCGCGTTTTCGCTGGAACGGCTCGTCGAGGCCTATGCGGCGCTGCGGCTGGCGATGTCGGCGCAACTCGACGCGTGGCAGGCCACGCATCGCGACACGGGTGAGCGCTAAACGACGGGCAGTAACGGACACGGCCTGAACGGCGGGCCGCAAGCGCTGCGCGGGACCGCCGAGGCCGTGCGCCACCCGGCGCAATCGCGCGAGCGCCGCGGCCGGCAGCCGTCGCGCGCGCCCTTCGCACATCGGCACGCCACGGCACGCCTCAGTTGCCGGCGCCGCTCCCCGACGAGAACCCGCCGCCACCCGAGAATCCGCCGCTGGAGAATCCACTGCCGCCCGAAAAGCCGCCATTCGGGTAACCGCCGTTCGAGCCGCCGCCTCCCGAGCCGAAGCCGCCGTTGGTCGAGAACCCGCCCCCCGACGAGAACCCGCCGCCGTTCGACAATCCGCCGCCCGCACTGCTCCCGCCGTTCGAGAACCCGCCTCCGGAGCCGAACCCGCCACGGGTCGAGAAGCCGCCGCCGAACCCGCCGCCGAAGCCATCGTCCGAACCGAATCCGCCGCTCGCCGGGAAGCCGGCATCGGCCATGCCGCCCGTCCCCGGCGCGGCGCCGTCGTCGTCCCCGCTCACCGGCAGCGGCGTGCCCGGCGCCACGCCCGGCACCGGCACGCCGCCCGGCGCGCGCGCGCCGAGCCCCTGTTGCGGGGGCCGCGCGACGAACACCCATTGCGTGTAGCTGTGCTTGTCCTCGAAGCCGCGAAACTGCTCGGGGAACTGCCGCAGCTGGATCGGACGCTCGTGCGACGCGCTGTGGATGCCGACGATGGTCTGCCCGTTCGGCGAGCGCACCAGCACCCAGTCGGCCTTGCCCGTCAGCGGATCGGCACGGATGCGGCGCAGGTGGCGCACCGGGTTTGGATAGCGCGGATCGCGCACCAGTTCCTCGAGCGAGCGCGGCTGGGTGGGCTGGCCGACCGGCGTGTTGTCGGTGTAGCTGAGCAGCGCGCGCTGGAACTCGTCGCCGATATCGAGCAGCGCCCGCTCGGCCATGCGCCGCTGGTAGAGCGCGCCAAGCTGGATCGTGCCGGCCGCCACCACGCCGATGATCGCGATGCCGATCAGCAGCGCCAGATAGGCGAGCCCGCGCTGGCCGTGCCGCGCGCCCGGCCCGTGCCCGCGGCGCGGCGGGCGGCGCGGCGCCGGTCCCGCCGCCCCTACCGGCCCCACCGCCGCCGCTGCCTTGGTCGGCACGCCGGGACCGTTACGACGGGCGCGATGACAGGCGCGGCACCGATCCTCGAGGGCCGCCGGCCCCGGTGACCGCGCCATCGCCCGCGCCATGGCTCGCGACATCGCCCGGCCTCGCTCCACCCCGCCCGCGCGTCGCGGCACATCCGGCCCGCCATCGAGCCCCTCTCGCGACGTCATAACGCGTCGAACGGCCGGCCGTCGAGCGTGGTGCCCTCGGCACCGCTCTTGAGGTCGTAGACCTTGCCGGGAAACTGTTCCTCGGGCGCGATCAGGTGCCAGGTGGTGGCGCTGTCGGTGACGGGATCGAACGGCAGCGTGCGCAGGTAATGCTTGTCGACGAGTTCGTCGAGGGATTCGGGGTAGCGGCCGAGGTCGCCGTAGAACTTGTCGATCGCGTCGCGCGTGGCATGCAGGTTCTCGGCGAGGATCTTCTCCTTCGACGCGTCGATCGAATGGAAATACTGCGGCAGCGCGAGCGTGAGCATCAGCGCGACGATCGCCAGCACCATCAGCAGCTCGATCAGCGTGAAGCCGCGCCAGCCACGCCGCTCGCGTGGTTCGCGCCGCGCGCGTCGATTGGTCGGTCGCATCGGGATTCGCATCGCGCTCACCAGTTCCGGTAGGGAATGCCGTTCAGGCCGACGGCCTTCGAGGTCGAGTAGACGTCGTAGACGTCGTCGCCTTCCTGCGGATCCTCGGGCTCGCTCGCGTAGGCACGCTTGCCCCAGGTGTCGGCGGCGTCGAGCTGCGGATCGTTGCTCATCGGGTCGCGCGGCAGGCGGCGCAGAAAGTAGATCTTCGCGCCCTTCGGATCGTTCTGGTCCTTCACGCCGTCCACCAGCACGTTCAGCGTCGGTGGGTAGCCGGACGCACCGTTGTCGGACGGCACGCGTCCGTCCTTCGAGGCCGTCTTGTAGGCGTCGATCGCGCCGCGGATCTGGTGCAGCGCCTCGCGCAGTTCCTGCTCGCGCTCGCGCTGGCGCATCACCTGCGCGACCGGCACCGTCATGCTGGCCAGCACGCCGAGGATCGCGAGCGTGACGAGCAGCTCGATCAGCGTGAAGCCGGCCGCCGCGCGCCGGCCGCCGCGCGCCGCGCCGGCCCCGCGCGCCGGACCCGGCGCGGGCCGCCGCGCCGGCGCGGCGGCGGGCAGGCGTGAAGCGGGCGAAACGTGCCTCATGGCGTCGGATTGATGCCGAGCGTGAACGCGGACGGCGGCGCGAACGTGATCGGCGCGCCCGTAAGGCCCACCACCGAGCCCGGCGTGATCTTGATCGAGGTCTGCGAGGCCGGCGCCAGCGCCTTGAAGCTCAGCACCGCGTAGGTGCCGGTGGCGGCGCCGCCCATCCCGCCCTGCACGGAGTCGGCGAGCTGCACCTGGCCCGGGCTCACGCGGCTCGAGAACGAGGTGGGCGCGCCGCCCTGCTTCAGGAAATCGCCCTCGGTCACGCCGACGAACTGCAGCCTGGTGGCGTCGAAGCCGACGATCGACGACGCGCTCGCCACCGGCTGGTCGGCCGACATCGACAGCGAGACGGTGACCGAATCGCCGGTCTTCACCTGCGGCGGCCCGTCGATCGTCATCTGCGCGGTGCCGAGCACGGCGCCCGAGCCGGGCGCGGCGACGCCGTCGCCGCCGTAGTAGAGGCCGCTGCCGCCGTTGGCGCTGCCGTAGGCGCCGGCGCCCGACGAGCCGCTCGCGCCGTAGGCGCCGCCCGCGCCCGCGCCATATCCGCCGTAGCCGCCGTTCGCACCATAAGCGCCGGCCGTCCCGCCGCCGGCGCCGGTGCTCGCCGCGGCCGGCGTGCTGCTCGACGCGGCCGGCTGCGCGAGCCCGTTCGACTGGATCATGCTGCGCAGGTTGGTCTCGGTGCCCGAGGTGAAGTAGGCGAGATCGGCGTCGGGCCGGCGCAGGTTGCGCACCAGATGCGGCGTGATCGCGAGCACGATCTCGGTGTTCTTGGCCTGGTCGTCGTTGGCGCCGAACAGCCGGTCGAGAATCGGCAGCTGGCCGATGCCGGGCAGCTTGTTGCCGGAGGTGCGTTCCTCGTTGTCGATCAGGCCCGCGAGCACGTCGGTCTCGCCGTTCTTCAGCTGCAGCACGGTGCTGGCCGTGCGCGTGCCGATCTGGTACGCGGCGGTGCCGGTGGTGGTGGTGATCGAATTGCCGAGGCTGCTCACTTCCAGCGCGAGCTTGATGCCGACCGTGTCGTCGAGGTAGACGGTGGGCTCGACGTTCAGCGTCAGGCCGATGTCGAGGTAGTTGACCGACTGCGAGAGAAAGCCGGTGGAAGTGGCCGTGGAGGTGAAGTTCGGCACGCGCTCGCCGATCAGGATCTTGGCCTTCTCGTGGTTGCGCACGCGGATCCGCGGATTGGTCAGCAGCTTGACGTCGGAGTCCTGCACGTTGGCGTTGACGGTGGCCTGCAGCGACGACAGGCCGATGGTGCGGATCGTCTGGTGCAGCAGGTCGTTCATGGTCAGCGCCGGGGTCGAGCCGCTCGAACCGGTGCCGTACGAGCCCACGCCGCCATAGCCATAGGGGTAGTACGGCGAGCCGGCCACGCTGGTGGCGCTGGACTGCCCGGTGACGGGCGCGATCACGCTGCCGAGCGGCAGCGGCGTGACGTTGACCGAACTCGGCCAGGCCACGCCGAGGTTGACCTCGTGGTTGCGCTGCACTTCCAGCACCTCCACCTCGAGCATCACCTCGGGCTCGGGCACGTCCTCCAGCGCGACCAGCCGCTCGGCCATGCGGATCGCGTCGGGCGTGTCGCGCACGATCACCATGTTGAGCTTCTCGTCGGCCACCACGTCGTGGACCTTCAGGATCGTCTTCAGCGTGTTGGCGATGGTCTTCGCCTCGGTGTTCGAGAGGAAGAACGTGCGCACCGCCAGCTCCTGGTAGTCCTTCACCTTCGCGGCCGTGTTCGGATAGATCAGCACGGTGTTCTCGTCGAGCACCTGCTGCGCGAGCTGGTTGGTGGCGAGCACGTAGCGCACGGTGGCGTCGATCGTGCTGTTCTTCAGGAAGATGGTGGTGCGCTGGTCGGTCTTCACGTCGCGGTCGAACAGGAAGTTCATGCCCGAGGAACGCGAGATCACGTCGAAGATCTGCTTGAGCGGTGCGTCGCGGAAGTCGATGCGGATCGGCTTGCGGTAGGCGGCGGCCAGCGCCGCCTCGACACGCGCCGATCCGGAATCGGCGGCGAGCCTGCGCTGCAGCTCGAGCGCGCGGCGGTTGGCGGGCGCCTCGGTCAGCACGGCGTCGAGCATGCGGCGCGCGTCGTCGGGCTGATGGCGCGCGTAGAGCGCCTCGGCGCGACTCAGCATCAGGTTCAGGCGCACGTCGGTATCGAGCGCGGTGAGGCCGGCGATCGCGCGCTCGTTGCCGGGGCTCAGCGCCAGCACGTGCTCGTAGGCCTTGCGCGCGGCATCGCGCGCGCCGCTCGCGGCGAGCCGGTCGCCCTGCCCCATCGCCTCGTTGATCGCCTTCTCGCGCTCGGCGAGCCAGGCCTGGCGGTATTTGGCGTCCTCGGGCTCCTGGTTCGACGCGTCGTGGAGCTTGCCGAGCCCCTCGTCGACCTTGCCGGCCGCGACCAGCTTCTGGCCGTCGCGATAGGGCTGGGACTGCGCGCACGCGGCGAGCAGGACCGCCAGCGCGACCAGCATCGTGCCGCGCCGCAGCAGACGCAGCGCGGCCGGGGTGGGCGGGCGGTTTCGGATCGGGATGGGCTTGGACAACGGTTCGTTCCTCGTGGCGCGCGGATCAGTCGGCACTGCCGATATCCAGCGTCTGGACAAGTTTCTGAGGCAGGTAGACGAGCGTCAGGTTCGGCGGATCGATCGACTCGACCCGGTACGTGCCGTCGATCACCATCTGGTCGCGGACGATCAGCGTGTCGTCGCCGCGCGCGAGGTAGACCTCCCAGCGCCCGGCCGACTGCTGCTTGCCGATGTAGGTGAACGGCATCGGCGGCGTGTTCGGCAGCGGCGGCACGTCGACCTGCTCGGGCGCGGCCGACGGCAGCGGCGGCGCCAGCAGCAGCGTGCCGAACAGCGCGTGGGCGCCGCCGCCGGTGCGCTCGGCGCGGGCGCGGACCGCCGCGATCGTCGGCACGCCTGACGTGCCGCGCGGGCTGTCGGGGTTGGCGTTCGCGTTCGCCGCGCGGGCCGGCGCGGCGGCGGGTGCGCGCGGCGTGGCCTCGACGATGCCGTCGTCCTGCGAATGGCCGGTGAAGACGAGCACCAACGCGCAGGCGACGAACAGCACGGCCATCACGATGTGCTGGCGTTTCATCTTCATGGCGCGGCTCCCCGCGAAGCGGCGGCGGCGGCGCGAGCCGGTGCGGATGCCGCCGGCTGCACGGTCGCGGTGGGCGCGGTGGGCGCGGGCACTGCGAGCGTCGTTGCTCGCGGGCCGCCGAGCGAGGCTTGCGCCGCAGGCTGCGATGCGGGCGCGGCCGGTTTCGTGGTCGCCACGGGCGCCGGCATCGCGAGCGTCATCGCTCGCGGGCCGCCGAGCGAGGCCTGCGCCGCAGGCTGCGATGCGGGCGCGGCCGGTTTCGTGGTCGCCACGGGCGCCGGCATCGCGAGCGTCATCGCTCGCGGGCCGCCGAGCGAGGCCTGCGCCGCAGGCTGCGATGCGGGTACGGCCGGTTTCGTGGTCGCCACGGGCGCCGGCATCGCGATCGTCGTTGCTCGCGGGCCGCCGAGCGAGGCTTGCGCCGCAGGCTGCGATGCGGGCGCGGCCGGTTTCGTGGTCGCCACGGGCGCCGGCATCGCGAGCGTCATCGCTCGCGGGCCGCCGAGCGAGGCTTGCGCGGATGCCCTGGCCGCCACCGGTCTCGCCGGTTTCGCGGCCACGCCACGCGTCGGCGTCGCGACCGTCGTCGCCTTGCCATCCTGTCTTGCCGGTTCAGCGTGAGCCGGTGCCTTGACCGCCACCGGCCGCGCGACGCCGGCCGCGCCCGGCGCGGGGGTTGCCAGTGCCGATGCCGTCGCGGCCACCGGAGCCACCGGAGCCGATGCGCCGCCCCGGTTCGACTTCGCCGCCGTCGCCAGCGTCGCCGGATGCGCCGCCCCGCCCCGCTCGCCGTGCGCGGGCGCGGCCGTCACCGGCACCACCGCCAGGGCGCGCGCCGCCACCGCCGATATCGTGCCGTCCGAGGTCGGCAGCGGCACTTCGGAGCTGTCGCGCTGCTGCGCGGATCCGAACCCGGCGCGCTGCGTGGTATCCGTCACCGACGCGGCAGGCATCGCCGCTGCCGCGCCGGGCGCCCCGGATGCTGCCGATGCCCCCGCCGCGCTCGCCCCCGACGCCGCCGACGCCTCGGCCGCCGCCACCGCCGACGCGCTGACCGGCGCGATCGTCACCGGCCGCAGGAACGTGGTGAAGCGCAGGTTCGCCTCAACGCCCGGCTCGTTCGCCGAATTGCGCTTGAAGCGCAGGTCGTCGAGCGCCGCGTAGGGCACGGCCACCAGCACCTTCTGGCTGAACTGCCGCAGCCGCGCGTAATCGCCCTTCACGGGCAGCGTGATCGTATAGGTGTCGAAGCGCCCCGGGGTGTCGTGCCCGGGCTTGTACTCGGCCTTGTCGAGCGTGACGCCGGACGCGGCGGCGGCCTCGAACAGCCGCGCGACGATCTCGCCGGTATGCGCGGAGTCGCCAAGCCCGGCGTAGAAGTCGGCGAGCCGGCCGGCCGCCAGCACCGGCGCCGGCACCACCGGCTTCGGCGGCGGCAGCGCGGCGAGCCGCGCGACCGAGCGCGTCTGGTCGTCCACGCGCGCGGCCATGCCGGGCAGCAGCCCGAGCCAGAGCAGCGCGGCGGCGGCCAGCAGCGCGCCGGCCAGCACGGTGCCGGTGCCGCAGCGCGAGAGCGCGAGACGAAGCCGCAACAGGCTCCGGGCCAATGCCTGCATGCTCACGATCCGTTCCCCCGCCACTGCACCTCGACCTGGAAGCGCAGCACGCCGTCCATGCCGTCCTTCACGAGTTCGTGCCGCGTGAGCGTGACGCGCCCGACGAGCGGCTGCCGCGCGAGCGCGCCGAGATAGTCGAGCATGTCCGGACTGCCGGCGCATTCGGCCTCGATGCGGATCAGCGCGCGCGCGGGCTCGGGCGTGATCGACATCAGCGCGATCCTGCCGGAGGTGGCCGCCTCGATCGCGTCGAGCAGATCGTCCCACGGCAGGTTCAGGCGCGCGACGGCGAGGTTGACGGCGGCGGCCTGCCTGGCGTCGATCGGCTCGCCGCGCAGGCGCTGCGGCGCATGCAGCGCGCGCTCGTTGCGCTCGGCGATGCGCGCGGCCTCGCCGTCGAGCGCCTGCAGCCGCACGATCAGCGTCTGCGCCCGAAACGCGGCCACGCCGCACAGCACGAGCCCGGCCAGCGCGAGCACGCGCGCATACGGGCGAATCCGGTACCACTCGCGCCGCACGCTGAACGGCGCGAGATCGATGGGCAGGCTTCTCATCGCGCGGACCCGCTCCAGCCGAGCGGCACGGCCGGCGTGGCGGCGCGCGCGAGCAGTTCCCCACCCGCCTCGCCCGGCGCGGCCCAGCGCACGCTCATGCCGGGATCGGTGAAATCGGTGGCGCCGGGCAGCCACGCCTCGCAGCGCGGGCCGTGCAGCAGCAGCGCAGTGGGCGCGGGCAGGTCGTCGAGCAGCGCGGCGCGTGCCACCTGCGCGCGCAGCCAGCCGAGCGACGGCGCCGGATCGGGCAGCGCGAGCGTGCGCACGGCGGCCACGCGCGCGCGCGGGCCGGCGGCGATCAGGCCCAGCGTCAGCGCGTGCTCGCCGCGCGTGGCAAGCCAGGTGCGGGCGTCGAGTTCGCGGCGCGAGCGGTTCCAGGCAGCCACGAATTCGGGCTGCGCCGACACCAGGCAGCCGCGCCCGGCGGCCACCGCCTGCTGCAGCGCGTCGGTCCAGCGCCGCGACACGGCGCAGGCGAGGAACGGCTCGGCGGCCTGCCAGTCGGCCACGATCTGCCAGCCGGCCGGGTCGTCGCCGTACAGCGCCTGCAGGCGCGCGCCGGCGGCCGCGCGCAGATCCTGCAGGCGCACGCTGTTGTCGGCCGGCGTGACGATGAAATAGCGCACCAGCGCGTCGGCGAACGTGGCCTGCACCGGCAGGCCGCGGCCGCCCGATTCGTCGAGCGCGGCGGCGATCAGCGCGGCGAGCGCCTCCGGCTGCGCCTCGACGCCGGCCGGCAGCGGCCGTTCGACGAACAGCGCCGGCACCTTGCGCGAGGCGCCCGCGCGGCGCACCGTCAGCGCGCCGGGCGCCAGCGCGAGCCGGCACTGGCCGCGCCGCGCGAAGGCCCGCGCGGCAAGGCCGCCGAGCAGGCGCGCGCGGCCGGCGCCGGGCTCGCCCGCGCGGGCCTTGGGGGCAAGACGCGACAGCCAGCGCTCAAGCATTGAGGGTCACCCGCTTGACTTCGGCCAGCGTGGTCTCGCCGCGCCTGACGAGGCCGAGCGCGACCTCGCGCAGCTGCCGCGTGCCGTTGCGGCGCGCGACTTCCTTGATCACGCGGATCGGCTGCTTCTCCACCACCAGGTCGCGGATCTCGTCGTCGAGGATCAGGATCTCGGCGATCGCGCGCCGGCCGCGATAGCCGGTGCCGCGGCAGTCGCCGCAGCCGGTGCCCTGGCGGAACGCGTAGTCGGCGGTGCCGGCGCGCGTGAGGCCCAGCCGCGCGAGTTCGGCGTCGGTGGGCTCGTAGGGCGCCGCGCACCGCGGGCAGTTCACGCGCAGCAACCGCTGCGCCCAGATGCCGTTCAGCGCCGAGACGAACGCATAGGGATCGATGCCCATGTGGCTGAAGCGGCCGAACACGTCGAACACGTTGTTGGCGTGGACGGTGGTCAGCACCAGGTGGCCCGTCAGCGCCGACTGCACGGCGATCTCGGCGGTCTCGCGGTCGCGGATCTCGCCCACCATGATCTTGTCCGGATCGTGGCGCAGGATCGAGCGCAGCCCGCGCGCGAACGTGAGGCCCTTCTTCTCGTTGACGGGGATCTGCAGGATGCCGGGCAGCTGGTATTCGACCGGGTCCTCGATCGTGATGATCTTGTCGCGGCCGTTGTGGATCTCGGTGAGCGCCGCGTACAGCGTGGTGGTCTTGCCCGAGCCGGTGGGGCCGGTCACCAGCAGCATGCCGTAGGGTTCCTCGGCCAGCGCGCGCAGCGCCACCAGCGATTCGGCGTCGTAGCCGAGCGCCTCCAGCGTGAGCGAGCCGTAGGCCTCGATCATGGCGCGCTTGTCGAGAATCCGGATCACGGCGTCCTCGCCGTGGATGCTCGGCATGATCGACACGCGCAGGTCGATGTCGCGGCCGCCCGCGGCCACCCGGAAGCTGCCGTCCTGCGGCACGCGCCGTTCGGCGATGTCGAGTTCGGCCAGCACCTTCAGGCGCGAGATCACCTGCTCGGCGGTCTCGATGCCCTGGATCGTGGCGGCGGCGTCGAGCACGCCGTCCACGCGGTACTTCAGCGCGAGCCCGGTGGCGGTGCTCTCGAGGTGGATGTCGGAGGCGCCGGCCTTCAGCGCGTCGTAGAGCGTCGAGTTCACCAGCTTGACGGCCGGGCTCGCGGCCTCGTTGACGGTCTGGAACGACAGCACCTGGGCGGTGCGCGCGTCGGCCTGCGAGCCGTCGCCGACCGACACCAGGCTGTCCACCGCGCGCGCCGACTCCTCCATGCGCGTGTGGTAGGCGAGCAGGTCGCCGGGCAGCGCGAGCCGCATCTCGACGTCGCCGCCCGCCTGCGCGGCGAGCCAGGTCTGCAGGTCGAGATCGAACGGGCTGGTGACCACCCCCACCAGCGCGCCGCCGGCCTCGCGCAGCAGCGCGCAGCGGCGCTGCATGGCGCGCGACAGCGGCACGCGGTCGAATGCGGGCGCGAGCGCGAGCATGCCGGCCGTCTCGACCACCGGCATCGCGAGCCGCGCCGCCAGCGCGCGCATCAGCGCGATCGGCTCGGCGCCCGTCAGCGTCTGCAGTTCGTCGATCAGGTGGCGCCGGGTGGCGGCCGCGGCACCGCGCGCGCGGGCCAGCAGTTCGGCGTCGATCAGCGGCGCCTCGGGCTCGAACGCACGCGCCGGCGCCGGGGCGGCGGCCACGGCCGCTTCATGGATCGCTTCATGGATCGCTTCATGGATCGTTTCATGGGCGGCTTCCTGCGTCGCATCCTGCGTCGCGTCGAGCACCCGGGCGAGCGCCGCCTCGGGGGCCGCCCCGGCAGCGGCGGGCATGGGCTGCGAATTCATGACAGGCTTCCCGCGAGATCGAAGATGGGCATGTAGAGCAACACGACGATGGTGCCGACCACCACGCCGATCGCCGACATCAGCAGCGGCTCGAACATGCGCGTGAAGCGGTCGATCCAGCGGCTGATCTCGCCGTCGTAGAACGCGGCGGACTGGGTCAGCATCGCGCCCAGCTCGCCCGAGCGCTCGCCCACCCGCAGCATGCGCAGCGAGATCGGCGTGGTCAGCGCGCGCGCGAGGAACGCGGCGGACAGCGGCTCGCCCGACTGCACCGCCGCGCGCGCCGCGAGCAGGCCCTCGCGCATGGCGGGCGAGACGGTGCCACAGGCGGTATCCATCGCCGCGACGATCGGAATCCCGCCTTCCAGCAGCATGCCGAGCGTCAGGTAGAGCCGCGACAGCTGATAAATGCGCAGATGCGGCCCGAGCACCGGCACCCGGCCGAGCAGGCTCACCAGCCCGACCCGCGCGATGGTCGCGCGCACGCCCATGACGAGCGCCGCGCCGCCGCCCAGCGCGGCCAGCGCGAGCGGCAGCCCGTGCGCGGCGGCGAACTTGCCCCAGTCGAGCAGCATCTGCGACATCCACGGCAGCGCGCGGCCGGTGCCTTCGTAGATGGTCGCGAAGCGCGGCACCACGTAGGAAATCAGGAACGCCGACACGCCGCCGCCCACCACCAGCAGGATGCTCGGATAGATCGCGGCGCTCACCAGCTTGTTGCGCACCGTGTCGATGCGCTCCTGGTAATCGACGTAGCGCTGCAGCGCGCGCGGCAGGTCGCTGGTGCCCTCGGCCGCCCGCACGATGCCGACATAGAGCGGCGGGAACACGTCGGGCTGCTCGCCGAGCAGGCTGGAGAAGCGCTTGCCCTCGCGCAGCCCGGCCAGCAGCCGTTCGAGCACGCCGCGCAGGCGCGCGCCGCCCTCGCGTTCGAGCAGCGCCTCGAGCCCCTCGACGATCGACAGGCCGGCCTTGAGCAGCGCCAGCAACTCCTGGCTGAACAGCACCAGCGAGATCCCGCCGCGCGCGCCGGCCGGCCGGCGCAGCGCGCGCAGCGGCGCGACGCGCGTGACGTGCAGGCCGCGCGCCTCGGCGTGGGTGCGCGCGCCGGCCTCGTCCTGCGCGTCGACGACGAGCGCGATGATCCGGTTCTCGGGCGAGAGCGCCCTGACTTCGTATTGCATGGTCCCGCGTTACCTTTGGTCTGAACCGCCTGCCGCATGGCGCTGCGCCTCATCTGCACCTCATGGGACGCAGCGCGATGCGGGGTCCGCCCGAGGGCGGACCGCCGATGCGTCATTCGCTGCTGATGTCGGCATCCTCGCCGGCGCCGCCGGGCTGCCCGTCGCGGCCATACGAGATCACCGCGTAGTCGCCCTTGGTGCCGGGCACCTGGTAGACGTAGGGGTGGCCCCACGGATCGAGCGGCACTTCCTTCTTCAGGTACGGACCGTTCCACTTGTCCGCGCTGGCCGGGCGCACCACCAGCGACGTCAGCCCTTCCTCGGCGGTCGGGAACCGGCCGACGTCGAGCCGGAAGTTGTCGACCGCCTTGGTCAGCACGTCGATCTGCGCGCGGGCGACCGTCACCTGCGACTTGCCGAGCTGCGCGAAATAGCGCGGCCCGACGATCGCCGCCAGCATGCCGATGATGACCAGCACCACCAGCAGTTCGAGCAGCGTGAAGCCGCGTGCCGCGCGTCGCGCCTGCCGCGGGTGCCGCCGGTCCTGCACGTTGCGCGCCCGCGCGGCCCGCGCCGCCGTGATCCCTGCCATCCCGTCATTCATCGATCATCCTTCACGAAAATCTCGAAAAAGGAGGGGCGCCCGCGATCCGGGCGCCCGTCCTGTGCGGCATGCGCCGCTGCCGTCATCGGCCGCGCGGCATCAGTAGCCGATGCCGAGCACGACGTGCTCCGGATTCGGCACGTTCACGGTCGAGCTCTGGTTGTTCACGTCGTCGAACGAGAAGCCATAGTCGAGACCGCTGACGCCGTGGTCGTGCCAGAAGCGCGCGTACTCGTTGTACGGCGAAGCCGCGTAGTACGCCGACGGCACGTTCCACTTGGTCGCGTCGCCCATCACGTGGCGGTTGATCGCCGCGCAGATCTGCGCCTCGATCTGCTGCTGCGTGCCGTCGCCGTCGAGGAACACGCCGTTGCAGAGCAGCACGTCCTGCGTGGATGGCTTGTTCACGGCATAGGTGCTGCCCTGGAACTGGCCGTTGTGCTGGTCGACCTCGCCGAACACCAGTTGCGTGCCCGACGCGCGGCCGACGAACGCGCGCGCGCCCGCCACCACCGGCAGATCGTTCGAGGCGTAATACGTCCACATGTCGTTGACGTAGCCGTCGAAGTAGTTGCCGTTGGCCTTGCCGGCCGCGAACGAGTCGTGCGCCGGGGCCATGATGCGGAAGTTCGACGGCGCCGACGGCTGGAACGCCGCCGACACTTCGTGCGTGTACGCCTGGAACAGGTCGGCGCGGCGCTGCGTGATGCCGGTGCGCTGATGCACGGTGCCGTTCGCCGAGTAGACGTCTTCCGTGAGCGGGAAGCCGAACTCGTCGACCTGCGTCGTGTTGATCCAGAGGCCGTTGCTGCCGTAGGCGAACTCGTACCAGTCGAACGGGATGCCCAGGCTCGGGTCGGTGGCGTTGTTCGGATCGGGCGGGGCGAAGCCGATGTTGCCGGCCGCGTCCGTGTTGATCTTGATGAACAGCGGCGAGCCGAGCGACACGAAGATCCGGCCCGAGAACAGCGGCGGCAACTGCAGCGTCTTGCTCTGCGCGAGCGTGAAGAAGTAGTTGCTGTAGTTCTGCCCGTTCGGTGCCGTCAGGTGGTTCGGCGCATCGTTGTCGGCCACCGTCGCTGCCACGATCGTGCCGTCCGGCTTGAGCCACGCGAACTGGCCGGTGGCCGGATCGCGCGCGATCACGGCGACATACACCTGGGCATCCGAGTAGGTGCCCTGCGTGTTGTTCACCAGATCCACGCCGATCACGCCCGACTTGACGGTGTACTTCGGTACCGTCGTGTCGACCGTGAGCGTCGCCGTGCCCGAGGTGGTGACCGTGCCGTCCGGCCCGGTCACCGCCACGCTGTACACCTTGCCGCTGTCGGTGGCGACGGTGGCCGGCGTGTCATAGGTGCGGCTGGTCGCGCCGGCGATCGGCTGGCCGCCGAGCAGCCACTGGTACGTGTAGCCGGTGCCCGAGAGCATCACGGCGAAGTGGCCGTTCTGCCCCACCGGCACCGCCTGCGCGGCGGGCTGCTCGACGAACGGGCTCGGCGTCGGCTGCGGCTGGGTGGTACCCGTGCCGTTGCCGGTGCCGCTCGACGCGCGCGCCGGGTCGTTGTAGACCCCGAACTCGAACAGCGAGTAGCCGTAGCCCGACGCGCGCTGCTGCCCTTGCAGGCGGATGTAGCGTGCGGTGGTGTTGGGCAGCGGCAGGTCCTCGATGCCGCCCTTGCCGGCGCTTTGCGTGTAGACCGTGTTCGACCAGTCCACGTTGTCGTGCGAGGCCTGGATCAGGTACTGCTTGCCGTAGGCGTTCTCCCAGTTCAGCACCACGCGGTTGAACGCGGTTTCCTTGCCGAGATCGAGCGTGATCCAGGCATCGTCGGCGAAGTTCGACGACCAGCGCGTGTTGAGGTCGCCGTCGATCGCGTTCGAGGCCGGATAGCCGTTGTTCTCGAGCCCGCTGGCGCTCGCCTTCGCGCCCAGCGCCAGGTTCACCGCCCCCGCCGCCGAGCCGAACGCGACGTTCAGCGTGTGGGTGGTCAGCACGTTGTCGAACGTGTAGTGATCGACGATGCCCACGTCCTGGCCATCGACCTGCACGCCCGTCACCGCGGCGCCCGTGGCCGGCACGAACTGGTACGTCTGGCTGCCGCCCTGCAGCACCGAGGCGTTGCCGGCCGGCGCGAGCGTGCCGCTGCCCGTGCTGGTGGCCGTCAGCGTGAACTTCGGCGTGTTCGCGGTGTTGTACACCTCGAACTCGAACAGCGAGTAGCCGTACTGCGTGGAGCGCTTGGTGCCGTACATGCGCACGTAGCGCGCCTGCACCGGCGCCGGGAACAGCAGGTCCTCGTTGCCGCCCGTGTCGCCCGTTTTGGTCACCGCGTCGTTCCACTGCTGGTTGTCCGTCGAGGTCTGGATCTTGTAGTCCACCCCGTACGAATCCTGCCAGCGCAGCACCACGCGATCGACGGTCTGCACCGAGCCGAGATCGACCTCGAGCCACTGCGGATCGGAGAACGCCGACGACCAGCGCGAGTTGGTGCTGCCGTCGGTGGCGTTGGCCGGGCCGAAGCCGTCGTTCTCGTTGCCGCTGGAGGTGGTCGGCTTGCCGAGCGCCAGGTTCGCGCTCGGCGTGGTCGGCTGGGTGGTGCCGCCACCGTTGTTGCCGGTGCCGCCATTGCCGCCATTGCCGCCATTGCCGCCCGTGTTGCCGTTGCCGCCGTTACCCCCGGTGCCGCCGTTGCCGCCGGTGCCGGTGCTCGCGGCCACCACGGTCAGCGCCGCCTGCGCGCTGCTCACGGTGCCGCCCGCGTTGCTGACGTTGACCGTGTAGATCGCGCCGTTGTCGCCCGCCACCGTGAGGGCCGGCGTGGTGTACGACGGGATCGTGGTGATCGCGACCAGCGTGCCGTTGCGCATCCACTCGTAGTCGAGCGGACCGGTGCCGGTAACGGCCACCGTGAACTTCGCGCTCTGCCCTTCGCTGGCGGTGAGCGCCGCGGGCTGCGCGGTGATCACGGGCGCCGGCACGGTCGGGCCGGAGACGCACATCACCCAGGCCGGCGTGTTGTTGATGATGCCCGGCCAGGACTTGCCCGACGAATCGACGAGCCACGCGTTGTTCGCGAGGTTCGGCACCGGCGTGGTGGTCCAGGTGCGCCACGGCGACGGGAACGCGCACGAGGCGTAGTTCGCGCGCGCCACGGTGAGCGCCTCGTTCAGCGTCGGCACGCGCATGCCGATCGACTGGCAGTACTGTTCGGCGATCTGCTGCGTGAACTGCGCGCCGTCGGCCGCGAAGGTGGTGTACGTCTGCTGCCAGGTCAGGCCGCTGACGTTGTCCTTCACGGTCGGGATGAACGGGCCGTCCGGCAGGCCCGGGATGGTCGAATGCCAGGTGCCGGCCTGCGCCGGGATCGGCGTGAAGCGCTCGGTCTCGGCGCCGCACTGCGGCGCGTCGAGCACCTGGAACTCGAACAGCGAGTAGCCGTACTGCGTGGCGCGCTTGGTGCCCAGCATGCGGATGTAGCGCGCCGAGGTGCTCGCGAAGAAGCGCGTCTCGGTGCCGCCCGCGCCCGTGACCGGTGCCGTGGTGTTGCCGGCGCCGTCGGGCTGGCCGTTCGGGAACACGGTGGTCCAGGTCTTCTCGTCGTTCGAGACCTGGATGTCGTATTCCGAGGCGTAGGCGTTTTCCCACACCAGCACGACCTTGTCGAAGGTCTTCACCGAGCCGAGGTCGACCTCGAGCCACGACGGATCGATTTCCGGCGCCGACGACCAGCGCGTGCCGATCGAGCCGTCGATCGCGTTGGCCGCAACGAGGCCGCCGTTCTGGTCGCTGCTCGACTTGGCGATGCCGCCCAGCGCGAGATTCGACGCGTCGGTGCCGCTCACGTCGAGCGTCGCGGTGCGGCTCGTGACGCTGCCGGCGCTGTTGGTGATGGTCACCGCGTAGCTGCCCGCGTCGCTCGACTGCGCCTGCGTGATCAGGTAGCTGGCGGAGTTGTCGCCGACCGGCAGGCCGTTGTGGGTCCACTGGTAGCTGAGCGGGTTCGAGCCGTTCGCGCTGATGCTGAACGTCACGCTCTGGCCGAACGGCACGCTCTGGTCGGTCAGGTCCGAGACGATCACGGGCGGCGTGGCCACGTTCACGGTCAGCTTCACCGCCGTGGACGTGATGCTGCCCGCGCTGTTGGTGATCGTGACGCTGTACAGCGTGCCGCTGTCGGTCACGGCCATCACCGGCGTGTCGTAGACGGGCGAGGTGGCCCCGTCGATCGGCGCGCCGTTCTTGAGCCACTGGTACGACAGCACCGGCGAGCCCGAGGCCTGCACCGTGAACTCGGCGCTCTGGCCCGCGGTGATGTTCTTCGCGAGCGGCGCCGTGACGATCTGCGGCGCGGCCGGCTGCACCAGCGTGACCACCGCGTTGCGCGAGCTGACGTGGCCGATCGTGTTGCTGACTTCCACGCTGAAGGTCGCGTTGTTGTCGCCCTGCTGCAGCGCCGGCGTGGTGTAGCTGTAGCTCGTCGCGCCCGAAATCGGCGTGCCGTTCTTCAGCCACTGGTACGAGATCGGCGTGGCGCCGGCCGTCAGCACCGTGAAGGTGCCGGTCTGGCCGAGCGTGACGACCTGGTCGGCCGGCTGCGTGACGATCTGCGGTGCCTGCTGGTCCTGCTGGCCGACGGTGGTGCCGGTGCCGTTGAAGCCCTGCGCGTCGACGGCCGGCACCACGTTGAACGAGGCGTTGGCGCTGCCGAGGTTCGGCGAGCTGACCGTCACCTGCACGGTGCCCGTGGCGAACTGGGTGCGCACCGCGATCTTTGCCATGCCGCCTTCGGCGGACAGGTTCGGATCGCCCGGCGCGTGCCAGCCCTGCGGCTGGTTGTCGTTCACGTAGTGGTCCGAGCCGCCGCGATAGGTGCCCGGGCCGCTGACGCTGAAGGTCAGCGTCTGGGCCGCGTCCGGCACCAGGTTGCCCTGCGCGTCGACCACCTTGGCCGTCAGCGTGGCCGCGTCGGTGCCGTTGGCGGTGAGCTGGAACTGGTCGCCGTCCGGCTTGGTGATCTGCGGATCGACCGTCAGCACCAGATGGTCGGCGGGGCCGGCCGTCACCAGCGTGTCGGTGGCGGCGACCTGCAGGTTCTCGTTCAGGCACTCGGCCACCAGCGTGCCCGGCTGGAACGTGATGTTGTCCCAGTGGACCTGGCCCGGCAGCAGCGTGGTGTTCTGCGTGATGTCCGCGGACGGATCCGAGTTCACCGCGTTCGGCGCCTGCGCGCCGCCGATCAGCTGGCCGTTCAGGCGCAGCTGCACCGACGGGCAGTTGCTGAACGCGTTCACGCGCACCGTGCCCGAGCGGTTCCAGGTATGTGCGAGCTTGACCACCGGCTTGATCTGGTACGGCGTCCAGATCGCCTCGTAGATGTAGTAGATCAGGCGCGGCAGGCGGTTCCAGTCCATCATCGACGCGCCGTTCGAACGCACTTCGTTGTTCGGCGTGCCGTCGGTCTGGGTGTTGATTTCGCCCGGCGTGTCGGCCAGATACCAGTGCGCGATGCCGAACGACTTGCCGGCGACGCTATGCACCCAGTCGCGGATGTAGGACGCCGCGAACTGGATCTCGAAGTCGTACTTCCAGCGGCCGAGACCGTCGCCCCAGTACTCGGAGCCGTAGGCCGGCGAGTTCGGGTAGGTCTGCTTGACGTTGATGTCGCAACCCTGGCCGCTGCAGCCGAGGATGTCGCCGTTGGCCGGATCCGGCGTGCGGTCGGCCTGGGCGCGCGTGTTGACCGGGTCCCACTGACGCGAGATCTGCTTCAACTGCTGCGCGATGCCCTCGTCCATCTTGCCGTTGTTCGCCTCCCACGCGAGCACCGACGGATGGTTGCGGTCATGGATGATCATGTCGCGATGCAGCTCTTCCTTCAGCGTGACGTTGTCCTGCGTCACGCAGTTGCCCTGGCCGGCCGAGGTGCAGAGCGCGCTGAAGCCGTTCTCGCCGTCGCCGCTGGGCTGCAGCATCATGATGCCGTACTCGTCGGCGGCGTCGAGCCACTCGCGGCCCTGGCTCGAATGGCCGGGGCGATACGAGCTGCCGCCCGCCTGCGCGAGCAGCGAGAGATCCTGCCATTGCAGGTCCGGCGGCACGGCCGAGCCGAGCGCCGGGTAGTCGTAGCGGCCCGAGGCACCCCACAGGAAGTGCTCGTGGCCGTTGATCACGGGCAGGTTGCGGTCCCAGGTGATGGTGCGGATGCCGAGCGGGCTCTCCTTGGTGTCCACCACCACGCCGTTCATGCTGACCGAGTGGATCACGCGGTACATGTACGGATGGCCGAACGTGCTGTTGTTCGGATACCAGAGCGTCGGGTTGTTCACCGTCAGCACCTGGTCGAACAGCGTCGGATTGAGCGGCCCCGAGCTGTTGGCCGGGATCGTCCTGCTGTCCTGCGCGGTGGCCACGACGTTGCCGGCCGCGTCGACGATCTGCGTCGTCAGCGTGACCGGCTGGCTCGACGAATACTCGTTGAGCACGTTGGTCTGCACGCGGATGGTGGCCGAGGCGTCGTTGGCCGACACCGTCGACACGTAGGTGCCCCAGGTGTTCAGCACCGCGTAGATGTTCTCGGGAATGTGGACGCGGTCGGTGATGTGCATCCACACCGGCCGGAACAGGCCCGTGTCGTCCTGGCCGAAGCGGAACGCGCCGGAGAAGCTCGGCGATTCGAAGAACTTGTCGCCGCGCGAGACCTTCACCGCCAGCACGTTGTCGACCGGATTGCCGTTGGCGTCCTTGAACTGGACGTAGGGCGTGATGTCGACGATGAACGGGATGAAGCCGATCACGTGCGTGGCCTGCGAGTTCGCCTGCACCTGGCTGTTGCCCGGGATGAAGTGGCCGTTGATGTAGACCTGCACGCCGGTATGCGCGCCTTCGAACTCGACCAGGATCTTGCGGTTCAGCTGATCCGGCCCATACGACGGATCGAGCGTGAAGTGCTTGCGATACCAGTTGGTGTTGCCGGTCAGCTGGCCCTGGCCGCCGCCCGACTCGAGATTGATGAAGGTGTCGTTGTCGGCGGGCGTCTGCGGCACGCCGATCGACTGCCACTTCGAATCGTCGAACGACGGCTGCATCGAATTCGGGTTGTCGACGTCCTTGATGTATTTCCACGGCGTCGCACCCAGATTGATCCGGATGTGATTGCTTGGCGGCAGCTTGACGGCCGCTCGCGCATGCACCGCGGAGAGCAGGAATAGCCCCCATAACAGGAGCAACAAGCCCGCACCCTGCCAGGCTGAATGCCTAACATTCTTGCGCATGTTGAGTTTCCCCAGTTTTTTCCGTTTTGCGTATGTCTTGCACCCGGGCCGCCCGAACCGGGCGCGCCCCCCCATGTGCCGGGCGCGCGCGAACGCCCGGGCCGATCGACCCGCACGCCACCGCGCACCCTTTCCCCATTACCCCGTTACCCCGCCTCGCTACCCGTCGACCGTTCATCACGGACGGATGGCAAACGTTTTCGTCGCCAAATAGGGGATGACCCTCATCTGGCATCAGCAGGGGATAACGGCCTCAATCTCCCAAATTAGGTAGGTGTAAACCCTTGCAACCCTAAAATACCCGGCAATCGGGCCAAACGTTTGCGGATTCGTGTCACGTGCATGACGTTTCGCTTTCGAATGACCAACGGGAAACCGGATGCGCACCTGGCTGGTGCGCGATCCATCAAGCCGGAACGGGCGAGGTGAGGCCGTTACCACGCTCGCGCGCCGGCCCGCGCGGGTGCGCGACGGCACCCGCGACCGGTCGGTG
Source organism: Burkholderia plantarii (assembly GCF_001411805.1). Classification (NCBI taxonomy): domain Bacteria; kingdom Pseudomonadati; phylum Pseudomonadota; class Betaproteobacteria; order Burkholderiales; family Burkholderiaceae; genus Burkholderia; species Burkholderia plantarii. The sequence continues at coordinate 143,238 of NZ_CP007212.1, read as the reverse complement.
GCGAGGTGAAACTTGCCTTGGCAGCCGTTGCTGGCGTTCTCGTTTTGTTTTGCGGCGAGGCTGTGGTGTGAAGCGTCGGTGGTTGATGGTTCGTCCCGACGCGAGCCGTTCGCATGCACCCCGTGAACGTAATCCCCTGTTGGCGTGGCCAGGCAGGTCGGAGCGTCTCATGAAGCGCGAAGCCGCGCGCGCGGCCGATGCGAACCCTTCCGCATCGGCGCGAAGCGAACCGGCGGCATGACGCGCGGCCGCGCCATGCCCCGCAACGGCCGGCCGCGCCGTTACGGAAAAGTGGCGACGCGGCGCGCCGATCGGCTCGAACCCGAAACAATCGGCCGGCGCTAGTCGACGCCGGAATCGAAGGTGAGAATCAACAAGCCGTAATAGCTTTCTCCGCGCCGCATCCGGCCGGTCGTACCGGCCGAGGTGCGAAACGTCAGGCGTGCCTGCCGGATGCCGCTGCCCTGCGCTGAAACCGGCGTGAACACGCGCGGCGCCTGGGTCAGACGGCTGTCGATGGCCTGGCGGCCCGTGTCGTCCGTCAGGCCGGCATCGGTCAGCAGCACGTCGACGCCCAGCGCAGGGCTGGTGTCGTTCTGCGCGATGCCGCACCCGTCGCCGACCGGGTAGGCGCAGGCCATGCTGATCGACACCGGCCCGCGCGTGCCGAAATCGAACCAGGTGCTGCCCGTCAATACGGGCGGCATCTCGCTCTGCCAGGCGAGCCAGCCGCCCATCGGCTCCATCTCGACGGTGAGGGCGTTCCAGTTGCCGTCCCTCAGGAAGTGGACGTACATGTCCGGCTCGACCGACACCACGAAATGCAGCATGACATCGTCGGTGTTGCCCTGGAAATTCCGGCCGAAATCGAGGTTGTTACCCGGGCCGAACCGATAGAGGTAGCTGCCCCGATAGATGCCGGGACGCCACGTCCACGGCTGATCGAGCGTGAGCCGATAGCTGAAGCTGACGTCGCCGATTTCCACCGAATCGAGGCCCGGTTGCGGCGGCCCGTAGTAGACGCAATATCCGCTGCTCGCGCTTTTGAACATCGCGTAGAACGGCGACTGCCCCCACGCGGTGCCGCCCATGAAGTCGCAGCCCGAATGCCCGATCGAGGCGGTCGGCGACGCCGGAAACCGGTTGGCGGACAGGCCGATCGACGTCACCTCGAAGTTGAGCGAACGCGTGAAGCCGGCATCGTCCGCCACCGTGATGAAGGTAAACGACGGGACGTTGAAGCCAATATAGAAACGGTCCTCGAACGGGGCCCGCGGGTCCTTCGACAGCAGCTTCACGCCGAGATGGCCGCCGGCGTTGCCGGCCCACGGAAACAGCAGGCTGAAGCTGCCCGGCGGGCACGCTTGCGGATGATCGACGCACATGCCGCTCTGCGGCGTCGTGTTGGTGAGATGGCCGTTCGTTTGCGCAAGGTTGCCGCGGTAGCTCGCGCTGATCGTCAGGTCGGACGCCTCGGCGTGGCGCGTACCCGTGCCGGTCAGGATCAACAGCGCCGTCAAGCCGGCCAGATATCGCTTCATCGACATGTCAGGTCTCCCAGCACGGCCACCCCGCTCGCGTCGGGCCGCACGATCCGGTGGCGCAGGTCGACGTGGCAGACATCGCGCCCGCCGTCGAAGATCTCGATGGTGGGCTGCTGCCGGCTCACCTCCATCGTGAACACGCCGTCGCTTTCCGGCCAGGCCTGGCCGGCGTGATTGACGATGCGGATGCCGGTGCGCGGCCGGCCGTTCGCATCGACGACGCGCCCCACCACCGTGATGGTGCGGATCGCGTCGAGCTTGCGATGCACCACCCCGCCCGGATACAGCTGCACCGACATCGATTCGGGCCGGAAACGCACCCCGCCCGTCTTGCCGTCGAGCTGGTCGAAGCTCAGGTGGGCGGTGCGATACGGATCGACCGCCACCAGGTTGCGCCCCGCATGCAGCGTCACGAACTGCCCGTCGCTCATGCGCGCCACCAGGCCGGCGGGCAGCGCGGCACCATCGGCGCCGACGTCGAGCACCACCGCCGAGCGCGCGGCGCCGAGGTCCGAGGCCGCCTCGCCGATCGCCCAGCCGCCGATCGCCGTGGTGCTGCGCAGGTTCAGGCCCAGCGAGGCGTCGCCGCTGCCGGTCGCGTACTGCACGTAGCCGTCGCCGCTAAGGTGACGCGCCGAGAAGCGCGCCGACGCCGTGGCCGAGCTGCCGCCGCGCGCATAGTTGCCGGCGACGTCGATCGACTGCACGGCGCCGTGCGCGAAGTTGTGCTGGTAGCCGAGGTTGACCGAGCGGTCGAGACCGGCCGCCGTGCGGCCCGCGCCCGTGCTGACGTTGAACTGGTCGCTGCCGCGCCCGAACGTGCCGGTCAGGCCGATCATCACGCCGTGCTCGCGCTGGCGGATGTCGTGGCCGCTCCACGCGGCCGGCCGGTCGTACAGGCTCACGAACGCCTGGATCTGCGTGCCGCCGTGGGTCACGAGATCGCGATAGAACGACAGGTCGATGGTGTGCTGGGCATGGACGTGATCGAACCGCAGGCTCGTGCTCAGGCGGTTGTGCTCGTTGACCTGCCACGAGCCGACCACGCTGCTGTAGCGCGAGATGTCGGTGTAGACCGGCAGCGGGCTGCCGTCGTAGGTCCGCACGCGGCGGCTGTACTTGACCTGCGCGTAGCGGTGCGTGACGGCCAGGCTCGCGGTGCCCGCGCGCAGCGTGCCCTGGACCTCGAAGCCCGAGCCGCGCCGCGACGAATAATAGGGATTCACGTAAAGCCGCGCGCTGTCGTTGAACTGGTAGTCGACGAACAGGCCCACCGGCGTGTCGTCGCCCTGGTAGGACACCGTCACGCCGCCGCGCAGCCGTGGCGTGAGCAGGTAGCCGAGCTGCGCGCCGCCGGCCCAGTCGCCCCGCCCGGTGTCGTCGAACGCACCGTCCCACGGCGCGAAGCGGCGCCCGCCGTAGACGCGAAACCGCCAGCGGCTGCGGCCGTTCCAGTTGGTCGGCTTGTAGATGCTCTCCGGCATGCTCGACACCAGCTGGTTGCCCTCGTAGAGCCGCACCTCCACCGTGTAGATGCCGTTCGGCAGATCCTCGGTGGGCAGTTCGGTGACGCCGGGCTGCACCACCCGCGTGGCCAGCATCCGGCCGTCCTTGTAGATCTCGACGCGGCCGGCGCGGTTCGCGTTGACGGTCAGCGGGATCATGCTGGCGTGCCGGTCGGAGCGCAGCAGCGTGTCCGACGAGCCGATCGAGAAGCCCGCGATGGTGTCCGCGCCGGCGTAGGGCAGCGGCGCGAGGTTGCCCTGGTCGGTCGAATTGTCGGGCGCGAAAATCCCGGCGCGCGCGTAGTAGCCGTGGAACTCGCGCTGCAGGTAGGCGTCGTTCAGGTACTTGCGCCACTGGTCGCCGCCGAAGCCGCCGAACGAGCGGTAGTGTTCGTAGATCACCTGCAGGTCCGAGTAGGCGGTCCAGCTGCCGAGGTTGGAAGAGATCGACAGATCGTAGTTGAGGCTGCTCGCCCCGCCGCCCGGATCGCTCACGAGCGACAGGCCGTGCGAGAGCACCGCGCCGCCGCTGCCGCGCGCCGGGGGCGTGAGATAGGTGGCGCTGGCGGCATCGGCGGCGCCGCGGTCCGTGAACAGGGCGAGCTTCGAATCCGCGAGGCCGAACGCGCTGCGCACGATGCCGGCGCGGCAGTCGAGCCCCGAGCAGGTACCGAGCGTGAGGCCGCGGCGCAGCACGGCCTCGTACTCGTTGCGCCGCTCGAGCGGGATCGTGCTCTCGGCGCCCGCCATCATCTGCGTGAGCGTGACGCGATCGTGGCGATCCAGCACCACCATCGCGTCGGCCAGGTAGCGACCGTCGACCTCTACCCGGACGGCCAGCGGCGCGTCATAGATCGCGCTCGCGAAACCGTCGGGCAGATCGTTCATGTAGCGCGTCGGCTGAAGCTCCATGTGTCCGGCGAAGCTGCGCGCGGCTGAAAATGCAAGCAGGGCGCCGCAGGCAAGGCGATGGAGGCGGATCGGCACGAGGTCGGTCTGGAGCGCGGATCATGAACGGCGGGGGGACATTACTGCGCCGGCGCCGGCTGGAAGTCGAACACGAGCGCGGCCGTGCCCTGATAGGACTGGCCCGGATTCAGCTTCGCGTCGTCCTGCACGTGCAGCGTCAGCGCGCCGTCCACTTCCGCGCCGGCCTTGTCGTTGTAGATCTGCTGCCCGGTCGTGCTCAGCACGACCGGCTTCGTCAGCGCGCTGCCGCTGATCGAGGCCTGCACGGGCAGATCGTCGGTGGCCACGCCGTCGCTGAGCACGATCGGGTACGAGAGGCTGGCCAGAATCACGCCCCCGGCGCCGGGGCCCGTGCCCATGTTGTTGCGCATGCGCAGGCCGATCACGGGCGGGTTGCGCAGCTTCTGCGTGTTCTGGTCGTAGACGAAGTCCACCGCATCGGCCGGCCAACCGCCCACCGCCTTCACGTAGGACGTGCCGGACGGCACCGTGGCGCGCAGCTGGATGTTCTGCTGCACCGTGTCGGCGTGCGCGATGCCGACTGCGGCGACGGACGCGGCGACCAGGGACTGGAAAGCGAGCTTGCTAAGCATGACTGAATACCTCTTGGATTGACGAATACGGCCGTCATGGAACGACCGAGTGGCACTGACGTTTCAGTCAGCGGGAAAACGAAAACGGACGAATCGGGGGGGCGCGCGAAGCCGGTGGCGCGACCGGGCGCGGCAGGCTAGAAATCGAAGTGCTGGTGGCGCGTATGCCGGCCTTCCTCGAGATCGAACGCGACCGACCGGACATCCTGCTTCTTCACCGTCAGCGTGCGACCCGGCAGGATGAAGTGGCGCGACGGCTCGTCGCCCGCCTGGTTGCGGGCGCTCACGCGGTAGTTGTCGAGCACCACGGTGGTGTTGCCGCGATTGACGATGCGCAGCGCGTCCGGCGTGTCGTCGAAGCGCGTGTCGTAGTGCTCGTGGCTCGGGCGCACGAACACGATCTCGCCATAGCCGATCAGCACCTTGATGCCGGCGCGGGCGGCCCGGCGTTCGACCTCCGGCGACACGTCGAAGCCGGCCTTGCGCGACGGCTGGACCGGCAGGTAGCGCACGCGGAAGTACTGCTCGACCTCGCGCTTGCCGACATAGAGGATGCGGGTGCTGCGCGTGCCCTGCGGCGGCACGATCAGCCGGTTGGGACTGACGATCAGGCGGTCCTCGAGCGCGCCGTCGCCCGGCTGCGGCGACTCGTGAAGGTGGTCGTCGGCATCGAAGGCGATGCGCTTGATCTCGACGACGACGAAGCCGGTCTCGTCGCCGTCGTTGCGGATCGGTTTCATGATCGAGGAGGTGTCGCCGGGCAGGTAGTCGTACAGGCCGCCGACGTTGAGTTTCGGTCCGGACGGCGCGGGCCCGGGTGCGGCGGACTGGGCGGGATCGACGGCGGACGCGGCGGGATCGGCGAGCGGCGCGGATGCCGCGGGCTCGGTGGTTGCCGCGTGCGCGGCCATGCCGATGGCCAGCAGCGTCATGGCCGCGCCTCGGACCCCGTATCGCCGGCTCCCGCCGGACCGGAAAATCCGCCACGCCGCATGCATCCCCCGCCGTTTCCCGTGTGCTTTCGCATTCAATTGACTTGTCCTCGAACCCTTGACCTTGATGCGCGTCGCGCTCTGGCTACGGGGTATCGCCTCGTTTTCAGACAACCGGCCGGTTTTTATTTGCGTACCCCGAACACCAACCTGATCGAAACGCGAAGAACTATCGTTCATTGCTCCCCTTCGAGCCATCGTAAAACTACGAAACCGCCCGCCACCGCACGATCAATTTCGTCACAGCGAACTGCGTCGCCCCTTCCAACGGCGGGAAAACACCGAGTTGCACCGGCCTGATCCGTGGTTGACTATATCGATACACTAAATCGATACAGTCGCTGCGTGGCCGTCGCGACGACTCACGACATCCACTCGCGCCAGGCGCGGCACCCAGGAGACACCACACCATGCAGTCGATTTCGAGAAGACGCTTCCTCCAGACCGCCTCGGCGGCCTCGCTCGCCACGGCGGGCCTCGGCCTCGCGGGCCTCGCACGCGCCGACGCGCCGGTCGCGCTGCGGCTGTCCTCGTCGATGCCGGCCAACGAGAACGCCGCGCACTACGTCTGGTACCAGGATCTGGCCGCGAACCTGAAGGCGAGCGTCGGCGACCGGATCCGCATCGACTTCTTCCCGAACAACCAGCTCGGCAAGGAAAGCGACGTGGTCCAGCAGGTCAAGGTGGGCGCCGTGGACATGATGGTGGCGGGCTCGTCGATCTGGGCCACCGCGCTGCCCGAGCTCGGCATGCTCGATCTCGGCTACCTGTTCGACGGTTTCGACCACGTCGGCCGCGCCATGGACGGCCCGGTCGGCGCGAGCTTCGACAAGCTGCTGCAGCAGCGCGCGGGCTGCTCGATCATCACCTGGGGCTACTCGTTCGGCGGGCGCAACGTGTTCACCAAGAAGCCGGTCCACTCGCTGGCCGAGCTCAAGGGCATGAAGCTGCGCGTGCTGCCCACGCCGGCCTTCATGGACACGTTCCGGCTGATGGGCGCGGTACCCACCCCGATTCCGGTCGGTGAGCTCTACATGGCCGCGCAGACCGGCGTGGTGGACGGCTTCGAGCACGACTGCGCGACCGTGCTGGCGAGCAAGTTCGACGAGGTGGTGAAGTCGTGCTGGCAGACCCAGCACGTGTTCAGCCCGATCGTCGTGACGATGGGCCGCCGCGCCCTGGCGAAGCTCCCGGCGGACCTGCGCGGCCCGTTCCAGGCGGCCGTGCAGGACGCCACCCGCAAGCAGCGCCAGACCGCGATCCAGACCGCCGCGAACGCCGAACAGGAGCTGAGGAAGCGCGGCATGAGCTTCGCGCCGATGTCGGCGGCCGACCGCGACGCGGTGCGCCGCGAGATGCAGGCGAAGCTCTACGCGAGCTTCGCGAAGCAGTATCCGGCCACCGCGCCGCTGTTCCCGGCGATCGTCGCCGCGCGGGGCTGAGCCGATGAGCGCCCTGCCCACCCCGTCGGGCCGGGCCGCGGCCGCCGCGCCCGGCTTCGGCGAGACCACCCGGCTCGCGCGCGGCCTCGGCTGCCTGCTGCGCGGCATCGAACATTTCTGCGCGGCGGTACTGGCCGCCGACGTCGCCGTGGTGTTCATCTCGGTGATCTACCGCTACTTCCTGCACGACCCGGTGGACTGGGCCGAGGAGGTGGCGGGCGCGCTGATGATCGTGCTGGTGTTCTGCGGCGCGGCCACCGTGCTCGCGCGCAGCCAGCACGTGGGCGTGGACCTGTTCCGCGGCCTGCTGCCGGCGCGCTGGCAGCCCGCGCTGGTGCAGCTCGGCCACTGGGTGATCGCGGGCGTGGCGGGCAACCTCTGCGTGTCGTCGTGCCTGCTGCTGGTCGATTCCTACGGCCAGATGACGCCGAGCGGGCTGCCGGCCTGGATCGACGTCTATCCGCTGGTGGCCGGCAGCGCGTTCATGGCGATCTTCGCGCTCGCCAACGCGCTGAACGGCCCGCGCGCCACGGTGCTCGGCACCTTCCTCGGCGGCGTGCTGGCCGCCGCCGCGGTGGTGGCCTGGAACGCGTTCGTACCCGGCCACGCGCTCTCGCCGGGGCTGCTGCTGGCGGCGGGCTTCTTCGGCGGGCTGCTGCTCGGCGTGCCGATCGGCTTCGTGCTGGCGCTCTCGGCGCTGCTCTACTTCCTCGCCGATCCGTCGCTGCCGATGCTGGTCTACGCGCAGCAGGTGATGGCCGGCACCGACCACTTCGTGCTGCTGGCGATCCCGTTCTTCGTGCTGGCCGGCCTGCTGATGGAAACCAACGGCATGTCCTCGCGCCTGATCGAGCTGCTGTTGCGGCTGTTCGGGCGCGTGCGCGGCGGCCTCGGCCTGATCACCATCATCGCCACGGCGTTCTTCTCGGGCGTGTCGGGCTCGAAGCTGGCCGACATCGCCGCGGTGGGCGGCGTGGTGATGCCGGCGGTGCGCCAGAGCGGCGAGGATCCGGACGAGGCCGCCGCGCTGCTGGCCTGCAGCGCGGTGATGGCCGAGACCATCCCGCCCTGTGTGAACATGATCATCATGGGCTTCGTGGCCAACATCTCGATCGCCGGACTGTTCCTGGCGGGCGTGGTGCCGGCCGTGGTGCTGGCGGTGGCGCTGGCCGTGGTGGCCGTGATCGCCGGGCGCCGCATCGACGTGGCCGCCGCGCTGCCGAACCCGCGCCACTGGCTGCCGCTGGCGGGCGGCGCGCTGGTCGCGCTGGTGATGATCGCGATGATCGGCAAGGGCGTGACCTCGGGCATCGCCACCTCCACCGAGGTGTCGGCGTTCGCGGTGGTCTACGCGCTGCTGGTGGGCTGGCTCGCGTTCCGCGAACTCACGCCGCGCTCGATCGTGCGCGTGTTCGTGCGCTCGGCGTCGATGGCCAGCAGCATCCTGTTCATCGTCGCGGCGGCGTCCAGCGTCTCGTTCGCGCTGACCGTCGAGCAGATCCCGGCACTGGTGTCCGATTCGATGATCGCGTTCGCGCATCAGTACGGGCCGACCCTGTTCGTGCTGCTCTCGGTGCTGCTGATGATCGTGTTCGGCGCGGTGCTCGAGGGCGCGCCCGCGCTGATCATCTTCGGGCCGCTGCTCACGCCGATCGCCACCCAGCTCGGCATCGATCCGCTGCACTTCGGCACCGTGATCGTGGTGGCGATGGGGCTCGGCCTGTTCGCGCCGCCCGTCGGGCTCGGCCTGTTCGCCACCTGCGCGATCACCGGCACCGACGTGAAGGCGGTGGCGCGCCCCATGCTCAAGTATCTGGTGGTACTGTGCGCCGCTTTGGTGGTACTGATTCTGGTGCCGTCGTTTTCATTGTGGTTGCCGAACCGCTTCGGCCTGTAGCGCCTCTACACACCCAGCCATGAGCACCATTCAGGATGTCGCGCGCCACGCCGGCGTGTCGGTCAGCACGGTATCGAACGTCCTCAACGGCCGCGTCGACCAGATGCGCGAGGAAACCCTCGCGCGCGTGCGCGCCGCGATGGACGCGCTCGACTATCGCCCGAGCAAGCTGGCGCGGCAGCTGAAAACCGGCCAGACGCCGCTGGTCGGGCTGCTGGTGCCGTCGATCGCCAACCCGATGTACGGCTACATCGCGCGCGAGGTGGAAACCCTCGCGCAGGAGCGCTACGGCCACCGCGTGCTGATCGGCAACACCTACCGCGACCCGGTGAAGGAGGCGTCGTTCTTCGACGACCTGCTCTCGCAGGGCGTGCGCCGCGTGATCGTGATCTCGTCGCTGGCCGACGAGCGTCATCTGGAGACCGCCGCCGAACGCGGCATGGTGGTGGTCAGCTACGACCGGCGCGCCACCGGTGGCGGCCACACGCGCATCGGCCACGTCACGCCCGACAACTTCGGCGCCGCGCGCCTCGCCACGCGCCACCTGATCGCGCACGGCCATACGCGGCTCGCCTACGCCACGCTGGCCGGCATGACGATGAGCCGGCGCGACAAGATCGACGGCTTCCTCGCCGCCGCCAGCGAGGCCGGGCTCGCGGCCGGCGCGCGCGTGCTCGACAGCGGCACCGTCGACGAATACGGCGACGCGATGATCGCCGAGAACGGCCGCGCGCTGGCCCGGCGGCTCGCGGCCGAGCCCGCCGCGACGCGGCCTGGCGGCGTGGTGGCCGTCAACGACCTGATGGCGCTCGGCCTGATGGCCGGGCTGCGCGAGGCGGGCCTCGCGGTGCCCGGCGACGTCTCGGTCGTCGGCATGGACGGCCACTTCCTCGCCGCCATCTCGAACCCGGCGCTGACCACCGTGCAGCTGCCGGTGCCGGCCATGGCCGCCGCGATGGTCGAGCGCGTGATGCGCCGGGACGATGCCCCCGCCGCGGCCGAGCCCACGCTGTTCACGGACATCTCGCTCGTCGAGCGCGAATCGGTCGCGCCGCCGGGAGCCCCCCGGCCAACCAGGAAAAAGACATGACCCAGGTATTCGTGAGCCATCCGCGCCACATGCTCGACCATTATTTCGGCGCGCGTGCGGCCGCCGCGCTGCGCGCCGTCGCCAGCGTCCGGTTCAACGACGCCGAGCGCGAACTGAGCACCGACGAGCTGATCGCCGCCGCGCGCGACGCCGAGGTGATCATCGGCTACCGGCAGACGCCCGCGCCGCGCGCGCTGTTCGCCGCGCTGCCGAAGCTGCTCGCGTTCGTGCGCTGCGCGGTGGACATCCGCACCGTCGACGTGGCGGCCGCGAGCGAACACGGCGTGCTCGTCACGCAGGCGAGCGCCGGCTTCGTGCCGGCCGTCAGCGAATGGGTGATCGGCGCGATGCTCGACCTCGCGCGCTCGACCAGCGCCTACGCGGCCAGCTACCGGCGCGGCGAGCCGCCGGTGCCGCGCATGGGCCGCGAGCTGCGCGGCGCCACGCTCGGCGTGATCGGCTACGGACAGATCGCGCGCTATCTGTGCGAGCTGGCGCTCGCGTTCGGCATGCGCGTGGTGGTGGCCGATCCGTTCGCCACCGTCACCGACCTGCGCATGCACCAGGTCGAACTCGACGCGCTGCTCGGCGAGGCCGACTTCGTGGTCTGCCTGGCGCCCGCCACGCCCGACACGCGCAACCTGATGGACGCGCGCGCGTTCGCGGCGATGAAGCCCGACGCGCTGTTCATCAACGCGGCGCGCGGCGAGCTGGTGGACGAGGCCGCGCTGCTCGCCGCGCTCGACGCCGGCCGGCTGGCCGGGGCCGCGCTCGACGTGGGCCGCGCCGCCGACCAGATGCCGTCGCCGGCGCTGGCCGCGCATCCGCGCGTGCTGGCCACGCCGCACGTGGGCGGCCTCACGCCCGGCGCGATCGAGCACCAGTCGCTCGAAACCGTCGCGCAGACCGAGGCGCTGCTGCAAGGGCGCATCCCGGCCGGCGCGGTGAACGCGGCGCAGGCGCGGCGGCTCGCGCAGCGTCATCCCGCCTCCGCCGCCCTGGCCGGCGCGCCGGAGCCGACACGATGAGCGCGCCGCCGCGATTCGACGGCGCCTGCGACTGCCACGTCCACGTATACGAAGCCGGCTATCCGCTGGCCGCGAGCGCGACCTTCGTGCCGCCGCCCGCGCCCGCCTCGGCCTGCCGCGAGATGCAGCGCGCGCTCGGCCTGTCGCGCGTGGTGGTGGTGCAGCCGACCGGCTATGGCTTCGACAATCGCTGCACGCTCGCCGCGATCGCCGAACTCGGCGACGGCGCGCGCGGCGTGGCGGTGGTGCCGCCCGAGGTCGGGGATGCCGAACTGGAGCGGCTGCACGCGGGCGGGATTCGCGGCGTGCGCTTCATGATGCTGCCCGGCGGGCTGCTGCCGTGGGACGCGCTGCCGGCGCTGGCCGCGCGCATCGCGCCGCTCGGCTGGCACATCGACCTGCAGCTCGACGGCCATACGCTGCCGCAACACGAGGCGCAGCTCGCGCAGCTGCCGGCGCGGCTCGTGATCGATCATCTCGGCAAGTTCCTCGGGCCGCTCGCGCCCGACGGCGCGGCGCTCGCCGCGCTCGACCGGCTGCTCGACGGGCCGCGCTGCTGGGTCAAGCTGTCGGCGCCCTACGAAAGCTCGCGGGACGGCCCGCCCGCCTACGACGACCGCGCCTGGCTCGCGCGCCACCTGGCCGAACGCCATCCCGAACGCTGCCTGTGGGCCTCGAACTGGCCGCATCCGAACGTGAAGCCGGTGCCCGACGACGCGCGGCTGCTCGACTGGGCGATGGGCTGCATCGACGACGACGCGGTGCGCCGCCGGATCCTCGTCGACAATCCGGCCGAGCTGTACGGGTTCGGGGCGGCGTGAAGTCGGCGTGAGTTGACGTGAGGCCGGCCTGAAATCGACCCGGAGCCAGCCTGAGATCGGCCGGAATCCGGCGGCCCTGCCCGAGACACGACGCAACCCGCGTGGCCGCCTGCGCCGCCGTGCCTGGCGAGCCGCTCAGGGCTGGCCGTGCTGCCAGGTGTTGAGGTAGCACTCGCCGCCCGCCTGCCAGCCGAGCCGCACCTGCACGGCCTGCTCGACCGTCGAGACGGCGTTCGGCGTCAGCACGTCGGTGAACGGCGAGTCGAACGCGAACGACGACGGCGTGCTGCCCGGGCTCGGCCCCCACATCGTCGCGACGCAGGTGGTGGCGGGGAGGTTGGTCACGGCCGTGCCGAGCGAATGGATCGACGCCCGGAAGTCCGGATAGAGCGCGCCACCGCCTCGCGCGATCGCGCCTCCACCGCCGTGCGCAGGCCCCGGCGCAGTACCGCCAGCAACCCGCGCAACCCGTCGAGCGTCACGCCGTGCAGGTAGTGCGGCCACGCGCGATCCCGGAACGCGGCGCCCGCGTCGTCGGCCGTGCCGCGCAGGCCGCTCGGATCGCGCAGCAGCCCGGGCAGCGCGAGCGCCATCGCCGCGCCATGCAGCGCGCAGCCTCTGTCCCAGGCGCCCCGCCTGCCGTGCAGCGCGGCGTCCGAACCTGCAACGCCGAGGCGGCGGTCGGGCTGCAGGGCCGGCAACCGTTTCCGGACGAGAAATCCCATGCGTGGCGCTCCGGCGGATGATCGACGGGGCCCGGGTCTAGATGGGCGGCCGGACAAATCCTGTCCGATGCGCGAGAGCAGGCGGCGGGCGATTGGCGGCCTTCACCAGGCCGTCGGGCCGCCGGGTCGCGAGTCGCGTCGCGCCGCTCGCGAACCCGGCAACCCGGCCTCCAGCCCATCTCCCGCCCGACCATCACGGCCCCGCGCGCGCCGTCCCTGTAGCGCGTTTGTGCTACAGAAATCGCACGTGGCCATTCCTATACTCACGCCCAAATAAACGACACCGCACGCCGCCGCATCACGCAGGCGCGCCGGTGCCGGCATGGCCGATCCAACGCCGCGTCGACGGCGCCGCCCACCCGAACCGGGGCCGTCCGCCATGCCACGATTCGCCCGTTCCGGGCGTGACTCGCAGCACCCATTCCATGAGATACCAACATGACCACGCCAAACTTTGAAGTGCTCGTCCACGTGCATGACCTCGGGGACATCACCGTCGGTCCGGACGAATACGCCGGCGCACGCGGCAAGGACAAGACGCTCGAGGGCTTCCGGATCCGTTTCCCGGACGCGGCGGGACTCGGGCTGCGCTACATGGCCCACGTCGCCGAAACGGGCGACACGGGCTGGCGCGGGGATGGCGAGTTCGTCGGCAGCCGCGGCAGGAACGCGCCGGTGCAGGGCTTCGCGATCACGCTGACGGGCGAGAAGTCCACGGAATACGACGTCGTCTACATGGCCTATCAGCACGGCGGCGGCGAGACCGCCTGGTGCGCGAACGGCGCGTTCTGCGGCACGCGCGGCCAGGCGCGCGACCTCGATGCGATGGTGGTCAAGCTGGTACCGAAGTTCGCGGTGCGCGTGCATGTGCCGGGCGTGGGCGACGTCACGGCGGGCCCGAACGAAGCCGCCGGCGCGCCCGACCAGGGTCTGCCGCTGAGCGGCTTCCAGATCCGGCCCGCCGCGACCTCCGGCCTGTCGCTTCAATACATGGCGCATCTGGCCGGCACGGGCGATACGCCCTGGCTCGGCGACGGCGAGTTCGTCGGCGGCGAGGACGGCCGGCAGTCGGTGGAAGGCTTCGCGATCAGGCTGACCGGCGACCATTTCGCCGACTACGACGTCTTCTACCGGGCGCACGACACGCGAGGCACCGAGACCGCCTGGTGCGCGAACGGCGAGTTCTGCGGCACGCGCGGCCAGTCGCGCCCGCTCGACGCGATCACCGTCAAGCTCGTGCGCAAATTCTCGGTGCTGGTGCATGTGCAGCAGCTCGGCGACATCACCGTCGGCCCCAACGAATACGCCGGCGCGCGCGGCGACAGCAAGGCCCTCGAGGGCTTCCAGATCAAGTTCGCCGCCCCGGTCGGCCTTGGCCTGCGCTACATGGCGCACGTGACCGGCAAGGGCGATACCGGCTGGGTCAAGGACGGCGAGTTCGCCGGCACGCGCGGCCAGCAAGCGACGATCCAGGGGTTCGCGATCGAGTTGACCGGGGAGAACTTCACGCGCTACGACATCTTTTACATGGCGTACCGCCACGGCGGCGGCGGCGAGACCGCCTGGTGCTCGAACGGCGAGTTCTGCGGCTCGCGCGACGCCGCATCGCGATTCGACGCGATCGTCGTCAAGCTCGTCAAGCGTGCGCCGAACTACGTGTCCATCATCTCGAAGGCGCGCTCGGCGTCGGGACGGATGCTGCTCATCACCGGGCATCCGGCTCCGGGCACCGTGACGGTGGACGTCCACGGCGACGAGAACTGGCAGACCTGGGACCAGCGCCTGGTGCCGAGCCGCTCCGGCTTCTTCCTGATCAGCAAGGCCGACCCGACCCGCTGCATCGCGCGTCGCGGCAACCGCGAGCCGACCGCGCTCGCGGAGATTCGCTCGACGAAGCTCGAGGACTGCATCTGGCGCAACGACACCGTGCCCGGCCTGTACAACGCGATCAACTGCCTGAGCGATTGGGAATTGAAGCTGAACATGCGCCGCTCCGATGCGTATCCGGACCGAGGCAACGTCCTGCAGATCTTCAACTGGGACGATGCGTCTCCCTACGAACTCTGGCGCACCACCACGCAGCGCTACGACGTCGTCGCCGGCGGCGATGAGCATGCGCTGAACAGCGTGGCCGACGCGATTTACCGCGGCTGCTATCCCCAGGTGTTCAAGGCGTCGATCGACGTGGACCGCGAAGGCCTCACCCGGGTCGGCTTCGACATGCGCACCGCGCCGGTGTTCAGGCTCGCGCCGCCGGCGGTGCGGCCGCGCTCGGCACAATCGGCCCTTTCCGCCGAGCAGCAGGCGTTGCAGGAGCAGGCCGACGCGGCGAGCTTTTCCGCCAGTGTCGCCCAGGTGCGGCTGACGGCGGGCGGCGCGATCGCCGCCGAACTGGACGCCCGGCTGGAGGCCGCCGCGACGGTCCGGTTCGACCGCGACAGCCGCCTGACGATTCATCTCGACCGGGGCGAGTTGCAGATCGCCTCAGGGCAGATCGACGAACCGCTGCGGGTCATCCTGGAACTCGCGCTGAACCAGGCCTTCCTGCCGCTGCTGCTCGACTACCTGAACCGGGAAATTCTCGGGCGCATTGCGATTCCCGCGCTGGACCTGAACGGCGTTCAATTCGCCGCGCCGGTGGTCGCCGTGCAGCCGCCCTACCTGCTCGGCTCGACCTGCATGGCGCCGGACGCGGCGGTCACCCCGCCGCCGTCCGGTTGGCCCCGCGGGCGCCTGTTCTGCGGCGTCGACACGCCCACCCTGGATGCCGTCGCCACCACCTTCCTGAAAGACATTTCCGTGCGTGACCGGTGGAGCCGCGACCTCGGCATCACGACCGTCTCGGCGGAATACTGGCTGACCTTCGCCAATCCCCGGTTCCAGGTGACCGCGGGGGCGGGCAACCGGTACAAGCTGTCGATCGGCGTGGACGGCGGCGCGAAGCTCGCCGCCTCGACCATCTTTGGCGATGTCGGCTTCACCGCCAGTGCCGACGGTTCCGTACAGGCCGAGGCCTCGATCGAGATCACGCCGGAGCGGAAAGTGAAGATCGTGTTCCGGGCGCTCGACGACGTCGACGTGAACTGGCATTTCCACGGCCTGCCCGTGATTGTCGACGCCGGCGTGTTGTTGAGTGCCTTCAACCCCGTCATCAGGGAAGCGGTCACGGCGGCGCTGCGCGGCCTGGCGTTCGACGTCTACACGATCCCCGAGATCGAGACGACGATCGGCGGCAGGAGCGTCACGATCACGCTGCGGGGGCTGGGGCTCGATTCGATGCAGGACGCGGCGAGAAAGGCGCTGGTGGTGGCGGCGGGGGAAGTCGACGTCAGGCTGGAATGAGGAGCCGGGGTGGCGCGTGTCGGTCTTGGCCTTGCGGATGGGGTGGCGGGGTGGGACTGGCATGCGCCCGAAATGGGGGCCGGGGCGCAGTTGCGATCTGATCGCGCCGGCCTCTTCGATGTGATTCCCGCTCGGGTTCCGCCCGGGTGGGCTTCAGGGCGGTTTCTGGTGGTCTTCGCCTGGAATCCGGTCTGATTGGTGCTGCCGTCGGCGATATAGGCGGGCTACGAACAAGCCCTGGCGCCAGGTTTTTCCCGTCCCGCATGCCGCGACGGACGGACCCCGGCCTCGCGAGCCGGACGAATTCTCGGGTTCGACCCACCTTCCGGCAGCCGGCCTGTATTCGCGTAGGGCCGCGTGTTTTTCCCTGTGTGTTTCCCATGACGCTCTGGCGCCGGATTTCGCGGGCATGCCTTGGCGTTCTGCGAACGCAAATACCCACGCGCCTTATCCAGCGCGGCTTTTCAAGACTTCGGGAAATTTCGGAGAACAACCAGATGGCGCGCCCGGCTGGGATCGAACCAGCAACCCCTGCCTTCGGAGGGCAGTACTCTATCCATTGAGCTACGGGCGCATCGGGGAAACCGCGTCACGACCCTGAAAAACCATTCGGTGACGTCGGCAAGACCGAAAGCATACCCGGTTTCGCCCACAGCGTCCACCGGCCGCGCCCGCCACCGCCGTGGCCCGCATGCGTGCGGGTAAACGCGCGTCGCAACCGGCCCTTTGCGCGGAAAAAGAGGCGTCTATAATCATTCGAGCTTCCGTCGTCAGACATTCTGCCGCAGCCGAACCCGAGCACAATTCCTATTCACGGAGACGAGGCCAGCATGAGCGAAGCGCCCCAACACGAAGCGCCCATCAAGACGCCCGGGCAACTGATCGCCGTGATCGTCGCGTCGTTCGCGATCCCGATCGTCATCATCATCCTGCTGGCCGGCTATGCCGATCACGCGTTCCGCTCCGGCGCCGGCACCGACGGCCTGTCGGACGCGGCCGTCGCGCAGCGCATCGCGCCGCTCGCGCAGGTCGACGTCAAGGACGCCAACGCGCCGAAGACCTACAAGAGCGGCGAAGCCATCTACCAGGCGGTCTGCGTGACCTGCCACGGCACCGGCGCGGCCGGCGCGCCGAAGTTCGGCAACGCCGGCGACTGGGCACCGCGCATCGCGCAGGGCTACGACACGCTGCTGCACACGGCGCTGACCGGCAAGGGCGCGATGCCCGCGCGCGGCGGCACCAGCCCCGACGACGTCAGCGATTTCGAAATTGCGCGCGCCGTCGTTTACATGGCGAACCACGCCGGCGCGAACTTCGCGGAACCGGCCCAGCCGGCCGCCAACGCGGCACCGGCCTCGGGCGCAGCGGCCGATGCCGCGGCAGCCTCGGGCGCGAGCGGCGCCGACACCGCGAACACGCAGGCGGCCGCCGCGATGGCCGCGATCGCCGCGCTGCCGAAACCGGGCGCCGCACCGGCCGCCGTGCCCGCCGCGGGCGGCGCCGGGCAGGCGCTCTACAACTCGACCTGTCAGGCCTGCCACGCCACCGGCGTGCTGGGCGCGCCGAAGTTCGGCAACAAGGCCGACTGGGCGCCGCGCCTGGCCGATCCGATCGACAAGATCTACAACTACGCGCTGCACGGCAAGGGCTCGATGCCGCCGAAGGGCGGTTCGAACGCCTCCGACGAGGACGTGAAGGCCGCCGTCGACTACATGGTCAACGCGGCGAAATAAACGAAGCGGCGCCGGTCGCCACGCGCCCCTCAACAACGCATCGGCTCGTGTCCGCCAACGGCGGCACGGGCCGATTCCCATGGCGCGGGCGGCAAGCGCGCCGCCCGCCCCGGCTTACTTCTGCAGCAACGCCTTCAGGCTCGCCAGCCGGTCCTTCGGCGTCATCGGCGCCTCCTCCGGCGTGGGCGGCGGCGCGTCGTCGAGCACCATCTCGGCGATGAAGCGCGACGGCTCGCAGACGATCGTCTCGCGCGCCCGCTTGCGCTTCTTGCACCAGTTCAGATGGAGGCTGCGCTGCGCACGCGTGATCGCCACGTACATCAGGCGGCGCTCCTCCTCGATCCGCTCGTCGTCGATCGCGTCGTCCTCCGAACCGCCGCGGTGCGGCATCACGCCTTCCTCGACCCCCACCAGGAACACGTGCGGGTATTCGAGCCCCTTCGAGGCATGCACGGTGGACAACCGCACCGCGTCGGGATCCTCCTCCTTGCCCTCGAGCATCGACATCAGCGCGACGGTCTGGATCAGCCCGAGCAGGTTCTTGCCGGTGTCGGCGAGCCCGTCGGCGTTGTGGAAACCCTCGGCCTCGCCGTCCACGGCCTCGGCCTCGGGCTTGGTGCCCTTGCGCTTGAGCCATTCGAGGAATTCCAGCACGTTCTGCCACTTGGATTGCGCCTGGCGCTCGTCGAACGCGTCGTACAGATACGCCTCGTAGTGGATCGCCTCCATCATGTCGTCGAGCACGACGGTGGCGGGATCCTTGTCGGCGCGCTCGGTCAGGCGCTGGATGAAGTCGCAGAACATGCGCAGCGGCTCGACCTGCCGCGCCGACAGCCGCGCCTCGATGCCGCCCATGTAGACGGCCTCGAACAGCGACACCTTGGCCTGCCCGGCGAACGAGCCGAGCGCCTCCAGCGTGGTGTTGCCGATGCCGCGGCGCGGCGTGGTGACGGCGCGGATGAAGGCGGGATCGTCGTCGGCGTTGGCGATCAGGCGCAGGTAGGCGCACAGATCCTTGATCTCGGCCTTGTCGAAGAACGACTGGCCGCCCGACAGCACGTAGGGAATCCGCTCGCGGCGCAGCACCTGCTCGAAGATGCGCGCCTGGAAGTTGCCGCGATAGAGGATCGCGTAGTCGCGGAACTGCGTGCGCCGTTCGAACTTGTGCGCCGAAAGCCGGAATACCACCGATTCGGCCTCGTGCTCCTCGTCGTTGCAGGGCGTGACGGTGATGGTGTCGCCCATGCCGTGCTCGGACCACAGCTTCTTCTCGAACAGCTTCGGGTTGTTGGCGATCACGTTGTTCGCGGCGGTCAGGATCCGCACCGTCGAGCGGTAGTTCTGCTCGAGCTTGACCAGATGCAGCTTCGGGAAATCCTTGCCGAGCTGCGCGAGGTTTTCCAGCGTGGCGCCGCGCCAGCCGTAGATCGCCTGGTCGTCGTCGCCGACCGCCGTGAACGCCGCGCGCGGGCCGGCCAGCAGCTTGAGCAGCTGGTACTGGCAGGCGTTGGTGTCCTGGTATTCGTCGATCAGCAGATAGCGCAGCTTGTTCTGCCAGCGGTCGCGCACCTGCTCGTTGCTGGCGAACAGCTCGGTGGGCAGCCGGATCAGGTCGTCGAAATCGACGGCCTGATAGGCATGCAGCGTCGCCACGTAATTGCGGTAGACGAGCGCGGCCTGATGCTCGTCCTCGTTGGCGGCGATCGTCATGGCCTCTTCGGGCGTGATCAGGCCGTTCTTCCAGAGCGAGATGATGTTCTGGATCTTGCGGATCAGGCCCTTGTCGGTGGTGCCGATCTGCTCCTGCACCATGCCGAAGCAGTCGTCCGAATCCATGATCGAGAACTGCGGCTTGAGCCCGACGTGCTCGGCTTCCTGGCGCAGGATCTGCACCCCGAGCGAGTGGAAGGTGCAGACCGTCAGCTGGTTGACGGGCACCTTGCGGCCTTCCTTGCCGGGCGTGGTCAGCGTCTTGCCTTCGAGCAGCTTGCCGACGCGCTCGCGCATTTCGGCGGCCGCCTTGTTGGTGAACGTCACGGCCGCGATGTGGCGCGGCTCGAAACCCTTGTTCTCGATCAGATGGGCAATCTTCTGCGTGATCACGCGCGTCTTGCCGCTGCCGGCGCCGGCGAGCACGAGGCAGGGACCGTCGAGATAGCGCACCGCTTCGCTTTGAGCGGCATTGAGACCTGCGGACATGGTGGCGGATGGAGTGCGTGCGGATGACGGCGCCGCCGCCGCGCCTCGAGCCTCGAGCCTCGGGCGGGCGCGCTGTGCGCGGCGCGAAGGCGGCGCGGATCGGAAAACGGCGGGCGCGGGAGCCGCATGTTAACACGCCGCGAAGGCGCCGGCCGGATGCCGCGAGCGCAAAAAATGAAAACGCGCGCGCGCCGGTGGCATGGCCTCGAAGGGTATGGAAACGGGGCGGCGGCACGGACACGGCGACGCCCGACACCTTGGCTGCGGGGTCGATTCCCCGGTGAGCGTCGAGCGGCCGCCCCGATCCGCCCGCGCCGTGCGCCACCCGGTGTTCGCGCCCCGGTTGCCGTGCCAGAATAGCCGGTCGCGGGGTGGCCGCCGCGCGCCGGCGGCGCCGGCCTGCCGTCACGCTCCGTTCGATCTCGCACGCTGACAGGATTCGCTCATGACGTCTCTACTGAAAGTTGGTCTGATGGGTTTCGGCTTCGCCGGCGCGACGTTCCACGCCCCGGTGATCGCGCACAGCGGCCGCACCCGGGTCGCCGCGATCGCGACCGGGCAGCCGGACAAGGCGCGCGCCGCGTATCCGGGCGCGGCGGTGGTGGCCGATTTCGACGCGCTGCTCGCGCACCGCGACGTCGAATGCGTGGTGATCGCCACGCCGAACGACACGCACTTCGACCTCGCGCGCCGCGCGCTCGACGCGGGCAAGCACGTGGTGGTGGACAAGCCGGTCACGCTGAGCTCGGCCGAGGCGCGCGCGCTCGCGCGCCTGGCCCGCGAGCGCGGCCTGGTGTTCGCACCGTTCCACAACCGCCGCTGGGACGGCGATTTCCTCACCGTACGCGCGCTGGTGGCGGGCGGCGAACTGGGCCGCATCACCTGGTTCGAATCGCATTTCGACCGCTTTCGCCCGCAGATCCGCCAGCGCTGGCGCGAGGACGCAACGCGCGGCGGCGGCCTGCTGTTCGACCTGGGCCCGCACCTGATCGACCAGGCGCTGACGCTGTTCGGCGCGCCCGAGACGGTCAGCGCCACGGTGAAGGCGCGCCGCGACCAGGCCGAGGCGACCGATCTCGTCCACCTGCTGCTCGGCTATCCGGACAAGGAAGTGCTGCTGCACGCGAGCGCGCTGGCCGCGATCGAGCCGGCGCGCTTCACGGTCCTCGGCACGCGCGGCGGCTATCAGAAGTTCGGCCTCGATACGCAGGAGGACCAGTTGAAGGCCGGGCTCACGCCGGACCACGTCGAGTTCGGCGGCGGCAACCCGCCCGGCGTGCTGCGCCTGCTCGACGGCGAGGTCGAGACGGAGCGGCCGGTGCCGACGCTCGACGGCCAGTACGCCGAGTTCTACCGCGCGCTGGCCGCCTCGGTGCAGGACGGCGCACCGTTCACGGTGGCCGCGCAGGACGCCGTGGACGTGATGGCGATCATCGAGCTGGCTGACCGGAGCGCCCGCGAAGGCCGCCAGCTGCCGTTCGTGCGCGAAGCGTTCTGACCGGCGCCGGACCGCGCATGGAGATTCGGCCGTCCGCCGATCCGACGGTCTGGCAAGAACAATCCGTTACAAAAGCGTCGGGAACCCGCGCCCAGGCCGAGTCAGTCTGAAGCATGCTTCGAAAAGCCGGTCCGCAGCTGGCCCCCGCCGGGATCGCGGGGGAGGCTCCCGGGCCGGCTTTTGCTTCACCGATACGACAATCAGGAGAATGATCCATGCAACGGTTGATCCGCACGGCCGTCGGCGCCGCCCTCGTCGCCTCGCTGGCCGCGTGTGTCATCACGCCGCCACCGCCGGCGAAGCGGCCGGCGCCGCGCCCGCGTCCCACTCAACCGGCCCCTGCCCAGCCATTGCCTCCGCCGCCGCAACCGGCACCGACGCCGATCGGCGTCGAACGCATGAACGACGTGCTCGGCCGGATCGACAGCCTCGGCCGCCGCATCGACACGCGCGTGAACGGCGGCAACTACCCGCCGCCGCAAGGCCAGGCGCTGCATCGCCGGCTCGACGTGATCCGCCAGGAAGCGACCGACATGGGCGCGCAGCACGGCGGCGGCCTGACCGCCGACGAGCAGCGCGTGCTGAACCAGGAACTCGACACGGCCGCGCGCGCGATCGGCGTCTGAGTCCGGCGCCGGCGATGGCTCCGGCCGCGCGGGTACGTCACCTGCCGCGCGCTTCCGGCCTGACACCTCTTCTGTTTCCACGCCACCGCCGCCGCGCTGCGGATCACGCACGCGCCGCGTGCTGGCGGGCGCGATCACCCGACCGCGCCCTGTCGATGTTCATTTTCCCGTTCACCGCCTTGCCGGTCGCCGGTCGCCGGTCGCCGGTCGCCGGTCGCCGGTCGCCGGTCGCCGGTCGCCGGTCGCCGGTCGCCGCCGGGATTGTCCACCGTCGATCCACTGTTTATCCCTGCGTTATCCCCGCGGTTATCCCGTGCCTGTCCACCGCTTTTCCCGCTACTTGCCCCCAGGCTTTTCCCCTGGCGATCCACCGCTTCTCCACAGGCTTATCCCGGGCTTGTCCACGCGCGATCCACCGGCTTTTCCACTACCAGACCCTCACTTGCCCCCTGTCAATCCACAGCTTTTCCACCGCGTTATCCCCAGCCGCTCCCGCCACCTCCACCACACCCGCGCCACGCGCCTGCCGCCCGCCCGCCGGTCGTCACGCACCGCCGCGCTTGTCGTGAAGCGACGTCAATTTGAGCAAATTGACAACCCATCCGGCCTCGCGTAAATTCGCCGGCACGCGTCGGGAGAGCGTGCGACCGTTTGTCATCAAACCGGTCGTGCCGCCGAAGGGGCATACCCAGAAACTCTCAGGCAAAAGGACCGAACGCGTCGGATCACCCGCGCCACGCAATCGCGTCGCGCGGCGGAGTTCGGACTCTGGAGAGCGGCAGTAGCCACGTGCGCGAGCATCGGCAGGCTGCCCACCGAAGGGGCGCGCGCAGGCCGGCAACGGCGGCGCAATCTCTCAGGTATCGAGGACAGAGGGGCTGCAATGAATCGCAGGCGGCATCACGCGCTTGCGCCTCGTTGCATCGCCGTTTTGTTTTCGCGTTCGCCCGCCATGGGCGAGCGGAACCCCGAGGCCCCGATGACCGCACTCAAACACACCCCGCTGCACGCCGCGCACGCCGCGCTCAACGCCCGCATGGTCGACTTCGGCGGCTGGGACATGCCCGTCAATTACGGCTCCCAGCTCGAGGAACACCGCGCCGTGCGCACCGACGCGGGCATGTTCGACGTGTCGCACATGTGCGTCGTCGATTTCCGCGGCGCGCGCGTGCGCGCCTTCTTCGAACACGCGATCGCCAACCACGTCGGCAAGCTGCGCACGCCCGGCAAGGCGCTCTACTCGTGCCTGCTGAACCCCGAAGGCGGCGTGATCGACGACCTGATCGTCTACTACTTCACCGAAAACTTCTTCCGCGTGGTGGTGAACGCCGGCACCGCCGAGAAGGATCTGGCCTGGTTCACCCAACTGAACGCCGAGGGCGGCTTCGGGCTCGACATCACGCCGCGCCGCGATCTCGCGATCGTCGCCGTGCAAGGCCCGAACGCGCGCGCCAAGGTGTGGGACACGGTGCCGGCCGCGCGCGCCGCCACCAGCGAACTGAAGCCGTTCAACGCCGCGCAGGTGGCGGACACGCCGTTCGGCGAGCTGACCGTGGCCCGCACCGGCTACACCGGCGAGGACGGTTTCGAGGTCATCGTGCCGGCCACCCACGTCGAGGCGCTCTGGCACGCGCTGGCGGCCCACGGCGTGCGCCCGGCCGGGCTCGGCGCGCGCGACACGCTGCGCCTCGAAGCCGGCATGAACCTCTACGGCCAGGACATGGACGACAGCGTCTGCCCGCTCGACGCGGGACTCGCCTGGACCGTCGATCTCACCACGCCGCGCGAGTTCGTCGGCCGCGCCGCGCTCGAGGCCCGCGGCCAGCGCAGCGCGTTCGTCGGCCTGATCCTCGAGAAGGAAAACGGCAAGGCCGGCGGCGTGCTGCGCGCCCACCAGACCGTGCTGACCGAGCACGGCGAGGGCGAGATCACGAGCGGCACGTTCTCGCCCACCATGCAGGAGTCGATCGCGTTCGCGCGCGTGCCGGCCGGCGTCGCCGCCGGTGCGACCGTGCAGGTGCGAATCCGGGACAAAAACCTTCCCGCGCGCGTGGTAAAACTCCCGTTCGTGCGCAACGGCAAGGTGCTGGCCGCCTGACGGCCACCCGCCCTGCGCGCGAATCTCAACGCACACACCACAATCTCAGGAGCATCCGATGAGCAACGTCCCGGCCGATCTGAAATACACCGACGAACACGAGTGGATCCGCACCGAGGCGGACGGCACGCTGACGATCGGCATCACCGATCACGCGCAGGCCACACTTGGCGACATCGTCTTCCTCGAACTGCCGCAAGTCGGCAAGCAGGCGAAAGCCGGCGACCCGGTGGGCGTCGTCGAATCGGTGAAAGCCGCCTCCGACATCTACGCACCGGTGTCGGGCGAAATCATCGCCATCAACGACGACGCCGTCGACACGCCGGAATCGGTCAACGAAGACGCCTACGACGCCTGGCTCTTCAAGGTCAAGCTCGCGCCGGGCGCCAACACCGACGCGCTGCTCGACGCCGATGCCTACAAGAAGCTGATCGACTGACCCTCTGTCCACCCTGGCGGCGCGCCCGGCCACGGCGCGCGCCGCAACCCGCCGGAACGCCATGAAGCTCGAACACCCGGATCACCTGATGAACCGCACGCCCCTCTCGCTCGCCGCACTCGAAACCCACGACGCGTTCGCCGAACGCCACATCGGGCCCGACGCCGCCAGCCAGCAGGCCATGCTCGACACGCTCGGCTTCGCCTCGCGCGCCGCGCTGATCGACGCGGTGATCCCCGCCGCGATCCGCCGCACGGAAACGCTGCCGCTCGGCGCGTTCACGCAGCCGAAGAGCGAGGCGGAAGCGCTCGCCGCGCTGCGCGAGCTGGCCGGCAGAAACCAGGTGTTCCGCTCGTTCATCGGTCAGGGTTATTACAACGCGCATACGCCGGCCGTGATCCTGCGCAACGTGCTCGAGAACCCGGCCTGGTACACGGCCTATACGCCGTACCAACCCGAAATTTCGCAGGGGCGCCTCGAAGCGCTCCTGAACTTCCAGCAGATGGTGACCGACCTCACGGGCCTCGCGATCGCCAACGCGTCGCTGCTCGACGAGGCGACCGCCGCCGCCGAGGCGATGACGCTGCTGCAGCGCAACGGCAAGCCGAAGTCGAACGTGTTCTTCGTCGCCGACGACGTGCTGCCGCAGACGCTCGAGGTGATCCGCACGCGCGCCGAGCCGATCGGCATCGAGATCGCGACCGGCCCGGCCTCGCAGGCCGCCCACGCCAACGCGTTCGGCGTGCTGCTGCAATACCCGGGCGTCAACGGCGACGTGCATGACTACCGCGCGCTTGCCGACGCCGTGCATGCCGCGGGCGGCCACGTGGTGGTGGCGGCCGACCTGCTCGCGCTGACGGTGCTCGCCGCGCCGGGCGAATGGGGCGCGGACGTGGCGGTGGGCAACACCCAGCGCTTCGGCGTGCCGGTCGGCTTCGGCGGCCCGCACGCGGCCTACCTCGCCGTGCGCGACGAATTCAAGCGCCAGATGCCGGGCCGCCTGGTGGGCGTGACCGTCGACGCTCAGGGCAAGCCCGCGCTGCGCCTCGCGCTGCAGACGCGCGAGCAGCACATCCGCCGCGAGAAGGCCACCTCGAACGTCTGCACCGCGCAGGCGCTGCTGGCGATCATGGCCAGCTCCTACGCCGTCTACCACGGCCCGCGCGGCCTGAAGACGATCGCGCTGCGCGTGAACCGGATCGCCGCGCTGCTCGACGCAGGCCTGAAACAGCTCGGCTACGCCACCGTCAACGAAACCTTCTTCGACACGCTGACGATCGAGGCGGGCGAACGCGCCGCCGCGCTGCACGAAGCCGCCAGCGCCCGGCGCATCAACCTGCGTCGCGCCGGCGCGACGCGGGTGGGCGTGTCGATCGACGAAACCACCACGCGCGCCGACCTGGCCGACCTGCTGGCGATCTTCGCCGAGGTGGCGGGCGCCGCGGCGCCGGGCGTCGACGCGCTGGAAGCCGCGCTGCCCGGCAGCGCCGCGCTGCCGGCCGGCCTCGAACGCCAGAGCGCGTACCTCACGCACCCGGTGTTCAACCGCCACCATTCCGAAACGGAAATGCTGCGCTACCTGCGCAGCCTGTCCGACAAGGATCTCGCGCTCGACCGCTCGATGATCCCGCTCGGCTCCTGCACCATGAAGCTCAACGCCACCTCGGAGATGCTGCCGGTGACCTGGCCCGAGTTCGGCCAGATCCATCCGTTCGCGCCGCAGGAGCAGACGGTCGGCTATCGCGAGATGATCGCCCAACTCGAGGCGATGCTGGTGGCCGCCACCGGCTACGCGGCCGTGTCGCTGCAGCCGAACGCGGGCTCGCAGGGCGAGTACGCGGGCCTCCTGATCATCCACGCCTATCACGCCTCGCGCGGCGAGGGCCATCGCGACGTGTGCCTGATCCCGGCCTCGGCGCACGGCACCAACCCGGCCTCGGCGCACATGGCCGGCATGAAGGTGGTGGTGGTGGCCTGCGACGCGCAGGGCAACGTCGACGTCGCCGATCTGCGCGCCAAGGCCGAGCAGCACTCGGCGAACCTCGCGGCGATCATGATCACCTACCCGTCCACCCACGGCGTGTTCGAGCAGAACGTGCGCGAGATCTGCGAGATCGTGCATGCGCACAGCGGCCAGGTGTACGTGGACGGCGCGAACATGAACGCGATGGTCGGCCTGACCGCGCCGGGCCAGTTCGGCGGCGACGTGTCCCACCTGAACCTGCACAAGACGTTCTGCATCCCGCACGGCGGCGGCGGCCCCGGCGTCGGCCCGGTCGCGGTCGGCGCGCACCTCGCGCAGTTCCTGCCGAACCAGCGCTCGACCGGCTACGCGCGCGGCGAGCACGGCATCGGCGCCGTCTCGGCCGCGCCGTATGGCTCGGCCTCGATCCTGCCGATCTCGTGGATGTACGTGGCGATGATGGGCGCGCGCAACCTGACGGCCGCCACCGAAGTGGCGATCCTCAACGCGAACTACATCGCGCGCCGCCTCGCGCCGCACTACCCGGTGCTCTATTCGGGCCCGGGCGGCCTCGTCGCGCACGAATGCATTCTCGACCTGCGGCCGATCAAGGAATCGAGCGGCATCACCGTCGACGACGTGGCCAAGCGCCTGATGGACTACGGCTTCCATGCGCCGACCATGAGCTTCCCGGTGCCGGGCACGCTGATGGTCGAGCCGACCGAATCGGAATCGCAGGAGGAACTCGACCGCTTCATCGACGCGATGATCGCGATCCGCGAGGAAATTCGCGCCGTCGAGGACGGCCGCGCCGACCGCGAGGACAACCCGCTGCGCCACGCGCCGCACACGGCCGCGGTGGTCACCGCCAACGAGTGGACGCACGCCTACACGCGCGAGCAGGCCGCGTTCCCGGTGGCCTCGCTGGCGGCCGGTAACAAATACTGGCCGCCCGTCGGGCGCGCGGACAACGTCTACGGCGACCGCAACCTGTTCTGCGCGTGCGTGCCGATGTCCGACTACGCCTGAGCCCGGCGGGACGGGACGGCCGGGCGGACCCATCGCGCGCCGCCATGCCGTGCGTCATCGCATCCGCCGCGCGGGCGCGGCGGCGCGGTCGCGTTCGTTTCCAAGTCCGGATAACATCACACACCGCCATCCAGCCAATCGAGGAGTTCCGCATGGTGCGTAAGGTGTTTCCGGACAGGGCGCGAGCGCGCGCGCGAACCTGGCGCACGCTCGCGCCGGCGTTCGCGGCCTGCGTCGCGCTGGCGGCCGCGTCGCAGGCGCGCGCGGCGATGAATTTCTGCGCGGCGCCCGCGCTGCAGAGCAACGAGGTGACCTCGGCCGAGCCGGGCGTGCAGGCGCTGGTACGCAGCGTCGAGGCACGCGTCAACGAGCAGCCGAAGGCGCTCGCCCACCTCCATACCGAGGGCCTGCTGCCGCACGAGGGCATTCGCGACGCGAGCGAGGCCGCGCTCGACGACATGGAACTGATGCGCGACGCCGCGCTGGCCTGGCGCGTGACCAACGACGCGCGCTATCTCGCGCTCGTGAACCGTTTCCTGCTGGCCTGGGTGACCACCTACCAGCCCGATTTCGATCCGATCGACGAGACCCGTTTCGAAAGCCTGATCGTGGCCTACGACATGACCGCGAGCACGCTGCCGGTGAAGACGCGCAACGCCGCCGCCGCGTTCATCGCCAAGCTCGGCGCCGGCTACGTCGCGCAGATCGAGGCGCAGAAGCGCCCGCTCACGGGCACCTGGCGCAACAACTGGCAGAGCCACCGGATCAAGCTGATCGCGCTGGCCGCGTTCACGCTCGGCGACCGCAAGATGATGAACGCCGCGCAGCGGCTGTTCGTCGAACACCTGGCCGACAACATCGGCCCCGACGGCACCACGCTCGACTTCACCGAGCGCGACGCCGTGCATTACGCCGTCTACGACCTGCAGCCGCTCGTGACGGCCGCGCTCGCCGCGCGGCGCTTCAACCGCAACTGGCTGCGCGAGCGCGGCGCCAACGGCGCGACGCTCGAAGCCGCGCTCGACTGGCTGGTGCCGTATGCGCGCGGCGAAAAGACCCACGAGGAGTTCGTGAACTCCACGGTGGCATTCGACGCGAAGCGCCGCGAGGCCGGCCTGCCCGGCTACTCGGGCCCATGGTCGCCGAAGAACGCCACGGAACTGTTCTACCTGGCCGCCCGCCTGGACGGCCGCTACAACAGCGTCGCGCAGCTGCTCGCGCCGCAGCCGCCCGCCTGGGTGGCCGCCTGCCTGCCGCTGCCGGCACGTTAATCCCCAGAAGCACCCAGAACCACAGGAAATCCCCATGGCAGTCAGCGTGTTCGATCTTTTCAAAATCGGGATTGGCCCGTCCAGCTCGCATACGGTGGGACCGATGCGCGCCGCGCTGATGTTCGTCCAGGGACTCGAGCGCGACGGCCTGCTCGAGCGCACCGCCGCCGTGAAAGTCGACCTGTACGGCTCGCTCGGCGCGACCGGCAAGGGCCACGGCACCGACCGCGGCGTGATGCTCGGGCTGATGGGCGACGCGCCCGACACGGTCGATCCCGATACCATCGACGCGCGGCTCGCCGAGGTGCGCGACACGCGCAAGCTGGCGCTGCTGGGCCGCCATCCCGTGCCGTTCGTGCTGAAGGAGCAGATCGGCTTCTACCGGCAGGCGCTGCCCGAGCATCCGAACGCGATGACGCTGCGCGCGCGCGACGCGGCCGGCGAGACGCTGCGCGAGACCACCTACCTGTCGGTGGGCGGCGGCTTCGTGGTGACGGCCGGCGCGCCGAACACGAAGGTGCTGAACGCGGCAGAACAGATGCCCCACCCGTTTCGCAGCAGCGCCGAGCTGCTCGAGCTGACGGCCAGCACCGGCAAGTCGATCGCGCAGCTGATGTGGGACAACGAGCGCGCCTGGCACGACGAGGCCACCACGCGCGCCGGCCTGCTGAAGATCTGGGACGTGATGCAGTCGTGCGTGTCGCGCGGCTGCGGGATCGACAACCCCGACGCGAACGGCACGCTGCCCGGCCCGTTTCAGGTCAAGCGCCGCGCGCCGCAGCTGTACCGCACGCTGACCGGCAACCCCGAGCAGGCGCTGCGTGATCCGCTCTCGATGATCGACTGGATCAACCTCTACGCGATCGCCGTGAACGAGGAAAACGCGGCGGGCGGGCGCGTGGTGACCGCGCCGACCAACGGCGCGGCCGGCATCATCCCGGCCGTGCTGCACTACTACATGCGCTTCACGCCCGGCGCCAACGAACAGGGCGTGATCGACTTCCTGATGACGGCCGCCGCGATCGGCATCCTCTACAAGCTCAACGCGTCGATCTCGGGCGCCGAGGTGGGCTGCCAGGGCGAGGTGGGCGTGGCCTGCTCGATGGCGGCCGGCGCGCTCGCCGCCGTGCTCGGCGGCACGCCGCGCCAGGTCGAGAACGCCGCCGAGATCGGCATGGAACACAACCTCGGGCTGACTTGCGACCCGGTCGGCGGGATGGTGCAGATCCCCTGCATCGAGCGCAACGCGATGGCCTCGGTGAAGGCCGTCAACGCCGCGCGCATGGCGCTGCGCGGCGACGGCAGCCATTACGTGTCGCTCGACTCGGTGATCAAGACGATGCGCGAGACCGGCGCCGACATGAAGACGAAGTACAAGGAAACCTCGCGCGGCGGGCTCGCGGTGAACATCGTCGAGTGCTGATCGTCACCGCGGCCGCGCCGGCCTGAGGCGGCACGGCCCCCGGCGCGGCGGATGGGCGGGATCGCGTCGATTCGGGGCAGGAGCGGCGGCGCGGCATGGCATTTGCCGCTGGCGCCGCGCCGTGCCCGAGCCGCGCCGGCCGCCGGTTCTCCATGCTGGGCGTTGCCGACGCCATCGGCACCCGCCCGGCCTCGATCCGCCCCCATCCACCCCTCTCCGGCATCCTCCGCCACGTCCCGCGCATCCGGCGTAAGCTATCCCTCTCGCCACCGAGGGAGCCCGCCACTCATGTCGATCACCCCGGAGTCCGCCGTCCCCGCCGCCAGCGTCACCGGCGCCCGCCTGCTGGTCGATGCGCTGCTCGCGAACCGCGTCGAACGCGTATTCTGCGTCCCCGGCGAGAGCTTCCTCGCCGTGCTCGACGCGCTCGCCGACGAAACCGAACGGATCGGCACCGTCGTCTGCCGCCACGAGGCCGCCGCCGCGAACATGGCCGAGGCGGTCGGCAAGCTGACCGGCCGGCCCGGCGTCGCGCTCGTCACGCGCGGCCCCGGCGCCACGCACGCGTCGATCGGCGTCCACACCGCGTTCCAGGATTCCACGCCGATGATCCTGCTGATCGGCCAGTGCGCGCGCGAACACCTCGACCGCGAGGCGTTCCAGGAGATCGACTACCGCCGCATGTTCGGCGAACTCGCCAAGTGGGTCGCGCAGATCGACGACGCGCGCCGCATCCCCGAATACCTGAGCCATGCGTTCCACGTCGCCACCTCCGGCCGGCCCGGCCCGGTGGTGCTCGCGCTGCCCGAGGACGTGCTGTCCGAGCCCTGCGCGCCGCAGCCGGCGGCGCCGGCCGCGAAGCGGATCGCCGCCGCGCCGTCCGAGGCGCAGCTCGGCGAGCTGCGCGAGCGGCTCGCGCGCGCCGAGCGGCCGGTGGTGATCGCGGGCGGCAGCGGCTGGAGCGTGGACGCCTGCGCCGACCTGCGCCGCTTCGCCGAGAGCTGGCAGTTGCCGGTGGCCTGCGCGTTCCGCTATCAGGACACCTTCGACAACGAGCATCCGCTCTATGCCGGCGACGTCGGGCTCGGCATCAACCCAGCGCTCGCGCGGCGCATCGACGCCGCGGACCTGCTGCTCGTGATCGGCCCGCGGCTCGGCGAGGCCACCACCGGCGGCTACACGCTGCTCGAGATCCCGAAGCCGCGGCAGACGCTGATCCACGTCCACCAGGGTGCCGACGAACTGGGGCGCGTCTACGCCGCCGACCTGCCGATCGTCTCGGGCATGCCCGAGATCGCCGCGAGGCTGGCCGCGCTCGCGCCGCCCGAGGTGCCGGCGTGGGCCGGCAGCGCGGCCGAGGCACACGAGGCGTATCTCGCGTGGCGCCGGCCGCTGCCGATGCCGGGCCGGCTGCAGCTCGGCGAGATCATCCAGCAGCTGCGCGAGCGGCTGCCGCACGACGCGATCGTCACCAACGGCGCCGGCAATTACGCGACCTGGCTGCACCGCCATTACGCGTACCGGCTGTTCCGCTCGCAGCTCGCCCCCACCAGCGGCGCGATGGGCTACGGCGTGCCGGCGGCGCTCGCCGCGAAATCGCTCTATCCGCAGCGCGTGGCCGTGGCGCTGGCCGGCGACGGCTGCTTCATGATGGCCGGCAACGAACTCGCCACCGCGATGCAGTACGGGCTCGCGATCATCGTGATCGTCATCAACAACGGCCATTTCGGCACGATCCGCATGCATCAGGAGCGCCATTACCCGAATCGCGTCCACGGCACCGCGCTGACCAATCCCGACTTCGCCGCCTACGCACGCGCGTTCGGCGCGCATGGCGAGACCGTCGTCGACACCGCCGGCTTCGCGCCCGCGCTCAAGCGCGCGCTGGCGAGCGGCCTGCCCGCGCTGATCGAGATCCGGGTGCCGCAGGAGGCGTCCACGCCGGCCGCGACGCTCGAACAGATTCGCGAACAGGGGCGCCGTGCGCGCGGTGAGACGACTTGAGGCGACGTGGGGCGACGTGAGGCGGGGCGATCGTGACTCGTTCGGGATCGGGGCGGCGGCGTGGCGGCCGTGCCGGTTGAGGCCTGGCGTCGGACCCGGGCCGGCCGCGCGCCATTCGACGGCGCGTCCTCGCGATCAGTTGCGGGTCGCGCTATGGCGCCGTCGACGCCGTCGCTCGAGTCAGCCCCGGCAGTTGATGAAGTGTGACGGCGGACCGCGCCGGCCGCGCGCCGTCTGATGGTGCCGCCTCGGCCGATCGACCGGAGGCGGCTCGCTTCACGGCACCACCAACACCATCGCTCGCGCCGCCGCTGACGCATTGCGCGCGACGCGCCGACCGCAAGCCGCGCCGCGCACTTCGCCACCCGCTTCACCACCCGCTTCACCACCCGCTTCGCCGCGCGATCGGCCGCTTCGCCGGCGGGACGCCCCGAATCGCGCGGCTGGCGCTAACATCGACGGCGAACGCGCCGGGCCGCCGGCGTCGCCCCGAGGAACACACCGCCCATGAAACCCCAAGCGCCGGCCGCCGGCGAAGCCGCGCCGAGCCGGTTCGACGCGCTGCGCCATCCCGGCACGCTGCTCGCGCCCGAGCGCAGGCTCGTCGCGTCCTACGATCTGGAAGTGGCGGGCCAGTCACCGGCCGGCCACATCGCGGCCACCGAGGCCGATGCCGGCCTCCTCAACGCGGCCGAGCGGCCGTTCCGGCTCGACTATGCGCGGCTCACGGAAGTCCATGTGATCAACGGCATGGGTGTCGCGCTAGGTGACTCGATCATCGGGCTGACCGCGCTGGCCGCGTTGCGCGCCGCGCATCCGGCGCTGCGCTTCGTGCTGTATCGGCCGGCGCGCCTCGCGGCCCACGTCGAGGCGCTGTACCGGCTCGCCGGCAGCGAGCCCGCGGCGCCACGCACGCTGCCCTGGCCGCTCGACGCGCTGCCGCGGGCGGCGACGCGCATCGACGTCGGCAACCAGCTCTATCGGCCCGCGTTCGCGACGCTGCCGATGATCGACTACTTCCTCGACGCGCTCGGCGCCGATCCGGCGTCGATCCCGGCCGCCGCCAGGCGCAACCGCTGGCTCGCGCGGCTGGCACTGCCAGCGCTGCCGGACGGCTGGCGCCGGCGCCCCTACGCGCTGCTCTGCGCCGATGCGAGCACGCCGCTGCGCAGCATTCCGGCGGCCGAACGCGCCGCGCTCGTCGAACGGATCGCGCGGCGCTACGGGCTGCCGGTGGCCGGCTTCGGCCCGGTCGCGCATCGCGCCTACACCGACGTGTCCGCGCTGTCGCCCGACACCGCCGCCTATCTCGCCTGGGTCCGCGACGCGCGCGTGCTGGTCGGCGCCGACAGCTCGGCGATCCATGTCGCCGACGGCTTCGAGGTGCCCACGCTGGCCTGCTTCACCAGCATCACGCCCGAAATGCGCGTGCGCGACTATCCGCACTGCGTGGCGGCACGCCTCGACGTGCCGGCCGCCCTGCGCGACCGGCACGCGAGCGACGAGCCGGCCCACCTCGCGGCGGTGGCGGCGGCCTATCGCGCGTTCGACTGGGACGCGATCGCGTGGCCCCGGGCGCGCGACTGAATCCGCCGCCTCAACCCGCCTCAAACCGTCGCATCGCGCAACGCCTCGGACGGCCGCATCCCGAACATGCGCCGGTAGTCGTTCGCGAACTGGCTCGGATGCCAGAAACCCCAGGCGGCGGCCACGTCCTGCACCGAACCGGCCGCGCGGCCGCACAGGTCGCGCCGCGCCCCGTTCAGCCGCAAGGCGCGCAGGTAGGCGGCGGGGGCCATCCCGAGCACGTCCTGAAAGCAGTTCTGCAGCGTGCGGCGGCTCACGTGCAGCTGCTCGCAGAGTTCCGGCACGCCCACCGCGCGGCCGCGATGCGCGAGCACGTAATCGCGCGCCTGCGCGACGATCCGGCGCCGCCGCGCCGGCGCGAGCGCGTCCGAGGCCGCCTGCCGCGCCGCGTCCGGCCCCGCGCAGACGTCGAACAGCGCCGCCAGCACGGCCGCCTGCAGTTCATGCCGCTCGCGGCCGGACAGCGCCGCGCGCGGGCTCGCCGCGCCGTCGAGCGAGGCGGCCAGCAGCGCGCGCAGCCGCGCGAGCCGCCCGCCGCCGGCGTGGATCATCGGGCACGGCAGACGGTCGTCCAGGCCCGCGTGCTCGACCTGCTCCGCGTAGCGGCGCAGCACGTCGCCGCGCACCACCACGCCGTAGATCGAGAACGCGGCCGGCGTCAGCAGCTCGAACCCGAGGTTGCCGGGCCGGCAGGCGAAGCCGTCGGCCGCGATCGGCTGCGCGTCGATCCGTGCGCCGCCGTCCGGTACCGCAGGAATCCCGAACCAGTACGCGTCGCCGCGCACTTCGCAGGCCTGCCGCAGCGTGTGGCTGGTGGTTTCGCGAAACAGCTTCATGGTGTCGAGCGGCAGCTCGGTCAGCGTGCCGACGAAGCGCCCGGCCGCGAGCTGGTCGTAGGTCTGGCGCCAGCCCACCAGGTTGCGCGCCTGCTCGTCGGCGTCGTGCGCGACGCTGACCACCGCGCGTCCGGCCGGCGCGTCGGCGCCGTCCGCGCCGCGCCGCGTGTCCTCGGCCGTGGCGTCGGCGCCCGGCATGGCGCCGCCGGCCGACGCCCGGCCCGCTCCGCTCGCTGCGTTCATCGCTGCCCTCCCTCGTCCATCGCCGGAATCATGCAAGTCCCGTGCCGAAACCAGGCTGGTATCGAAGTGGCCTCCGCCGCCGCCATCCCCCGTTCCCGCTGATCGGGCGCCCGGCGCAGTGCTCAATAGCGGCACAACGTCGCACCCTTGGATCGTGCCAATTTTGCACAGCCGGATCCGGCCGGCGCGGCGCGATTCGGCGCCCGCGCCGCCGCACCGGCGCGTGCCGCCCGCGCACCGCGGCGCGGCGGGCTGGCACGCTTTTGGCGTATCGAACGGGCCCTGCCGGCTTGATCGACGAGCCGCCGCAGCGTTTTCCCATATCGAACATGCGAGGAGCGACACGATGAATCACGCCGAGATGCAACACCTGAACATCGAATTCCCGTACCGCAAGCAATACGGGAACTTCATCGGTGGCGAATGGATACCGCCCGTCGGCGGCGACTATTTCGACAACGTCTCGCCCGTCACGGGCCAGCCGTTCACCGCGATCCCGCGCTCGCAGGCGGCCGACATCGAGCTCGCGCTCGACGCGGCGCACGCGGCGCGCGCCGCCTGGGGCGCGACCCCGGCGGCCGAGCGCGCGGGCATCCTGCTCAAGATCGCCGACCGCATGGAAGCGAACCTCGCGCGCCTCGCGGTGGCCGAGACGATCGACAACGGCAAGCCGCTGCGCGAGACCACCGCGGCCGACATCCCGCTCGCGATCGACCATTTCCGCTATTTCGCGGGCTGCGTGCGCGCGCAGGAAGGCTCGATCGCCGACATCGGCGGCGACCTGGTGGCCTACCACTTCCACGAGCCGCTCGGC
This sequence comes from Burkholderia plantarii, assembly GCF_001411805.1. Taxonomy (NCBI): domain Bacteria; kingdom Pseudomonadati; phylum Pseudomonadota; class Betaproteobacteria; order Burkholderiales; family Burkholderiaceae; genus Burkholderia; species Burkholderia plantarii. The sequence goes on along the minus strand of NZ_CP007212.1, from coordinate 107,527 downwards.
GTGGTCGGCCAGATCATTCCGTGGAACTTCCCGATCCTGATGGCCACCTGGAAGCTCGCGCCCGCGCTGGCGGCCGGCAACTGCGTGGTGCTGAAGCCGGCCGAGCAGACCCCGGCCTCGATCCTGGTGTGGGCCGAGCTGATCCAGGACCTGCTGCCGCCCGGCGTGCTCAACATCGTCAACGGCTTCGGGCTCGAGGCCGGCAAGCCGCTCGCCTCGAGCAAGCGGATCGCCAAGATCGCGTTCACGGGCGAGACCTCCACGGGCCGCCTGATCGCCGGCTACGCGAGCGCGAACCTGATCCCGGTCACGCTCGAACTCGGCGGCAAGAGCCCGAACATCTTCTTCGCCGACGTGATGGACCGCGACGACAGCTACTTCGACAAGGCGCTCGAAGGCTTCGCGATGTTCGCGCTGAACCAGGGCGAGGTCTGCACCTGCCCGTCGCGCGCGCTGGTCGAGGAAAGCATCTACGAGCGCTTCATCGAGCGCGCCGTGCAGCGCGTGGAAAAGATCCGCCAGGGCCATCCGCTCGACGCGCAGACCATGATCGGCGCGCAGGCCTCCGAGGAGCAGCTGGAGAAGATCCTGTCTTACATCGACATCGGCCGCCAGGAAGGCGCCGAGTGCCTGACGGGCGGCGCGCGCAACACCATGACGGGCGAACTGGCGAGCGGCTTCTACGTGAAGCCGACCGTGTTCCGCGGCCACAACAAGATGCGCATCTTCCAGGAGGAAATCTTCGGGCCGGTGCTGTCGGTGACGACCTTCAAGAACGAGGCGGAAGCGCTCGAGATCGCCAACGACACGCTCTATGGCCTCGGCGCCGGCGTCTGGACCCGCGACGGCAACCGCGCCTATCACTTCGGCCGCGACATCCAGGCCGGGCGCGTCTGGACCAACTGCTACCACGCCTATCCGGCGCACGCGGCGTTCGGCGGCTACAAGCAGTCCGGCATCGGCCGCGAGACGCACAAGATGATGCTCGATCACTACCAGCAGACCAAGAACCTGCTGGTCAGCTACAGCGACAAGCCGGCCGGCCTGTTCTGACTCGCGTTCGCCCCGCCGCCGCCGATCGATCCACGACGGGCGGCGGAAGGGGACTTGGACAGGCGTCGGCGGCGGATCGCCGGCGCTTTTTTTTGCACCCGGCCCGACGCGCGTGGCCTGATGCGTCCGGCGCGACGCGTCCGGGCGTGATGCGCGCGCCACGCGCCGCCGCCCTTCCCGCCGGCGTCGGTCATTCGACCGATACCGTGCGCGGCACCCGCCTGCGATGCTGGACGCCTCTTCAACACGAAGCGGAGTCGCCATCGTGGACCGTTCCCCTCATTCCCTTCCCGCGCAGGACGAGCCCTGGCTCAAGCGCTATTACTTCACGCGCACCGCGTTCTCCGTGATCTGGGCCGCGCTGGCCTTTTCGATCGGCCGCCAGGCGCCCGCCGTGGCCGCCGTGCTGCTGGTGATCTACCCGGCCTGGGACGCGCTCGCCAACGGCATCGACATGTCGCGCAGCGGCGGAGCGGGCGCCAACCGCACCCAGGCGATCAATCTCGTCATGAGCGTCGCCGCCACGCTGGCCGTGGTGGTCGCGCTGCAGTCGCGCGACGGCGGCGGGCTCGGTATGTTGGGCGTGTTCGGCGCCTGGGCGATCGTGGCGGGGCTGCTGCAGCTCGGCACCGCCCTGCGCCGCTGGAAGTCGGCCGGCGGCCAGTGGCCGATGATCCTGAGCGGCGCGCAGTCGGCGCTGGCGGGCGCCGCCTTCTTCGCGCAGGCGCATGCCCCCGTCACGCAGGCGATCACGAGGATCGGCGGCTACGCCTGCGTCGGTGCGCTGTACTTCCTGATCTCGGCGGTGACGATCGTCGTCACCGAAAAGCGCCGGCAGCGCGTGCGCGCGTCCTGACGGCCGCGCCCTCCCCTCCCCGCCAACGAGCTCACGGATGGATCACGCTTGCGAGGCAATCGGCCTGATCGGACTCGGCGCGCTGGGGCAGCCGATCGCGCAGAACCTGCTCGACGCCGGCTACCGCCTGAGCGTCCACAACCGCACCGCCAGCAAGGCCGACGACCTGCTCGCGCAGGGCGCGCGGTGGGCGCCGCGCGCCGCCGACGCGGTGCCGCCGGGCGGCGTCGTGATCAGCCTGCTCTGGGACGATGCGTCGGTGGAGGCGCTGGTGCGCAGCGAGGACTTTCTCGAGCGGCTCGCCGAAGGCGGCGTGCATGTGTCGATGAGTACGCTGTCGCCCGAAGGCTCGCGGCGGATCGCGGCGCTGCACGCGCGACACGGCTGCACGCTGGTGGAGGCGCCGGTGTTCGGGCGCCCCGAGGCGGCCCGCGTCGGGCGGCTGATCGCCGCCTGCGTCGGCCCGGAGGCGGCGAAGCAGCGTGTGCGCCCGGTGCTCGCCGCGCTCGGCGTGCAACAGGTATTCGATTTCGGCGCCGCGTTCGGCCACGCGCTCACCGTCAAGCTGATCGGCAATTTCCTGATCTTCTGCGCGGCCGCCGCGCTCGAAGAGGGCCTCACGCTCGCGCGCCACGCCGGACTGGATCCGCGCGCGGTGGCCAACCTGTACACGTCCACGCTGTTCGCCTCGCCCGTCTACGTGAACTACGCGCGGATGATCACCGAGGGCGCCTCGCCGTTCGGCGACAACGCGATTCCGGCGAAGGATCTCGACCTGCTCCGGCAGGCGTCCGGGCAAGCCGGCGCGCCGGCCGCGATGGCGGATTTCCTGCGTGCGACCCTGCTCGGGCAAGGCCGCGAGTCGTGACCGAACCAAGCAATCGGGCCACGGCTTCCGGTCACCGCCGCGCGTCGATCCGTTCGTGATCCGCACCTTCCGGCAGCAGCGCGTCGCTGTCGTCCTTGAGCCCGACGCCCGTCAGCCCGAGCCGCCGCGCCTGCGTCAGCAGATAGTGCAGCTTGTGCGCGGCGGCGGCATGCGGCAGCCCTTCGGGCCGCACGTTCGAGATGCAGTTGCGCTGCGCGTCGTGGCAGCCCACCCGCGGCGCATGGGTCAGATACACGCCGAGGCTGTCGGGCGAACTGAGCCCCGGCCGCTCGCCGATCAGCATCGCCACGAAGCGCGCGCGCAGCAGCTCGCCGATCTCGTCGCCGAGGGCGACGCGCGCCTGACGCGCCACCACCACCGGGCCGAGCCTCCAGCCGTCGGCCTCGAGCCGCCCGCGCACCGCGTTCAGCAGCGGCAGCGCCTGCTTCGCGGCCGCGAACGCCGACAGTCCATCGCCGATCACGAACACCAGATCGGGCTGGCCCGCGCCGCCGGCGGCCGCGCCCAGCGCCGCGCGGCTCGGATCCGACAGGCGCCGGCCGAGGTCGGGGCGCCGCAGGTAATGCTGGCGATCGGGCGCGGCGCTGTCGGCCGCCAGCGTCGCGAAGCCGGCCGCCTCGAGTTCGCCGCGCAGCCGGTCGGCGTCGAGCGGCTGATGCACGGCGTCGCGCGCCTGCGCATGCGAGAGGTTGAACGCGAGCAGCGGCGCGGTGGGCAGGCTGCTGCCCGCGCGGCCCAGCGCGATGCGCGCGTTCGTGAACGACTTCAGCGCGCCCCACGGGTTCTTCTCGACCGGGTCCGTCATGCGCCGAGCCCCATCCACGCGTCGGCCCCGGCCAGCAGCGGCGTGCGCACCGAGGCCGGCAGCAGCGCGCCCTTCGCGTCGGCGATCTCCATCGCCTCCAGCCATTCCTCGAACTCGGGTGCGCGCCGCAGCCCCAGCACCTCGCGCACGTAGAGCGCGTCGTGGAACGAGGTGCTCTGGTAGTTCAGCATCACGTCGTCGGCACCGGGGATGCCCATGATGAAGTTGATGCCCGCCGCGCCGAGCAACGTCAGCAGCGTGTCCATGTCGTCCTGGTCGGCCTCGGCGTGGTTCGTATAGCAGATGTCGCAGCCCATCGGCACGCCGAGCAGCTTGCCGCAGAAGTGATCCTCGAGCCCGGCGCGGATGATCTGCTTGCCATCGTACAGGTACTCGGGGCCGATGAAGCCGACCACCGTGTTGACGAGGAACGGCCGGAACCGGCGCGCCACCGCGTAGGCGCGCACCTCGCAGGTCTGCTGGTCCACGCCGTGATGCGCGTTGGCCGACAGCGCGCTGCCCTGGCCGGTCTCGAAGTACATCAGGTTGTCGCCGACGGTGCCGCGCTTCAGCGAGCGCGCGGCCTCGTGCGCCTCGTCGAGCAGCGCGAGCGAGATGCCGAAGCTCGCGTTGGCCTGCTCGGTGCCGGCGATCGACTGGAACACCAGGTCCACCGGCGCGCCCCGCTCGATCGCCGCGATCGTGTTGGTGACGTGGGTCAGCACGCAGGACTGCGTCGGCACGCGGTAGCGCTCGCGGAACGCATCGATCATCACGAGCAGCTTCGTGATCGCGGCGAGGCTGTCGGTGGCGGGATTGATGCCGATCATCGCGTCGCCCGAGCCGTACATCAGGCCGTCGAGCATCGAGGCGGCGATGCCCTTCACGTCGTCGGTCGGGTGGTTCGGCTGCAGCCGCACCGACATGCGCCCCGGCAGCCCCACCGTGTTGCGAAAGCGCGTGACCACGCGGCGCTTGCGGGCCGCCGCGATCAGGTCCTGGTTGCGCATCAGCTTCGAGACGGCCGCCATCATCTCGGGCGTGAGGCCCGGCGCGACGCGCTCCAGCGCGGCGCCGTCGGCGGCCGGCGACAGCAGCCAGTTGCGGAACTCGCCCACCGTCAGGTGCGCGAGTTCGGCGAACGCGGCCGCGTCGTGCGTGTCGACGATCAGCCGCGTGACCTCGTCGCGTTCGTAGGGGATCAGCGCCTCGTTCAGGAACGCCTTGAGCGGCACGTTCGCGAGCGCCATCTTCGCGGCCACGCGCTCCTCCTCGCTGGCCGCCGCGATGCCGGCCAGCTGGTCGCCCGAGCGCAGCGGGCTGGCGCGCGCGAGCAGCGTCTTCAGGTCCGCGAAGCGGTAGGTGCGCGAACCGATCGTCTCCGTATGGGCCATCTGCAACTCTCCTGCGAATCAGTCGGCGCGGTCGGCGCGCGTCATTCCTCGAGCAGCGCCTCGGCCGGCGCGGCCGCGCGCTGCGCGCGCGTCGCGATGAAATAGCCGTAGCCGAGCCCGACGATCACCAGGAAGATCAGCGCGACCAGCGCGTTGAAATAGACCATGGTGGCGAGGCACACCAGCGCGGCGGCCAGCGCGAACGCCGGGAACAGCGGATAGAGCGGCGCGCGGAACGGCCGCGCCATCGCCGGCTGGCTGCGGCGCAGCTTGAACAGCGCGGCCATGCTGACGATGTACATCACGATAGCGCCGAACACCGACATCGTCACGATGTTCGCGGTCAGCGTCTGGCCGCCGAACTGGATCAGCTCGTCGCTGTAGATCGCCGCGATGCCGACCACGCCGCCCGCGAGGATCGCGCGGTACGGGGTGCGAAAGCGCGGGTGGACCTTGGCCAGCCATTCGGGCAGGTAGCCCTCGCGCGCCAGCGCGAAGATCTGGCGCGAATAGCCGAGGATGATGCCGTGGAACGACGCCACCAGGCCGAACAGGCCGAGCCAGACCAGCATGTGCATCCAGCCGCTGTGCTCGCCGACGATGGTCTTCATCGCCTGCGGCAGCGGATCGTTGATGTTGGCGAGCTTCGTCCAGTCGCCCGCGCCGCCCGCGAACACCATCACGCCGATGGCGAGCACCACCAGCGTGAGGATGCCGGCCACGTAGGCGATCGGGATCGAGCGCCGCGGGTTCTTCGCCTCCTCGGCGGCCATCGCCACGCCCTCGATCGCGAGAAAGAACCAGATCGCGAACGGGATCGCCGCGAACATGCCGGAGAACGCGCCGGACGAGAAGTGCTCGGCGCCGCCCCAGCCGCCCTTCGAGAAGTGTTCCCACGAGAAGCCCGGCGACACCACGCCCATGAACACCAGCAGCTCGAAGATCGCGAACAGCGTGACGATCAGCTCGAAGGTGGCGGCGATCTGCACGCCGACGATGTTGAGCGCCATGAATACGAGGTAGGCGCCCATCGCCGCGTGCTTCGGCTCCAGCGACGGGAACTGCACGTGCAGGTAGGCGCCGATCGCGAGCGCGATCGCGGGCGGCGCGAACACGAACTCCACCAGCGTGGCGATGCCGGCCAGGTAGCCTCCCGCCGGGCCGAACGCGCGGCGCGCGTAGGCGAACGGGCCGCCCGCGTGCGGGATCGAGGTGGTCAGCTCGGTGAAGCTGAAGATGAAGGTGGTGTACATCGCGGCGATGAACAGCGCCGTGACGACGAAGCCGAGCGTGCCGGCGCTGGCCCAGCCGTAGCTCCAGCCGAAGTATTCGCCAGAGATCACGAGGCCGACCGCGATCCCCCACAGCTGCCAGGTGCCGAGGGTCTGCTTCAACGCCGGCCCCGGCGCGCCGCCCGCTGCGGGACGGCCGTTCGACTCTGCGTGCATCGCGTGTTCTCCTTGGGTGGAACCCGTTCGGGCCGGCCGCGCCAGATGTGGCGCGGCGGGAACGGGTGATCGACCACCGATGCTAGAGAGTCATAAATCCGCGCGTTATCGAAAATCGGCAAACATGGCGGACGCTACGGTCAGCGAAGTGATTGGCGCGGAGCAGGAAGCGGGCCCGCGCGCGGCGGCGTTCCGGTGGTTGGCGCGACTGGCGTCGATTGCGTGAATCCAGCGGATTGCGCCGGTTTCGTACCATGCGCGGGCGCCGGCGTCCGCCCGGTCGCCGATATCCGTGGAGATTCGCGCATGGCAAACCGTCGGACCGAGATCCGGCAACAGGCGCCGATCGAGGTGCTGGCGATCGTGCACGTCGGCCCGTATCCCGGGATCGGCGGCGCGTTCGCGCAGCCGGCCGCGCGGGTCGGCGCGCGCGGGCTGTTCGGCCCCCATGCGCGCCGCCTCGCCGCCTTCCACGACAATCCCGGCACCACGCCGGCCGACCGGCTGCGCTCGCACGCCTGCTTCGCGCTCGGCCCGGGCACGGCCGCGCTGGACACGCCGCCGCCCGTCACGCGCCTGACCATCGCGGGCGGGCTCCATGCCGTGTACCTGCATCAGGGGCCGTATCCGACGCTGCCTGGCGCGTATCGCCGGCTGTTCCAGGAATGGCTGCCGGCGTCGGGGCGCACGCTGGCCGAGGCGCCGTCGTTCGAGATCGATGCGGACGATCCACGGACCACGCCGCCCGGCCGCGCCGCTGACCGGGATGCCCGTGCCGCTGCGCTGAGCGACGCGCGACCGGCGCCGGCCCGGTTCGACGCGTGTCCGCGGTTCAGCGCATGCGCGTCCCGCAATGCACGCACCAGCGCGCGGCCGGGTCGAGCGGCGCGCGGCAGCGTCGGCAGACCGGGGGCGGGCTCGAATCGCCGGCGCGCAGCCGCTTGAATCCGGGGCGCCGGCTCGCGGTGCAGTCGGGGCGTGCCGGGCTGCCGCCGGGCGCGCCGCCGTTTAGCGCTCCGCCACGGGGCGCTCCATTGTCAGGCGCTCCGCACCGGCCACCGCGTCCGGCGCGCGATCCGGGCGCCAGGCCGTGCAGCAGCCGGTCGAACCATCTCGCGAGCTGCCCCATGTCATCCTCCGTCAGCGCGACGCGCGCAGCAGCCGCAAGCCGTTGGCGACCACGATCAGGCTCGCGCCCGCATCGGCGAACACGGCCATCCACATCGTGCCGAGCCCGGCCAGCGTGAGCCCGAGGAACACCAGCTTCACCACCAGCGCGAAGCCGATGTTCTGCAGCAGCACGCGGTGGGTGGCGCGCGAGAGCCGCACGAACGCGGGGATCTTGCGCAGGTCGTCGTCCATCAGCGCGACGTCGGCCGTCTCGATCGCGGTGTCGGTGCCCATCGCGCCCATCGCGAAGCCGATATCGGCGCGCGCGAGCGCGGGCGCGTCGTTGATGCCGTCGCCGACCATCCCCACCGCGCGGCCCTGCCGCGCCAGCTCGGCCACCGCCGCGAGCTTGTCCTCGGGCAGCTGGCCGCCGCGCGCGTCGTCGATGCCGACCTCGCGCGCGATCGCCGCGGCGGTGTGCGCGTTGTCGCCCGTCAGCATCGCCGTGCGGATGCCGAGCGCATGCAGCTGCGCCACCGCCTCGCGGCTGGTGTCCTTGACCGTGTCGGCCACCGCGAACAGGCCGAGCACGCGCGCCGCGTCGCCGAGCATCACCACGGTCTTGCCCTGCGCCTCGAGTTCGGCCACGCGCGCGTCGAGCGGCGCCGAGGCACGGCCGAGTTCGACCGCGAGCCGGTGATTGCCGAGCCAGTAGGCCGCGCCGCCGATCTCGCCGCGCACGCCGCGCCCGGGCAGCGCCTCGAAGCCGTCGACCTCGGCGAACGCCCGCACGCCCTCGGCCGCCGCCGCGGTCGCGATCGCCTGCGAGACCGGGTGGTCGGAGCGGCTCGCGAGGCTCGCGCCGAGCCACGCGATGCGCGCCGGCTCGACGTCGCGCGCGAACGGCTCGGCATCGGTGCGCACCGGCCTGCCGTGCGTGAGCGTGCCGGTCTTGTCGAGCGCGAGCCAGCCGAGCTTGCGGCCCTCTTCCAGATAGACGCCGCCCTTCACGAGGATCCCGCGCCGCGCCGCGGCCGCGAGCCCCGAGACGATCGTCACCGGCGTGGAGATCACCAGCGCGCAAGGGCAGGCGATCACCAGCAGCACCAGCGCGCGATAACACCAGTCGTGCCACGCGCCGCCCGCCAGCAGCGGCGGCGCGATCGCCACCACCAACGCGATCGCGAACACGATCGGCGTGTAGACGCGCGCGAAGCGGTCGACGAAGCGCTGGGTGGGCGCCTTCGCGCCCTGCGCCGCCTCGACCGCGTGGATGATGCGCGCGAGCGTGGTGTTCGAGGCCACCGCCGTGACGCGGTACTCGAACGAACCGGCCTCGTTGATGGTGCCCGCGAACACGGCGTCGCCGGGCGCCTTCTCGACGGGCAGGCTCTCGCCCGTGATCGGCGCCTGGTTCACCGTGGAGCGGCCGGCCACGAGCGCGCCGTCGAGCCCGATGCGCTCGCCCGGACGCACGCGCACGATCGCGCCGAGCGCGACCTCGGCGGCCGCCATCGGTGCCCAGCTGCCGTCGGGCCGGCGCACCGTGGCCGTGTCGGGCGCGAGCCGCATCAGGCCCTGGATCGCGTTGCGCGCGCGGTCGAGCGACTTCGCCTCGATCAGTTCGGCGATCGTGAACAGCACCATCACCATCGCGGCCTCGGGCCACTGGCCGATCACCATCGCGCCCGTCACGGCGATGCTCATCAGCGCGTTGATGTTCAGGTTGCCGTTGCGGATCGCGATCCAGCCCTTGCGATAGGTGGTCAGGCCGCAGAGCGCGACGGCGGCCACCGCGAGCAGCGCCGCGAGCCAGATCGGCAGGCCGGCCCAGGTCAGCGCCTCGGAGCCGAGCGCCGCCGCGCCAGCCGCGACGAGCGGCCAGAGCGGCTTGGCCTCGGGCGCGGGCGCGCCGCCGGCGGCGGCATCGGCGCCGGCCGCCTCGGGCGTCATGCCCAGCGAGCGGATCGCGGCGGCCACCGCGTCGGCCGCTCCCGGCGCATGCACCACCGTCAGCATCCGCTGCATCAGGTTGAAATCGAGCGTGGTGACCGTGGCCATGCCGCCCAGCTTCTTGCGGATCAGCGTCTCCTCGGTCGGGCAGTCCATCTGCATGATGCGGAACGCGGTGCGCTCGCTGCCGTCGGCGAGACGGCTCGTACCCGGCAGCGGCGCGAGCGAGAGCGCGGCGGGCGCGCAGCAGCTGGCGCCGTGGTCGTGGTCGTGGTCGTCGTGATCATGCGAATGTGCGTGGCCCGACGCGCCGCCGTGATCGTGCGAGTGCTCGTGGCCCGACGCATGGCCGTGGTCGTGGCCGTGCGAATGGCCCGACGCGTGATCATCGTCATGATCGTGCGAACACGCCCCGGCCCGCGGCGCATCATGCGCATGCGCGGCGCCACCGCAGCACGCCGACGCCTTGCGCGGCACCGCCGCGTCGGCCTCCCCCACTTCGGACAGCTCGTTCGCCTGGGCCATGACCTTCTCCTGTTCGCTTGACGGTGTACAGTTAACACCCTGAAGTCACTTCAAGGTCAACCGCTTCCGACAGGAGATTGCAATGAAGATCGGCGAACTCGCGAAAGCCGCCCGCTGCACGCCCGATACGATCCGCTTCTACGAGAAGGAGGGCCTGATGCCGGACGCGGAGCGGACCGACGCGAACTACCGGCGCTACACCGAGATCCACGTCGAGCGCCTGCGTTTCATCCGGAACTGCCGCGCGCTCGACATGACGCACGACGAGATCCGCGCGCTGCTGCGCCTCACCGACGGCCCGTCCGAGCGCTGCGATTCGATCAACGCGCTGCTCGACGAGCACATCGGCCACGTGAACGCGCGGCTCGTCGAACTGCAGCACCTGAAGGCGCAACTCACCGACCTGCGCGACCAGTGCCAGGGCGAACACACGGTGGAGGACTGCGGAATCGTGCATGGTCTCGCCACGATGGAAACGCCGGAGGCGCCCGCCAGGCGCACCCACGTCGGCTGAGCCGGAGCCGCGGTTTCCCCGCGTCCATCTTGTGCCCGTCCATCACCAGTCATAAAATAACCAGTCATTTTTTGACGATGGACATCACGCGGGAAACATGCCGAAATTCTCACCCCTCGCGCTCGCGGTGCTCGCGATGCTGACCGAAGCGCCGATGCACGCCTACCGCATCCAGCAGCTGATCAAGCTGCGCGGCAAGGACGACGTGATCAACGTGCGCCAGCGCAACAGCCTCTACCAGACGCTCGACCGGCTGCTGCGCGAACGGCTCGTGGTGGTCCACGAAACCGAGCGCGACGGGATGTTTCCGGAGCGCATCGTCTATGCGATCACCGACGCGGGCCGCAACTGCGCGCGCGCCTGGCTGCGCGAACAGCTCGCGCGCCCCGCGCGCGAATTCCCGGCGTTCCCGGTGGCGCTGTCGGTGCTGCCGCTGCTGTCCGTCGAGGATGCGCGCCGCCAGCTCGAAGCGCGGATCGGCGCGCTCGAGGAAGAACTCGAACGCCTCGACGCCGCGCGCAACGCCGCGCTCGCGATGCAGATCCCGCGCCTGTTCCTGCTCGAGGGCGAACTGCTGCAGGCCACGGTCGAAACCGAACTCGGCTGGGTCCGCAGCGTGGTGGAACACCTGAGGGCGGGCGCCCTGACCTGGAGCGAGGCGTGGCTGCGCGACGTGGCCGAGCGCCTCGCGCAATCCGACGCCGAATGAAGCGAACCCGGCGGCCGGCCGGCACCGGCCGCGCCGCCGCCGTTACTTCGCCGAGATGTCGATATCGCCGAAGTACTTGCGGCCGAGCGCCCGCACGGTGCCGTCGGCCTTGAGCTTGTCGATCGCGTCGTCGAGGCGCGCCTTCAGCGCGTCGTCGCCCTTGCGCAGCCCGAAGCCGATCCCGCTGCCGAGGATGCGGTCGTCGCGCACCGGCTGGCCGACGAAGCCGAAGCCGTTGCCGTCGGGCCGCGACAGGAATCCGCGCTGGCCGGCCGGCGCGAGCACCAGCGTGGCGTCGAGGCGACCCGAGACGAGATCCGCATACACCTGGTTCTGATCCTGATAGGCCACCACCGTCACGCCCGCGTTCGCCCAGTGGGCGTTCGCGTAGGTCTCCTGGATCGAGCCCTGCAACACGCCCACCCGCTTGCCCGCGAGCGATTCGGGGGTGGGCAGCAGCCCGCTGGCGCTGCGCGCGATCAGCTGCGTCGGCACGCGATAGATGATGGTGGTGAACGCGATCGCCTGGCGGCGCTGCTCGGTGGCATTCATCGCCGAATTGATCGCATCGAACTTGCGACCCTGCAGTGCCGGAATCAGTCCGTCGAACGAGGTCTCGACCCATCTGCACGACAACTGCGCGACCCGGCACACGGCGTTGCCGACGTCGATGTCGAAGCCCTGCAGCGTGCCGTCGGCCGCCTTCGATTCGAACGGCGCGTACTGCGCCTCGACGCCGAAGCGCAGCGTTGCCTGCGGCTGCGCCGCCAGCGCGCCGCCGGCGGCGAGGCCGCACGCCAGGGCGCAGGCCAGCGCGAGCGCCGCGCGCGGGTTCCATCGGTTCATCGTGGTCTCTCCTGCATGAGGGTCGGGGTTCGGGGCGGCGCGGCTCAGAAGGCGCTCAGGCGTCGCGCGCCTTCCACGAGCGTCGCGTCGTCCTTCGCGAAGCTGAGCCGGATCACGCCGGTGTCGGTGCCGTCGGCGTGGAAGGCCGACAGCGGGATGGTCGCGACGCGTGCCTCGCGGATCAGCCGCAGCACGAAATCGCCGTCGCGCTCGTCGCTGAGATGGCGAAAGCGCGCGAGCATGAAGAACGTGCCCTCGCTCGGCAGCAGTTCGAAGCGCGAGCCGGCCAGCTCGCGCGCGAGCAGGTCGCGCTTGCGCTGGTAGAACGGCGCGAGCCCGAGATAGCTCTGCGGCTCGGCCAGCGCCTCGGCGAACGCGACCTGCATCGGCGTGTCGGCCGCGAACGCCATGAACTGATGCACCTTGCGGATCTCGTCCATCAGCAGCGCCGGCGCGAGGCAGTAGCCCACGCGCCAGCCGGTCACGTGGAACGACTTGCCGAACGACGACACGATCACGCTGCGCCCGGCCAGCTCGGGCCGGCTCGCCATGCCGTGATGCGGCGCGCCGTCGTAGACCATGTGCTCGTAGACCTCGTCGGAAAGGATCACGATGCCGGTGTCGCGCGTGAGCCGTTCGAGCCGCGCGAGATCGCCGGCGCCGAACACGGTGGCGGTCGGATTGTGCGGCGTGTTGACGATGATCATGCGCGTGCGCGGCGTCAGCGCGGCGGCCACCTCGTCCCAGTCGATCCGCAGCGTCTCGGGCGAGAGCTTGATCGCCACCGGCACGGCGCCCTGCAGGCGCACGATCGGCGCGTAGCTGTCGAACGACGGCTCGAAGTAGAGCACCTCGTCGCCGGGATGCACGAGCGCGCTGATGGTCGCGTAGAGCCCCTCGCTCGCGCTCGCCACCACGGTGATCTCGCTGCCCGGATCGTAGCGCGCGCCGGTCAGGCGCTCGGTCTTCGCCGCGAGCGCCTCGCGCAGCGCCACCACGCCCGGCATCGGCGCGTACTGGTTGTGGCCGTCGCGCATGGCGCGCGCCACGCGCTCGACGAGCGCGGGATCGGGCGCGAAGTTCGGCGCGCCCTGCGCGAGGTTCAGCGCGTCGTGCTCGGCGGCGAGCCGGCCGATCACGGTGAAGATGTTGGTGCCGACGTCCGGCAGTTTGGAGCGGGGCGTGGTGGCGCTCTGCATGGTCGTCTCGACGGTCGAAGGGACGCGGGCCGGCAGGCCTGCCTGGTACCGGTCGATTTAGCCAAGGACAATTTCCGCGCGCAACCGAATCGTATGCATGCCCGCGATGAGGAAAACGCATGGCAGGGCGCATCGATCGAGCGCTCAGGCGGCACGGCGCGCGACCATGAAAAAAGGCCGGCCGCCGGGACGCGCGATGCGCGCCCGGCGGCCGGCCCGATGCAACGGATTCCGAAACATCCGCGCGCGGCGGCGCGCGGTGCCCGTCAGCCGTTCAATCCATGCTTACTTGCCGCCGATGCTCTTGAGCGGCACCCACTCGCCCTTCACGACCTTGTACATCGTGATGCCGCCGTTGCGCAGGTCACCCTTCGAGTCGTAGGCGATGTGCGTCGAGGTCACGCCGGCCATGTCGGTCTTCGCCAGCACCGGCAGGTACTTGGCCGGATCGGTCGAGTCGGCCTTCTTCATCGCGTTGAACATCGCCATCGCGCCATCGTAGGCATACGGCGAGTAGGTCTGCACGTCCTCGCCGAAACGCTTCTTGTACTTGTCGGCGTAGGCCTTGCCGCCCGGCATGTCGTTCAGCGGCAGGCCCGCGAGCGACGCGATCGTGCCGTCCGACGCATCACCGGCGATCTTCAGGAAGGTCGGCGTGTGCACCATCTCGCCGCTCATCAGCGGTGCCGTGGCGATGCCGAGCGACTTCATCTGCTTGACCATCGGCGCACCCTGCGAGTCGGCGCCGCCGTAATAGATCAGGTCCGGCTTGGCGGCCTTCAGCTTGGTCAGGATCGCCTTGAAGTCGACGGCCTTGTCGTTCGTGAACTCACGATCGACGATGGTCGCGCCGGCTGCCTTGGCGGCCTTCTCGAACTGGTCGGCAAGGCCCTGGCCGTAGGCGGTGCGGTCGTCGACGATGGCGATCCGCTTCATGCCCAGATCCTTCACCGCGAACGCGCCGGCCACCGAGCCCTGCTGCGTGTCGGACGTCATCATCCGGAACGTGGTCTTGTAGCCCTGCATCGTGTACTCAGGCGCCGTCGCCATGGCGATTTCCGGGATGCCGGCGTTCGCGTAGATGCGCGAGGCCGGGATCGTGGTGCCCGAGTTGAAGTGACCCAGCATGCCCTTGATACCGTCGTCGACGAGCTTCTGCGCGACCGTGGTACCCGTGCGCGGGTCGGCCTGGTCGTCCTGCGTGTCGAGCACGAACGTCACCGGCTTGCCGCCGATCACGGGCTTCGTCGCGTTGAAGTCCTCGATCGCCAGCACGATGCCGTTCTGCATGTCCTTGCCGTAGTGCGCCTGCGCTCCCGTCATCGGCGCCGCGAAGCCGATCTTCACGTCTTCCGCGTATGCGGTCCCCGCCAGCGACATAACGGCAACGAACGTTGCGCCTGCCACTTTTTTCATCGTGTGTTGCATAGCTTCTCCTAATACCAGGGTAAGTGGAGCGACTTCGGGTTTGCCTTGCCGCTTCCGTTTCGTCATGCCAACCAGCCGGGATCGCTCAGCCGATCGTCATCAGGTTCGCGTTGCCGCCTGCCGCCGCGGTGTTCACGCTGACCGAGCGCTCGGTCAGCAGGCGTTCCAGCGCGTAATCCTCGTCGCCGTTCTCGAAGGCGCCCGCCGCCACGCCCTGCACCGACACGATCGGCCCGGGGCGCTGCGCCACCTCCTTCACGAGCGCCAGCAACTCGTCGCTGTCGCCTTCGAACAGCACCGCGTCGAAGCTCGCATCGGGTTGCTTGCGCACGCCCGCATATGGCTTCAGCGCGGCCGGCAGCGCGGCGGCCAGCGCCTCGCCCGCGGCGCCCGCGAACAGCGCGCGGTTGCCGGTGGCCAGCACCGCCGCAAGCTGCGCGCGCGCGCCCCTGGCGGTCGCCGCCACGCACAGCACCGTGCCGCGCGGGCCGAGCGTGTAGGTGTTGCGTTCGCCGGTCGGCCCCGGCAGTACCGCGGTGGCGCCCGCCAGTACGTGCGCCAGATAGCTCTCGCAGCGCGCGGCGAGCGCCGGCTCGCGTTGTTCGATCAGCCAGTCGCGCAGCGCGGCCAGCGCCGAGGACGGATTATCACCCGACTCGCCGTCCACCGGCGCATCGACCATCAGCGACGCCTCCAGCGACTTCGGCAGCCCGGCCGGACGCGTGGCCAGCAGGCGCTGCAGGTAGAGCGCGCCGCCCGCCTTCGGGCCGGTGCCCGACAGGCCCTCGCCGCCGAACGGCTGCACGCCCACCACCGCGCCCACCACGTTGCGGTTCACGTAGATGTTGCCCACGTGCGCGCGGCCGATCACGTGTGCGATGGTCTCGTCGATGCGCGTGTGGATGCCGAGCGTAAGCCCGTAGCCGGTCGCGCGCACCTGGTCGAGCAGCTTGTCGAGCGCGCTGCGGCGGTAGCGCACCACGTGCAGCACCGGGCCGAACACCTCGCGCTTCAGCTCGTCGATGCTGCCGATCTCGATCAGCGTCGGCGGCACGAAGGTGCCCTGCGCGCAGCCATCCGGCATCGGCAGCTGGGTCACCGCATGGCCCTTGTCCTTCATCGCGGCGATGTGCGTGTCGATGGTGCGCTTCGCCTCGGCGTCGATCACCGGGCCGACATCGGTCGACAGTCGGTCCGGGTTGCCGAGCGACAGCTCGTGCATCGCGCCCTTCAGCATCGTCAGCGTACGGTCGGCCACGTCGTCCTGCAGGCACAGCACGCGCAGCGCGGAGCAGCGCTGGCCGGCCGAGTCGAACGCCGAGTTCATCACGTCGGCCACCACCTGCTCGGCCAGCGCCGACGAATCGACGATCATCGCGTTCTGGCCGCCGGTCTCGGCGATCAGCGGGATCGGCTTGCCGTCCGGGTCGAGCCGGGCCGCCAGCACCTTGTTGATCAGGCGCGCGACCTCGGTCGAGCCGGTGAACATCACGGCGCGCGTGCGCGGATCCGACACCAGCGCCGCGCCCACCGTCTCGCCGTCGCCGGGCAGCAGTTGCACCGCGCCGGCCGGCACGCCTGCCTCGCGCAGCAGGCGCACGGCCTGCGCCGCGATCAGCGGGGTCTGCTCGGCCGGCTTGGCCAGCACCGTGTTGCCGGCCGCCAGCGCGGCGGCCACCTGGCCCATGAAGATCGCCAGCGGGAAATTCCACGGGCTGATGCAGACCACCGGACCGAGCGGGCGATGCGTGTCGTTCGAGAACTCGTCGCGGATCTGCGCCGAGTAGTAGCGCAGGAAGTCGATCGCCTCGCGGATCTCGGCCACGGCGTTCGGCAGCGATTTGCCCGCCTCGCGCACCACCAGGCCCATCAGCGTGTGCATCTGCGCCTCGA
Organism: Burkholderia plantarii; assembly: GCF_001411805.1. Lineage (NCBI taxonomy): Bacteria > Pseudomonadati > Pseudomonadota > Betaproteobacteria > Burkholderiales > Burkholderiaceae > Burkholderia > Burkholderia plantarii. The sequence goes on along the minus strand of NZ_CP007212.1, from coordinate 90,905 downwards.
GCAGGTCCGCGGCGCGCGCCAGGCAGTCGGCGCGCGCCTCGACCGGCGTGGCCTGCCAGATCGGCGCGGCCGACACCGCGTGCGCGAGCGCCGCGCTGACGTGCTCGGGCGTCGCCTCGCTGACGGTGCCCACCACGTCGCGCTGGTCGGCCGGATTGCGCACCTCGCGCGCCGGCGCGTCGGCCAGCGCCTCGTCGGCCAGCAGCGGCGCGGCGCGCCACGGGTGGTGCGCGCTCGTCAGCAGTGCCGACGACAGCGACGCGAGCCGGTGCTCGTTCGACAGGTCGAGGCCCATCGAGTTGGCGCGCGAATCGCCGTAGAGCTGGCGCGGCAGCGGGATCTTCGCGTGCGGCGCGCCGAGCGGCACGATGCGCGCCGATTCCTCGACCGGATCGGCCACCAGATCCTTCACGGCCACCGTCTTGTCGGCGATCCGGTTCACGAACGAGGTGTTCGCGCCGTTCTCGAGCAGGCGGCGCACCAGATACGCAAGCAGCGTTTCATGCGTGCCGACCGGCGCGTAGACGCGGCACGGCCGGTTCAGCTTGTCGCGGCCCGTCACTTCCTCGTAGAGCGGCTCGCCCATGCCGTGCAGGCACTGGAACTCGTACTGGCCCGGGTAGTAGTTCTGGCCGGCCAGGTGATAGATCGCCGAGAGCGTGTGCGCGTTGTGCGTGGCGAACTGCGGATAGACCGCGTCGGGCGCGCCGAGCAGCTTCTTCGCACAGGCCAGGTACGACACGTCGGTGTAGATCTTGCGCGTGTAGACCGGATAGCCCTCCAGGCCGTCCACCTGCGCGCGCTTGATCTCCGAATCCCAATAGGCGCCCTTCACGAGCCGGATCATCAGGCGGTGACGGCTGCGGCGCGCCAGATCGATCAGGTAGTCGATCACGAACGGGCAGCGCTTCTGGTACGCCTGCACCACGAAGCCGATGCCGTTCCAGCCGGTCAGCTCCGGATCGAAGCAGAGCGCCTCGAGCAGGTCGAGCGAAATCTCGAGGCGGTCCGCTTCCTCGGCGTCGATGTTCAGGCCGATGTCGTAGCGGCGCGCCAGCAGCGCGAGCGCACGCACGCGCGGCAGCAGCTCGGTCATGGTGCGGTCCTGCTGCGCGCGCGAGTAGCGCGCGTGCAGCGCCGACAGCTTGATCGAGATGCCCGGGCCTTCGTAGATGCCGCGGCTGCCGGCGGCCTTGCCGATCGCGTGGATCGCCTGCTCGTAGGACGCGTAGTAGCGCAGCGCGTCCTCCTCGGTGGTAGCGGCCTCGCCGAGCATGTCGTAGGAGTAGCGGAAGCCGCGCGCCTCGTACTTGCGGCTGTTGGCGAGCGCCTCCGAGATCGTCTCGCCGGTCACGAACTGCTCGCCCATCAGGCGCATCGCCATGTCCACGCCCTTGCGGATCAGCGGCTCGCCGCCCTTGCCGATCATGCGCGTGAGCGCCGACGAGAGCCCCGCCTCGCTGTTGGTCGTGACCAGCTTGCCGGTGATCATCAGCCCCCAGGTGGCCGCGTTGACGAACAGCGACGGCGCATGGCCGACGTGCGAGCGCCAGTCGCCCTTGCTGATCTTGTCGCGGATCAGCGCGTCGCGCGTGGCGCGATCGGGGATCCGCAGCAGCGCCTCGGCCAGGCACATCAGCGCCACGCCTTCCTGGCTCGACAGCGAGAATTCGTGGATCAGCCCTTCCACGCCGCCGCCCGAACTCTTGGTGCGCAGCGTCTCGACCAGCCTGCCCGCCATCGTCTGGACCTCGCTGGCGAGGTTGGCCGGCAACCGCGCCTGGCCGATCAGGAACGGCACGCACTCGGGTTCCGGGCGACGGTACGCGGCGGTGATCGCCGCGCGCAGCACCGACTGCGGCTGCACGCTCTGCGCGAATTCGAGGAACGGGTGCGGGGCGCCGTCTTCGGCGTCGGCCTGGCTGTCGGCCAGCTCGGCGAAGCCGCTGCGGCCCGACAGCTCGGCCGGCAGCTGGCCGTGCTCGATGCGTTCGAGGTACGCGAAGATGGCCTGCTTGATCAGCCAGTGGGGGGTGCGCTCCAGTCGCGCGGCGGCGTCCTTGAGACGCGAGCGAAGCAGATCGTCGACTTTGACGCCTAGGGTGGTGCTTGCCATGATTCCTTTTTGTGCCGGGCTGGAGCCGGCGGTCGCGTGGATGAGACTCGCGGAATCCTATGCCACACAATAAAAAGGTGCAACCGAATTACAAGCCCGGTTGCACCCTTACAAAATTCTTTGGAATCAATGCATTAGATCATTGCAACCAGGCCTCGCCAAGCACCGGAGCGATCGGTATTTTCCCTTAGCCCAAAATCGGGCCGATCTGCCCGGAACGGATGCACCGGAATGGGGAAACGGCGCCGACAGCCCCGCGAGGACATTCCGGCTCGCACGCATGGCGGGTGCGGAAGAACGGAAAACCGCCGCGAGGCAGGTGCGACAAGGCGCGGCAGGGGTTTGGTCGTGCCGCGACGGGGTTGCGCCGGCAGGCCGGCACGCTTGCCGCGGCCGGCCGGTGCGCCTGCGCATCGCGGCGGGCGCGGCCGGGTTGCACCACTTCGATGCATTCGCGCGAGCCGTGTCGCGACGCGCCGGCGCTCAGATATCGAGCGGATCGACTTCGACACTCCAGCGCAACACCCCCTTCAGCTCGCGCAGCAGCGGCTGCCACGCGGCGAGCACGCGCTGCAGCACCACGCGCGACGCGCTTTCGACCAGCAGCTGCGCGCGATGCACGTGCATCACCTTCACGATCGTCAACGGCACCGCGTCGTAGACGGTCACGCGCTCGGCCCCGGGCAGCGCGGCGAGCGCGGCCGCGCCGGCCTGCAGGAACGCGATCGCGGCCTCCAGCGTGCGCCCCTCGGCGCGCAGCAGCGCCTGGTAGACGAACGGCGGCAGGTGCGCGTCGCGCCGCTCGGCCAGCGTTGAATTGGCGAAGCCGACGTAATCGTGGCGCGCCAGCGCGTGGTAGAGCGCGTGGCGCGGATAGCGCGTCTGGATCAGCACGTCGCCGGCCAGCCCGGCGCGGCCGGCGCGCCCGCTTACCTGCATCAACTGCGCGAACAGCCGCTCGGTGGCGCGAAAGTCGTGCGAGAACAGCGCGGTGTCGGCGTTCAGCACGCCGACCAGCGAGACGCGCCGGAAGTCGTGGCCCTTCGCGATCATCTGGGTGCCGACCAGGATGTCGATCTCGCCCGCGTGGACGTCGGAGAACAGCGCCTGCGCGCTGCCCTTGCGGCGCGTGCTGTCGGCGTCGATGCGCAGGATCCGCGCGCCGGGCACCGCCTCGGCAAGCGTTTCCTCGACGCGCTGGGTGCCGCGGCCGAGCGGCGCGAGATCGACGTTGCCGCACTCCGGGCAGGCATGCGGAATCCGCGATTCCCAGCCGCAATGGTGGCAGCGCAGCGCGCGCTCGGGCTTGTGCAGCACCACGTAGGCGCTGCAGCGCGGGCAGCCGGCGACCCAGCCGCAGGCGTCGCAGGCCAGCGCCGGCGCGTAGCCGCGGCGGTTCAGGAAGATCAGGCTCTGCTCGCCGCGTTCGAGGCGCCCCTTCAGCGCCGCCACCAGTGGCCCCGACAGCCCGCCGAGCGAGGCGCGCCCGCGCCGCCGTTCCTCTTCCAGATCGACGAGCCGCACGCTCGGCAGCACCGCGTCGGCCACCGCGCGCCGCGACAGCGTGAGCCGCTGGTAGCGCCCCTGCTCGGCGAGCCACCAGCTTTCGAGCGACGGCGTGGCCGAGCCGAGCACCACCGGCACGTCGAGCTGCTTGGCGCGCCACACGGCCAGATCGCGCGCCGAGTAGCGCAGGCCTTCCTGCTGCTTGTAGGCGGGCTCGTGCTCCTCGTCCACCACGATCATCGCCAGCGACGGCAGCGAGGCCAGCACCGCGAGCCGCGTGCCGAGCACGATCCGCGCGCGGCCGGTGTGCGCGGCGAGCCAGTGCCGCGCGCGCTCGCCCTCGGCGAGCCCGCTGTGCAGCGTGACGATCGCGTCGCCGGGCATCACGGCCGCGAAGCGCGCGCGGAACGCGGCCTCGAACTGCGGCGTGAGGTTGATCTCGGGCACCAGCACCAGCGCCTGCGCGTCGGGCCGCGCGTCGAGCAGCGCCGCCAGCGCGCGCAGGTAGACCTCGGTCTTGCCGCTGCCCGTCACGCCGTGCAACAGGAACGCCGCGAAGCCGCGCGCCGCGCTGATCGCGTCGAGCGCGTCCTGCTGCTCGGCCGTCAGCGGCGGCGGCACAGCCGCGCCGACCCGGTTGTCCACCGGTTGTCCACCGGCGTCGGCGATCGAGATTTCGTCGCGCGCGGCCCAGCCGGCCTCGCACCAGGCGTCGAGCGTCGCGCTCGCCTTCGGATGCAGCGCGCGCAATTCGGGCAGGCCGAGCGAGGGCGCCTCGACGAGCGCCTGCGCGAGCCGGCGCAGCGCCGCCGCGCGCGCCGGCAGCGCGTCGGGCAGCGCCTCGCGGCCGGCCGGCAGCAGTCGATAACGGACTTCGGGCGCCAGCAGGCGGCCCCAGCGCGACGCGTCGCGCAGCGCCTGCGGCAGCGCCGGCAGCGCGACCTCGCCGCGCCCGCGCTGGTAATAGTCGGCCGCGAACGCGATCAGTTCGAGCCAGGCGTCGGACAGCGGCGGCAGTTCGGAGCAGACCTCGGTCACCTCGCGCAGGCGGTTCGCGGGGACCTCGGTGTGAGTGGCAACTTCGCAGATCAGCCCGACGGCGAGCCGTTTTCCGAACGGCACCTGCACGAGCATGCCGCGCTCGGGCGGCACCGCCGCGCCGTAGCGGTAGTCGAACAGCGTCGCCAGCGGATGGTCGAGCGCGACGCGGACGAAGCCGTTCCCTCTCATCGCCCGGGCGCCGCGCCGCCGCGCGCGATCGAAGGCCGGCGCACGGCCGGCGCCGCGAAGTTAAAGTAAAACATCACTTTCGCCGCTAAGTTTCGGATTCTCATTAAGAATCGGGGAACGCCGGTTCCGCCTGTGGATAACTTTGTTGAGAACTCGCGCTTGACAGGCCGGGAACGGTGTCCCCATCTGCGCTTCGCTGCATTTTGATACGTTCTGGCACCGATCGCGGAGCCTTATCCAGCAAGGCTGCTATCCGTTTTCCGACGCAATAGCGTGAGCGGTTTGTTGATGTGGCGCTCTACCGCGCCGCAACGTGCAAAATGTGTATAAGTCAAGTCTTGACAAGCCGGGAAGTGCCAATCGGCGGGCGGCGACGCCCCTGATGGCGGCTCGCCGGCCTCCCGGCCCGCGGCGCGCGCCGGCCATTCGTCGCTGCAATGCAGCATCGCGCCGACAGTGACCGCTCAGCCCAGCGAGCCCGCGCGCAGCGTCCTGCTGTGCCGATGCACTTCGTCGACGAGTTCCGCGACGTGCTCGGGCGGCGTGAACTGCGAAATCCCGTGGCCGAGGTTGAACACGTGGCCCGGATGGTTGCCGTAGCTGTCGAGCACCGCGCGCGCTTCCATGCGGATCGTCGCCGGCGGCGCGAACAGGATCGACGGATCGATGTTCCCCTGCAGCGCCACGCTGCCGCCCACGCGCTCGCGCGCGCGGCCGAGGTTGACGGTCCAGTCGAGGCCGACCGCGTCCACGCCGCTGGCGGCGATGTCCTCGAGCCAGAGCCCGCCGCCCTTGGTGAAGGTGATCACCGGCACGCGCTCACCGTCGTGTTCGCGCTTGAGCTGCGCGACGACGCGGCGGATCGGGTCGAGCGAGAGCCGCTGGTAGGCGCCGTCGGCCAGCGCGCCGCCCCAGGTGTCGAAGATCATCACGGCCTGCGCGCCCGCTTCGATCTGCGCGTTGAGGTAGGCGGCCACCGCGTCGACGTTCACGTCGAGGATGCGCTGCATCAGGTCGGGCCGCGCGTAGGCCATCGACTTCACCGTGCGGAAATCGTCGGAGCCACCGCCTTCCACCATGTAGCAGGCGAGCGTCCACGGGCTGCCCGAGAAGCCGATCAGCGGCACGCGCTGGCGCCCCTGCGCGTCGGTCAGCGCGCGGCGGATCTCGCGCACCGCGTCGGTCACGTAGCCGAGCGTCGCGCCGATGTCGGGCACCGCGAGGCGCGCGACGTCGGCCTCGGTGCGCACCGGATGCGCGAACTTCGGCCCCTCGCCGGCCTGGAACTCGAGGCCGAGCCCCATCGCGTCGGGGATCGTCAGGATGTCGGAGAACAGGATCGCCGCGTCGAGCGGATAGCGTTCGAGCGGCTGCAGCGTCACTTCCGTCGCATATGCCGGGTTCTTCGCGAGCCCGAGGAAACTGCCGGCGCGCGAGCGGGTGGCGTTGTATTCCGGCAGATAACGGCCCGCCTGGCGCATCAGCCAGATCGGCGTGTAGTCGGTCGGCTGGCGCAGCAGCGCGCGCAGGAAGGTGTCGTTGAGCAGGTTATGAGCCACGGTGGAGAGCGAGGGAGCGTGAGCAAACGGGCATTCTACCGGAGCAGCCGCCCGGAACCGTGCGAGCGCGTCGCGCCGGGCGGCCCGCCATGCCCCCACGCACCGCTATCATCACGGGCCGGCGGGTTCGCCCGCCGCCCTGATCCCGACATCCATCGAACCGGCCGGCGCGGCCGGCCCTCCGGAGACCTCGATGCCGTTCGTCCGCTCCCAGCGCTTCATCCACCGCGCGCGTCATGCGCGTCGCCCGCATCGCCCGGCCCAGGCGCGGCCCCGGTTCCTCGCGGCGCCGGCCGTCGCGCTTGCGCTGGCCGGCGCCGCAGTCTTCGGCTCGCCGTCGGCGCTGGCCGCGGACGCGACCGACGCCCCCGGCGCCACCGGCGTCGCCGCGCCCGCCTCGCGGCTCGACGCGGTGCTGGCGCGCGGCACGCTGCGCATCTGCACCACCGGCGACTACCGTCCCTACTCCTACTATCGGCCCGACGGCCGCTTCGAGGGCATCGACGTCGACCTGGCCGAGTCGCTCGCGCGCTCGCTCGGCGTGCGGGCCGAGTTCGTCAAGACCAGCTGGCGCACGCTGACCGACGACTTCATCGCAAAATGCGACGTCGCGGTCGGCGGCATTTCGACCACGCTCGACCGCCAGAAGCGCGCGTTCTTCACGCGCCCGACCCTGCAGGACGGCAAGACGCCGATCGTGCGGTGCGCCGACGTCGACCGCTACCGCACCGTCGCGCAGATCGACCAGCCCTCGACGCGCGTGATCGTGAACCCGGGCGGCACCAACGAGCGTTTTGCTCGGCAGTTCCTGTCGCACGCGAACCTGACGGTCCATCCCGACAACGTGACGATCTTCCGGCAGATCCTCGACGGCCACGCGGACGTGATGGTGACCGACGCGTCCGAAACCCGCTGGCAGCAGAAGCTCAACCCGGGGCTCTGCTCGGTCCATCCCGACCAGCCGTTCCAGTTCGGCGAGAAGGCCTACATGCTGCCGCGCGGCGACGTGGTGTTCCAGCAGTACGTCGATCAGTGGCTGCATCTCGCGCGCGAGAGCGGCGAATTTCAGTCCATTACGGACAAATGGCTGAAATGAGCCGCGGCGGCCCCGTGCGGCGGCCCCGCGAGGAGGCATCCGGCGGCCGCAAACCCGGGACACCGCCGCGCCCCGTCGAACGCCGTTTCCGCCCGCGCGGCGCCGCTACCCGGCAAATTTGGCGGCACGATCGCCGGCCGAATCCTCACCGTTGCGATCGAATTGGTCCGACCGCCCGACCACGCCGTCGCGCGATTACCTGCCGGCACGCCCTTAATCACGTCATCACTTAATTCAATTGTTTCGATCCGACAAATGATGCAATATCAAAACGCATGAAATCATAACTTTCGTCAAATGAGACGCATCGCATGAGAGTGGATAATCGAGCACAGAAAGCCGTCGGGAAAATGTGGTAAAAATGACGCCGAGAGCCCCCTGCCCAAGGGGTAAAAAATCCCGGAGAGCCTTATCTGGCGGGCGTTACAACCTGATACACTTTGTTACCGCGCTACTTTCCCAATTCGCCCACAATGGCTCTCACGGTTTCAACACGGATGTGGTCTTTCTAGTGCGGCGTGTGAGCGGATGCGATGCACTTTAATAGTCCGTCGGCCTTGCGCCGAATCCCTTATCAGGGGCATCCCTGTTGGAATCGTGATCGGCCCACGCCGATTGCGTTCCACCTTTGGTCTCCTCGCGCTAACCCCGTAGCGTGTGGTTTTTAGCGGGCTCTTAAGCCCGCTTTTTTTCGTCCGCAGAAAACGCAACCGGCATTTTTCAGGCCGTTTTCTGCACCGCCAGCCCGAGTTCGTCGATCATCGCCTCGCGCATCACGAACTTCTGCACCTTGCCCGTCACGGTCATCGGCAGCGCCTCCACGAAGCGCACGTAGCGCGGCACCTTGTAGTGCGCGATCTGCCCGCGGCAGAACTCGCGCAGGCCTTCCGCGTCGAGCGTCTCGCCGGCGCGCAGCACCACCCACGCGCACACCTCCTCGCCGTACTTCGCATCGGGCACGCCGAACACCTGCGCGCTCTGGATCTTCGGATGGCGGAACAGGAATTCCTCGATCTCGCGCGGATAGATGTTCTCGCCGCCGCGGATCAGCATGTCCTTGAGGCGCCCGACGATGTTGCAGAAGCCTTCCTCGTCGAACGTGGCGAGGTCGCCCGTATGCATCCAGCCGTCGACGATCGCCGCGCGCGTGAGCGCGTCGCCGCCATCGCCCGCGCCGTCGTGCCAGTAGCCCGACATCACCGAATAGCCGCGCGTGCAGAGTTCGCCCGTCTCGCCCACCGGTACGATCGCGCCCGCCGCATCGATGATCTTCGCCTCCAGGTGCGGCTGGATCCGGCCCACCGTGGTGGTGCGCTTCTCGAGCGAATCGGTGGTGGTGCTCTGGAAGGAGACCGGGCTCGTCTCCGTCATGCCGTAGGCGATCGTGACCTCCGTCATGTGCATCTCGGCAACCACGCGCTTCATGGTCTCGATCGGGCACGGCGAGCCGGCCATGATGCCGGTGCGCAGCGTGGACAGGTCGAAGCGGCCGAACTCGGGATGGTCGAGCTCGGCGATGAACATGGTCGGCACGCCGTGCAGCGCGGTGCAGCGTTCGGCCTGCACGGCCTCGAGCGTCGCGAGCGGATCGAACGCGGCGCCCGGGAACACCATCTTCGCGCCCACCGACACGCAGGCCAGCGCCGCCAGCACCATCCCGAAGCAGTGATAGAGCGGCACCGGGATGCAGAGCGCGTCCTGCTCGGTCAGGTGCATCACGTGGGCGATCGCGATCGCGTTATTGACGATGTTGCGATGCGTGAGCGTGGCGCCCTTCGGGCTGCCGGTGGTGCCGCTCGTGAACTGGATGTTGATCGGATCGGTCTGCGCGAGCCCGGCGCCGAGCACGTCGAGCGCCGCCCGCGTGCGCTGCGCGCGGCCCTGCGCCAGCACCTCGTCGAAGCGGAACATGCCGGCCGGCGCCTCAGCGCTCATCGACACGATCGCGCGCAGCGACGGCACGCGCGCGCAGCGCAGCGAGCCCGGCATCTGGCTGTCCAGCTCGGGCAGCAGCGTGCGCAGCATCTGCGTGTATTGCGAGGACTTGAACGACTCGGCCGCGATCAGCACCTTGCAGCCGACCTGGTTCAGCGCGTAGTCGAGTTCGGCGAGCCGGTAAGCGGGATTGATGTTGACGAGGATCGCACCGATCCGCGCGGTGGCGAACTGCGTGAGCAGCCACTCGACCCGGTTCGGCGCCCAGATCCCGACGCGCTCGCCCGGCGCGATGCCGAGCGCGACCAGCGCGGCGGCCAGCGCATCGACCTCGTCGCCGAACTCGCGCCAGCTCCAGCGCACGCCCTGCTCGCGGGACACCACGGCCGGTCGGTCGGGAAAGCGCGCGATCGTGTCGGCCAGGAACGCGCCGACGGTCGCGTGGCTGAGCGGCACGTCAGTCGCGCCGCGCACATACGAGAGGCCGTCGCACGGCGCGATCCGCGCGCCGTCGGCATCGTCCACCGCGCCATCACCGCCAGTCGTCGCCGCCGCCATCGTCGCCATGCCGTCTCCACGCGCGCAGGATGAGCGGCCCATTCTGCACCCGCCGCCCCTCGCCCGACATCGGGGTTAGCGCGGGCAGGACGATGCGCGACAAGCTTCGCGGCGCGGCCGGGACGTGCGTCGGGATGCATGCCGAAAAGCGCGGGCGAAAAAAAAGCAGCCCGAAGGCTGCTTCTTCCTGCCGACGCGCGAGGCGCCGACGTGCGTCAGTTCTTGCTGCGGATCTTCGCGAGACGCTGGATCGCCTCGAGCTGCGCCATCGCGGTCGCGAGTTCCGACTGCGCCTTGGCGAGATCGATGTCCGACTTCGCGTTCTGCAGCGTTTCCTCGGCGCGACGCTTCGCTTCCTCGGCCTTGGCGGCGTCGAGGTCGCGGCCGCGGATCGCGGTGTCGGCGAGCACGGTGACCGCGCCCGGCTGCACTTCGAGAATGCCGCCGGCGACGAACACGAACTCGTCGGCGCCGGCTTCGGACTCGATGCGCACCGCGCCCGGACGAATCCGGGTGATGAGCGGCGTGTGGCCGGGCAGAATGCCCAGTTCACCCGATTCGCCCGGCAGCGCGACGAACTTCGCCTGGCCCGAGAAGATTTCCTCTTCCGCGCTGACGACGTCTACTTTGATGGTTGCCATATCGACTCCTGTCGACGAAGCGCGGCGCCTGAGCGTCTCGCCCCGTCCCATGCACGGCGGGTTGAGCGTGTTGCGTGTCGCGCGGGCGGCACCGGGATCGACCGCGCACCTGCCGCGATGCGCCCCGACGCCTGCCCGCGCAAGCGACTCACTTCACCCTTACTGGATCTTCTTGGCCTTCTCGAAGGCTTCGTCGATCGTGCCGACCATGTAGAACGCCTGTTCCGGCAGGTGATCACACTCGCCGCCGACGATCATCTTGAAGCCGCGGATGGTTTCCTTCAGCGGCACGTACTTGCCCGGCGCGCCCGTGAACACTTCCGCGACGTGGAACGGCTGCGACAGGAAACGCTGGATCTTCCGGGCGCGTGCGACCGTCAGCTTGTCTTCCGGCGACAGTTCGTCCATGCCCAGAATCGCGATGATGTCGCGCAGTTCCTTGTAGCGCTGCAGCGTCTGCTGCACGCCGCGCGTGATCGTGTAGTGCTCTTCGCCGATCACGTTCGGGTCGATCTGGCGCGAGGTCGAGTCGAGCGGATCGACAGCCGGGTAGATACCCAGCGAGGCGATGTCACGCGACAGCACGACGGTGGCGTCCAGGTGGCCGAAGGTGGTGGCCGGCGACGGGTCGGTCAAGTCATCCGCCGGAACGTACACGGCCTGCACGGACGTGATCGAGCCGGTCTTGGTCGACGTGATGCGCTCCTGCAGCTTGCCCATTTCCTCGGCCAGCGTCGGCTGATAACCCACCGCCGACGGCATCCGGCCCAGCAGTGCCGACACTTCGGTGCCAGCCAGCGTGAAACGGTAGATGTTGTCGACGAAGAACAGCACGTCGAGGCCTTCGTCACGGAAGTGCTCGGCCATCGTCAGGCCGGTCAGCGCGACGCGCAGACGGTTGCCCGGCGGCTCGTTCATCTGACCGTACACGAGCGCGACCTTGTCGAGCACGTTCGAGTCCTTCATTTCGTGGTAGAAGTCGTTCCCTTCACGGGTCCGCTCGCCCACGCCCGCGAACACGGAGTAGCCGCCGTGCTCCTTCGCGATGTTGTTGATCAGCTCCATCATGTTGACGGTCTTGCCGACGCCGGCACCGCCGAACAGGCCGACCTTGCCGCCCTTCGCGAACGGACAGACCAGGTCGATCACCTTGATGCCCGTTTCGAGCAGTTCGGTCGACGGCGACAGCTCGTCGAACGCCGGCGCCTTCTGGTGGATCGAGCGCTGATGTTCGCTCACGATCGGGCCGGCTTCGTCGATCGGGCGACCGAGCACGTCCATGATGCGGCCGAGGGTCGGCTTGCCGACCGGCACCGAGATCGGCTTGCCGGTGTTCTTCACCAGCACGCCGCGGCGCAGGCCGTCGGAGGCGCCCAGACAGATGGTGCGGACGATGCCGTCACCAAGCTGCTGCTGGACTTCGAGCGTCAGCTCCGAACCTTCCAGCGTCAGCGCGTCGTAGATCTTCGGCATGCCGTCACGCGGGAATTCCACGTCGATAACGGCGCCGATGCACTGTACGATCTTGCCTTCTACCAAAGCAGTAGTACTCATCGCTTTTCCTTTCAATACCTGATTCTTGACTCGCGCAAGGGCGCAGTTTCGAGGCAACGGTCGCCCGGCCGCTTACACCGCGGCGGCACCGCCGACGATCTCCGACAGCTCCTTCGTGATCGCGGCCTGCCGGCTCTTGTTGTACGACAGCTGAAGCTCGCTGATCACGGTCTTCGCATTGTCGGACGCAGCCTTCATCGCGACCATTCGCGCCGATTGCTCGGACGCCATGTTTTCCGCCACGGCCTGATAGACGAGCGCCTCGACGTAGCGCACCAGCAGTTCGTCGACCACCGCCTGCGCATCCGGCTCGTAGATGTAGTCCCACGAGGTCGAGGGCGTGCCGTCCGCGCCGTTCTCGAAGTGATCGGCCGCGAGCGGCAGCAGCTGCTCGATCACCGCTTCCTGCTTCATCGTGTTGATGAAGCGCGTGTAGGCGATGTACACGGCCGACAGCTTGCCTTCCGAGTACAGGTCGAGCTGGACCTTCACGGCGCCGATCAGCTTGTCGAGGTGCGGCGTGTCGCCGAGCTGGACGACCTGCGAGATCACCTTGCCGCCGAAGCGGTTCAGGAAGCCGAGGCCCTTGCCGCCGATCGCGGTGGCTTCGAACTTCTGGCCCTGCTTCTCGAGTTCCTTCAGCTTGTTCACCGTCGCGCGCAGCACGTTGGTGTTCAGGCCGCCGCACAGACCCTTGTCGGTCGTCACGAGGATCAGGCCCGCCGTCTTCGCCTCGTCGTTCGCCACCATGAACGGGTGGCGGTACTCGGGGTTCGCGCGGCTCATGTGCGCGGCGATCGCGCGGACCTTGTCGGCATACGGACGGGCTGCGCGCATGCGTTCCTGCGCGCGGCGCATCTTCGATGCCGCGACCATCTCCATCGCCTTGGTGATCTTGCGCGTGTTCTGCACGCTCTTGATCTTGCCGCGAATTTCCTTCATTCCAGCCATTGCTTGCTCCTTGACCGAAGCGGCACGGCGCTACGCGCGCCGCACCGCTTCAGGGTGTCCCTCGCGGATCAATAGGCGCCCGACTTCTTGAAGGACTTCAGCGCTTCGTGCAGCGCGCCGTCGTCTTCCTTCGACAAAGCCTTGGTGTCTTCGATACGCTTGATGAGCTCGGCGTGGCTGGCCTTCAGGTACTCGCGCAGGCCCTTCTCGAATGCGAGGACGTCCTTGACGTCGACGTCGTCGAGATAGCCGTTGTTCGCCGAGAACAGCGCGACGGCGAGTTCCCACACCTGCAGCGGCTGGTACTGCGGCTGCTTCAGCAGTTCCGTCACGCGGCGGCCGCGTTCGAGCTGCTTGCGCGTCGCGGCGTCGAGGTCCGAGGCGAACTGGGCGAACGCGGCGAGCTCGCGGTACTGCGCGAGGTCGGTACGGATGCCGCCCGAGAGCTTCTTGACGACGTTGGTCTGCGCGGCGCCACCGACTCGCGACACCGACACGCCGGCGTTGATTGCCGGACGGATGCCCGCGTTGAACAGGTCGGTTTCCAGGAAGATCTGGCCGTCGGTGATCGAGATCACGTTGGTCGGCACGAATGCCGTGACGTCGCCGGCCTGCGTTTCGATGATCGGCAGCGCCGTCAGCGAACCCGTCTTGCCCTTGACTTCGCCGTTCGTGAACTTCTCGACGTACTCGGCCGACACGCGCGCGGCGCGCTCGAGCAGGCGCGAGTGCAGATAGAACACGTCACCCGGATACGCTTCGCGGCCCGGCGGGCGACGCAGCAGCAGCGAGATCTGGCGGTAGGCCCAGGCCTGCTTGGTCAGATCGTCATAGATGATCAGCGCGTCCTGGCCGCGATCGCGGAAGTATTCGCCCATCGAGCAGCCCGCATACGGCGCGAGATACTGCATCGCGGCCGAATCCGAGGCCGAGGCCGACACGACGATGGTGTATTCCATCGCGCCGGTTTCCTCGAGCTTGCGCACCACGTTCATGATCGACGAAGCCTTCTGGCCGATCGCGACGTAGATGCAGATGAGGTCCTTGCCCTTCTGGTTGATGATCGTGTCGAGCGCGACGGCGGTCTTGCCCGTCTGGCGGTCGCCGATGATCAGCTCGCGCTGGCCGCGGCCGATCGGCACCATCGCGTCGATCGACTTGACGCCCGTCTGCACCGGCTGCGACACGCCATGACGCCAGATCACGCCCGGGGCGATCTTCTCGATCGCATCGGTCGCCTTCGCGTTCACCGGGCCCTTGCCGTCGATCGGGTTGCCGAGCGCATCGACCACGCGGCCGATCAGTTCCGGGCCGACCGGCACTTCGAGAATGCGGCCCGTCGTCTTGACGATGTCGCCTTCCGAGATGTGGCCGTAGTCGCCGAGAATCACGGCGCCGACCGAGTCGCGCTCGAGGTTCAGCGCGAGGCCGAACGTGTTGCCCGGAAATTCGAGCATTTCGCCCTGCATCACGTCCGACAGGCCGTGGATGCGCACGATGCCGTCCGTCACGGAGATCACGGTGCCCTGGTTGCGAACGTCCGCGCTCGCTTCAAGGCCCTGGATCCGGCTCTTGATCAGCTCGCTGATCTCAGAGGGATTGAGTTGCATATTCGCTCCTGATGTTCAATTCTGTTGCCGGCAGCCGCGCTCAGGCCGTCAAGGCAGCCTGCATGCTGGCCAGCCGCGCGCGCACCGAGGTATCGAGCACTTCGTCGCCGACCGTCACGCGCACGCCGCCGATCAGCGACGCGTCGATCTCGACGGTGGCCTTCAGCTTGCGCCCGAACTTGCGTTCGAGACTCGCGACGAGCTCGGCGAGCGGGACGCCCTCGAGCGGGAACGCGCTGACGATCTGCACGTCGGCGGCGCCTTCGCGCGCGTTCTTCAGTTCGTCGAATTGCACGGCGATTTCCGGCAGCAGCACGATGCGGTGATTGTCGACCAGCATCCGCACGAAGTTCTTCGCTTCCGCGCTGTCCGCGAGCGGCGACTTCACCGCGGCGAGCAGCAGCTCGACGATCTGCTCGCGCGCCACCTTCGGGCTCGATGCGACAGACTTCACTTCGGGCAGTTGCGCAACCTGGGCCAGCGCCTCGACGAGCGTGGACCAGGCGGCGATGTCACCAGCCTCGGCCACGCGGAACAGCGCTTCTGCGTAAGGGCGGGCGATGGTTGCAAATTCGGCCATGATCAGAGCTCGGCTTTCAGTTGATTCAGCAGTTCGGCATGGGCCGTCTGGTCGACTTCGCGCTTCAGGATCTGTTCGGCGCCCTTGACGGCGAGCGTGGCAACGTCGGCGCGCAGCGCTTCACGGGCCTTCACGACTTGCTGTTCGGCGTCGGCCTTGGCTTGCGCGATGATGCGGGCCGCTTCGGCCTGCGCGTTCGCCTTGATTTCTTCGGCGACGGCGAGCGCGCGCTTTTCAGCGTCGGCGATGCGTTGCTGGCCGTCGGTGCGGGCTTGCGCGAGTTCCTGGTCGGCGCGCTGGTGCGCGGCCTCGAGTTCCGCCTTGCCCTTTTCCGCTGCGGCCAGGCCGTCGGCGATCTTCTTCGCGCGCTCGTCGAGTGCATTGATCAGCGGCGGCCACACGAACTTCATCGTGAACCACGCGAGGATCAGGAACACGACCAGCTGCGCAAACAGGGTTGCGTTGAGATTCACGGTGTTTCCTTAGTCTGCTATTCCGGGAAAATGAAACGGTAAGGCGCTCATCGATTGCAGCCGATCAGCGCCCGGTCTCCGTTCCGCCCTGCGCCCCTCACCTTCGGTGCGGGCGCAACATTTCCGGGGAACCTTAGCCTGCGAGCTTCGACAGGAGCGGGTTCGCGAACGCGAACAGCATCGCCACGCCCACGCCGATCAGGAATGCGGCGTCGATCAGGCCGGCCAGCAGGAACATCTTCGTTTGCAGCGGATTGATCAGTTCAGGCTGACGTGCGCAGGCTTCGATGTACTTGCCGCCCATCAGGCCGATACCGATACAGGCGCCGACGGCACCCAGGCCGATGATGATGCCGATACCGATGGCGGTCAGACCCTGGATGTTGGCGATGAAAGCTTGCATGATCACTCCTATGTGAAAAGACTGGGAACTAGAGATTTAAAAAACGAAAAACGAAGACTCGTGGGTCCGGCGCGCTCAGTGCTTCTCGTGCGCCTGACCGAGATACACCAGCGTCAGCATCATGAAGATGAACGCCTGCAGCAGCACGATCAGGATGTGGAAGATCGCCCAGATGCTGCCCGCGATCACGTGACCGACGAAGCCGAGCACCGTCGCGTCGCCACCGAAGCTCCACATGCTGCCGAGCAGGGCGATCAGCAGGAACACCAGTTCACCGGCGTACATGTTGCCGAACAGCCGCATGCCGAGCGACACCGTCTTGGCGACGTACTCGACGATGTTCAACGCGAGGTTCGGAATCCACAGCAGCGGGTGCGCGCCGAACGGCGCCGACAGCAGCTCATGCACGAAGCCGCCCAGGCCCTTGATCTTGATGCTGTAGTAGATCATCAGCACGAACACGCCGAGCGCGATGCCGAGCGTGCCGTTCAGGTCGGCGGTGGGGACGATGCGATGGTGGGGAATCACGCCCGACAGACCGATCAGGTCGATCACGCGACCCGGCAGATCCACCGGCAGGAAGTCGAGAGAGTTCATCAGCAGCACCCAGACGAACACGGTCAGGGCGAGCGGCGCGATGAAGGTGCGATTGCCGTGGACCACGGCCTTCGATTGATCCTCGACCATCTCGACGACCATCTCGATCAGGCACTGGAAGCGGCCGGGCACGCCCGGCGTGGCCTTGCGAGCGGCCAGACGCAGCACCAGGATGGTGACGAGGCCACAGACGATCGACCAGAACAGCGTATCGAGGTTCCACACATGGAAGTCGACGATCGACGTCTGATGCGAGGAGGTGAAGTTCTGCAAGTGGTGCGCAATGTACTCGGACGGATCCAGAGCGTGCGTGCCTTCGCTAGCTGCCATAGTCGTTAATGCCACCCAAATTGTCGAAAATCGTTGTTTTACGCATTGCCGCAACAAATTATTGCGGGAACACGCGAGCGCAACCTCGGGTCGTATTGCGATACTGACGCCCACGTCAATTCGGAATTCGACAGCCGTTTTGCTGCAGTATGCTTTACCGCCAGGCCAGAGCGAGCCAGTAGGTTTTCAGCGCGACGAGGTAGGTGACCAGCAACGGCACCCAATGCACATCCGGAAACCGGAGCGCCACCGCGGTGAACATCGCGATCGTCACGCCCAGCTTCAGCGCCTCGCCGAACATCCAGCCCATCACGGTGTTCGCACCGCCGAATCTCAGTCTCGCTGCAAACACCGCACTCGGTACCCAGCCGATCGCTCCGCCCATGAACGCGGATTGCGCAGCGGCGCCCGGCGACTTCGAAAACAGCCACCACGCCAGCGTTGCAACCAGGGACAAGGCCACTTGCGCGATCACCACCCGAAACGGGGTGACGCGAGATGGCCGGCTCACCTCGGGACCGAACAGCGCCTGCGCCTCGGCCCGCGTGAGCGGAACGATAAGGTTATCCTGCTGCCCGGCATCCCAGTCGTCATCCGCCGCCGGGGAGCCGTGCCGCTGCGCGGCAGCGACCTGCTGCGCATGGTGATCGTCGTGCCTGTCTTTCGGCGCTTGACCCGCCATCGCAATCTTCCGCAAATTCGCTTTTCTTCCCGTCAGCTTTCCATAGGCTTTCAGGGCTGCCGTGCTAACAAATCCGAGCGATTGTAAGCGATACCCGCAGGCGATTCAAGGTTTTGCACGAGACAAAAACACCACGGAAACGACGTTCGAGTCGAACAAAATCGCGTGAATTTTCGACGACAGACAACAGTTGTAAGGTCTGTTTCTGCTTCGCCTTTCAAAACCGTTTCGATCCGGCTCGCGCCGGCTGCGGCGCGACCCGCAGTCCGTTAGAACCAGCGCAGCCAGGCGGCGCCCGCCGCGAACGCGGCGAGGCCGAACGGCACGCAGACGAGGTGGAACGGCAGCCAGATGCCGGGCGCCTTCGCGAGCCGCACCGCGATCAGGTTCGCGAGCGAACCGATCGCGAAGCCGAAGCCGCCGACGCTCACGCCGAACGCGAGCGCGCGCCAGTCGCCGCTGAACTCCGAGAGCAGGATCGCCGCCGGCACGTTGCTGATGCCCTGCGACAGCACCGCGCCCGCCGTGTAAAGGCGCAGCGGCACGTCCAGGCCGAGCCGCGCGAGCGTGTCGTGGACCGCGGGCAGCGCCGCCGCACCGCGCAGCACCACGAACATCAGCACGAAGATCAGCAGCAGCAGCCAATCGATGCGCAGCACCGCCTCGCGTCGGAGCACGCCGAGCATCACGGCGACCACGATCACGCCCGGCACCGCGTAGTGTGCGTCGGCCGCCGCCACGAAGCCGGCGAACAGCAGCGCGGCCGCGATCGCGAGCGGCCGGCGCACCGGATGCGGCTCGCGATCCCCGGAAAAATCGAGGGGTTTTGAACGGAACCAGCAAGCCGCCAGAAAGAGCAGCATCGCCATCGTCATCAGCGCGAGCGGGCCCAGTTCGAGGATGAAGCGACCAAATGACGCACCACTGCGCTGCCAGAGAAACAGGTTCTGCGGATTGCCGAGCGGCGTCGCGATCGAACCGGCGTTGACCGCGATCGCGAGGCAGATCACGAGCCGCTTGAACGGCAGCGGCGCGAGTTTCTGCAGCGAGACGACGAGCGGCACCGCGACGAACAGCGCCACGTCGTTGGTGAGCCAGGTGGCGAGCACCGCGGCGAACACGATCAGCAGCATCGCGAGCGAGCGCTCGGTGCGCACGTGCTGGACGATTCGGTGCGCGAGCCACATCAGGAAGCCCGACATCTCGAGCGCCTTCGTCACCATCAGCAAGCCGGCCAGCGTCGCTACCGTCTGCCAGTCGACGAGCCTCGCGAGCGCGGCCACCGGCTGTGGCCGCGCGACCTGCAGCGCGATCAGCGCGACCACGAGGATCGACAGCACCGGCTCGCTCGCGACGAACGCGAGCCACCGCCGGGGGGCGCTCTTCCCGCTCAGTTCCACCATGGGTTGCCCTCGCCTCAGGCCGCGACGTTGCCGCGCAACCGCACGAGAATGCCCTCGAGCGCGTCGAGGTCGCCGAAGTCGATCGTCAGCTGCCCTCGCCCGCGGCGGCCCAGCTTGATCTTCACGTTCGAGGCGAGCATGTCGGACAGTTCCTCCTCCAGGCGCCGCGTGTCGCGGCCGCCGTCGTCCTTCGACTTCGCCTTCAGCGCCGGCGCTTCCTTGGTGGTCTGCGCGACCAGCTTCTCGGTCTCGCGCACCGACAGCCGCTTGTTGACCACCTGATGCGCGAGCGTGATCTGCGTCGCCGCATCCACGGCGAGCAGCGCGCGCGCGTGGCCCATGTCGAGATCGCCGGCCAGCAGCATGGTCTGCACCGGCGCGGCAAGATTCAGCAGGCGCAGCAGGTTCGAGACCGCGCTGCGCGAGCGGCCGACCGACTCGGCGGCCTGCTCATGCGTGAAGTTGAACTCGTCGAGCAGACGCTGGATGCCGTGCGCCTCTTCGAGCGGATTCAGATCCTCGCGCTGGATGTTCTCGATCAGCGCCATCGCCGCGGCGGCCTGGTCGGTCACCTGCCTGACGAGCACCGGCACCTCGGTCAGGCCGGCCAGACGCGCGGCCCGGAAGCGCCGCTCGCCGGCGATGATCTCGAACCGGTCGGCACCGACCGGCCGCACCAGGATCGGCTGCATCACGCCCTGGGCGCGAATGCTCGCGGCCAGCTCCTGCAGCGCACCCTCGTCCATCCGCGTGCGCGGCTGGTACTTGCCGGCCTGCAGCCGGTCGAGCGCGAGCGTGTTCGGCGCGCCCTCGATCTTCACCGCCTCGGTGATGTCGGCGCTGCCGCCGAGCAAGGCCTCGAGCCCGCGCCCCAGCCCCTTCTTCTTTGCTACCGCATTCATCGCATTCCCTCGTTCGCTAGCCCGGAACCCGCGGCGCTCACAGCGCGCGCACCCGCTCGATCATCTCCGCGCCGAACTGCAGGTAGGCCTGCGCGCCGCGTGAGGCGCGATCGAACACCACGCCCGGCAGCCCGTAGCTCGGCGCTTCAGCCAGACGCACGTTGCGCGGGATCACCGCGTCGAACACCTTGTCGCCGAAGTGCGCCTTCAGTTGATCGGACACCTGCTGCTGCAGCGTGATGCGCGGATCGAACATCACGCGCAACAGGCCGATCACCTTCAGCTCGCGGTTCAGGTTCGCGTGGATCTGCTTGATGGTGTTGACCAGATCGGACAGCCCTTCCAGCGCGAAATACTCGCACTGCATCGGAATCACCACGCCGTGCGCCGCGCACAGGCCGTTCAGCGTCAGCAGCGACAGCGCCGGCGGGCAGTCGATCAGCACGAAGTCGTACTGATCGGCGATCTTGTCGATCGCGGCCTTCAGCTGGCGCTCGCGATTCTCGACCTCGACCAGCTCGATCTCGGCGCCCGCGAGTTCGCGGTTGGCCGGCAGCACGTCATAGGCGAGCGCCTCGGGACGCACGCGCGCCTGCTCGATATCGACGCCATCGACAAGCACTTCGTAGACGGTCGATTCGCAGGCCGCCTTGTCGATACCGCTGCCCATCGTGGCATTGCCCTGCGGGTCCAGATCGATCAGCAACACGCGCTGCTCCTGGGCAGCGAGGCTCGCGGCGAGATTGACCGTCGTCGTCGTCTTGCCGACGCCCCCCTTCTGGTTGGCCACGCAGAAGATTTTTGCCATCGTTGGTTTGTCCCTCTTTCTAAAACCGTTGGACGCGGACACCCGCGTCACATTTCATTGGGCTTCGGCGACGCCGACTTCGATCAGATGCCGCTCAGCGTCGAGCGTCGGCACCGCGAGCCGGATCGTCCGGCGAACCTGTGAACCTGCCGGCAGTCGCGCGATTTCATCGTCGGGACGCACGCCCTTCATCGCCCAGATCGCCCCGCCCGGCGCCACCAGATGGCGGGCCAGCGACACGAAATCGGCCAGGTCGGCGAACGCGCGCGAAACGATCACGTCGAACTGCGCCGGCACTTCGTGGCCGGGACGCAGCGCCTCGACGCGGCCCGTGACGACCGACAGGTTCGCGAGCTTCAGCTCCGCCTTCGCCTGCGTCTGGAACGCGGACTTCTTGTGGACGATGTCGTTCAGCGTGACCTGCCAGCCCGGAAACACGATCGCGAGCACGATACCCGGCAGGCCCCCGCCCGAACCGACGTCGAGCGCCTTGGTGGCTGCGTCGAGCGAACTCAGGTGCGGAACGATCGACAGCGAATCGAGGATGTGCTGGATCAGCATCTGCCGCGGGTCGCGGATCGCGGTCAGGTTGTAGACCGCGTTCCACTTGCCGAGCAGCGCAACGTAATCGAGCAGTTTTGCCACCTGTGCCTCGTCGAGCTTGAGCCCGAGCGAATCGAGGCCGTCGGCCAGCAATGCATGCAATGCCTCGCGGGACGCGCCCGCCATCGGATGCCGCCCCGTCATTGCTGCGTCGGGACGTTGTTGCCCCCCGCTTCGCCCGTCGTCGCCGACGTCGTGCCGCGCCGGCCGAGGCCGCGCTTCAGATGAACCATCAGCAGCGAGATCGCCGCCGGCGTGATGCCCGAGATCCGCGATGCCTGCCCGATCGTTTCCGGCCGATGCTGGTTCAGCTTCTGACGTGCCTCGAACGACAACCCGCGCACCTCGGCGTAATCGATGCCGTCCGGCAGGCGCGTATTCTCGTGCGCGCCGTTGCGCTCGATCTCGCCGGCCTGGCGCTCGATGTAGCCTTGGTACTTGATGCCGATCTCGATCTGCTCCTCGATCTGGGCCAGCAGCACCGGATCGTCAGCCAGCGGCTCGGTCGGGCCGCATTCTCCGCCACGCAAGCCGCAAACACCAGCGTAGCCGACACCGGGGCGGCGCAGCAATTCGGCCAGGCTGTATTCATGATCGATTGCCTTGCCGAGCAGGGCTGTCGCCTCTTCCACCGGCAGCGTCTTCGGCGTCACCCAGGTAGAACGTAGCCGCTCTGTTTCACGTGAAACAGCGTCGCGCTTGCGGCTGAACGCGTCCCAACGCGCGTCGTCGACGACGCCGAGTTCGCGGCCGATCTCGGTCAGGCGCATGTCGGCATTGTCTTCGCGCAGGCTCAGGCGATATTCGGCACGGCTCGTGAACATCCGGTACGGCTCGGACACGCCGCGTGTGACCAGATCGTCGACGAGCACGCCGAGATAGCCTTGGTCACGGCGCGGGCACCATGCTTCCTTGCCCTGTGCATAGCGGCCGGCGTTGATCCCGGCTAGCAGACCTTGCGCTGCCGCTTCCTCGTAGCCGGTGGTGCCGTTGATCTGCCCGGCGAAGAACAGGCCCTCGATCACCTTCGTTTCTAGCGAGGCCTTCAGGCCGCGTGGGTCGAAGTAATCGTATTCGATCGCATAGCCGGGGCGCAGGATGTGCGCATGCTCCAGCCCCCGCATCGAATGGACGAGATCGAGCTGCACGTCGAACGGCAGGCTGGTCGAGATCCCGTTCGGGTAGAACTCATTCGTGGTCAGCCCTTCCGGCTCGAGAAAGATCTGATGCGAATCCTTCGAAGCGAAGCGGTGGATCTTGTCCTCGATCGACGGGCAATAACGCGGACCGACGCCTTCGATTACGCCGGTGTACATCGGCGAACGGTCGAGACCGCTGCGGATGATGTCGTGCGTCTTCTCGTTCGTGTGCGTGACCCAGCACGGCATCTGCCGCGGGTGTTGTTCGATGCGGCCGAGGAACGAGAATACCGGGATCGGATCGAGATCGCCTGGCTGTTCCTCGAGCTTGGAGAAGTCGATCGAGCGGCCGTCGATGCGTGGCGGCGTACCGGTCTTGAGCCGGCCTTGCGGCAGCTTCAGCTCCTTCAGGCGTGCGGACAGCGACACGGCCGCCGGATCCCCTGCCCGCCCACCGGTGTGGTTGTTCAGGCCGACGTGGATCTTGCCGTCGAGGAATGTGCCGGCGGTCAGCACGACCGCACGCGCCAGGAAGCGGACGCCGATCTGCGTAACCGCGCCGACCACGCGCTCGCCTTCGACGATCAGATCGTCCACGGCTTGCTGGAACAGCCAGAGGTTCGGCTGATTTTCGAGGCGGCTGCGGATCGCCTGCTTATACAGCAGACGATCGGCCTGCGCGCGCGTGGCGCGCACGGCCGGCCCCTTTGACGAGTTGAGAATCCGGAACTGGATGCCAGCCTCGTCGGTGGCGATCGCCATCGCACCGCCCAGCGCGTCGACCTCCTTCACCAGATGGCCCTTGCCGATCCCGCCGATCGACGGGTTGCAGCTCATCTGTCCGAGCGTTTCGATGTTGTGCGTCAGCAGCAGCGTTTTCACGCCCATGCGGGCGGCGGACAAAGCGGCTTCCGTACCGGCGTGACCGCCGCCGACGACGATCACGTCAAATTCAGTGGGATAAAGCATTGCGGATTTCGCGTCAGAACGAGCGCGAACCTGAGAGAGAAGTATGGGCCGAATTATAGCGGGTTCGCTTTTGGCCCGAATATCGACCGAATGGATAGCGGACAAAAACCGCGTGTTTCACGTGAAACACGCCGCTTTTTTCCAACACTGGCGGGAGTGGGCCGGCCGATTGGGACCGGTTCGGGTTTGGCGAGCGATGAAGCGCGTCGCTCGGTAGGTCGTCGGTATGTTTTCGACTTGCTGCGAGGAGTGCTTTTTCGCCACCATGATCGGGCGCGGAAAATTGTTTCACGTGAAACCATAGTGCTCCCTCAACTCGGGAATGTGCAAGCCATCGCAAGCCGGATGAAGGGGATCGATGGCTCGCGGGTTCAACGAGGCTCTGAAGCGACAGACTCGGTAGGATGAAATGGCGCGTTCGCAGCGCGCGAATCGTGCATGACACCACGCTGTTCGATCCGGCATCGTATCGATGGTTGGTCTCACATCCACGTCCAGTCGATTACATGAATGCCAAGCGCAACCAAGATTTCGAATGACGGCGACGCCATCCGCTGCGTCCGGCCGAATCGGTCTTCATCGATCCGGTGATATCCCCGACGAAAAGATCGTGGCCGATTCCTCGATGTCGCGAACACCCCACTTTTGTGGCGGCGGTAATCCAACATCCAATCCATTTCGATGCATGACGCGCGGCCACGAACCTCGAATCAAATGGCGCATATCAACGGACAAGCTTCCTCCGCGATCAGCCACACCAGCGCTCCGGCACTCATCCTGCACGCAACCCATCAAACGACCCGCACGCGCCCCGCCAAGACCTTCTCGACGCACGCCAAGCGCCACCCTCATCACCGCCAGAAGCACAACGATCGCCTACTTATCCGCGTGTCTCGCCGATCCACTCCACGCGCAAGAAGTTTCCACACGCCCGTGCGCAACCCCGCGTCGCCGAACCCGAGCGACGTCAGACAAAGTCAGACAAAACCAGAAAAGGGAAACAAACCGCCGACCAACCACCCGCCCATTGCAGGCTGGCGCAAAACAGAAAAACTCCGAAACAGACACCCCCGGCGAGCGCCGAAAATGAAAAAGCGCTGTTGGATTCCGTCCAACAGCGCTTTGGGGCCGGGCACTTTGTGCCTCGATTGTCTCCTCGTTCTCCACCTGCAAAATTCGTTTCGCGGTGCATCAGAACTGAGACGAAGATTAAACAACCGCCGGGTATGCGACAACCTAGCATTTACCCCTATGGTGCATCGCCGCACGAAAATTGGGCACAAAATCAGGCGAGGTACCGGTGAATTGACCGGCATTCACCGCCAGTTGCCGTCAATTGTCCCTCCGCCTCGTCCCGTGCTTTGCCGCTGCGCATCACGACGAAGCACGCAACGGTTTCACGCGCGCGATGATCTCGCCGACGATGCCGCGCCGGAACGCGAGCACGCAGGCGATGAAGATCAGCCCGGTGACGATCGAGGTCGATTCGCCGAGCGAGCGGAACCATTGCACGCCCGTGACCGAGGCCAGCCAGGTGCCGATGTCACCGAGCCGCTCCTCGAGCAGCACGATCAGCGCCGCGCCGAGCAGCGGCCCGAACAGCGTGCCCATCCCGCCCACCAGCGTCATCAGGATCACGAGGCCCGACATGGTCCAGTACGCGTCGCCGAGCGTCTCGAAGCCGAGCACGAGCACCTTCAGCGAGCCAGCCAGCCCGGCCAGCGCCGCGGATAGCACGAACGCGAGCAGCTTGAAGCGGTCGGTGTCGTAGCCGAGCGAGATCGCGCGCGGCTCGTTCTCCTTGATCGCGACCAGCACCTGGCCGAACGGCGAATGCACGATCCGCACGATCGACATCGCGGCCAGCACCACGGCCACCAGGATCACGTAATAAAGCGTCAGGTCCGACGACAGGTCGAGCAGCCCGAACAGGCGCCCGCGCGGCACACCCTGCAGGCCGTCCTCGCCATGCGTGAACGGCGCCTGCAGATAGACGAAATAGACCATCTGCGCGAACGCGAGCGTGATCATCGCGAAGTAGATCCCCTGCCGGCGGATCGCGAACAGCCCCACCACCAGCCCCATCGCCGTCGCCGCCGCGGTACCGGCCAGCACGCCCTGCTCGGGCGCGACGCCGAGCGTCTGGATCGCGTAGCCGGTCACGTAGCCGGCCGTGGCGAGGAACATCGCATGGCCGAACGACAGCAGCCCCGTATAGCCGATCAGCAGGTTGAACGCGGCCGCGAACAGCGCGAAGCACATCACCTTCATGACGAACAGCGGATAGACGCCCACGAACGGCGCGACCGCGAGGCCGGCCAGCAGCAGACCATAAAGCACCTTTCTCTGCATCATCGCTCCTTGCCGAACAGGCCCGCCGGACGCACCAGCAGCACCAGCGCCATGATCACGAACACGACGGTCGCGGACGCCTCCGGATAAAACACGCGCGTGAAACCCTCGATCACGCCGAGCAGCAGGCCCGTGACGATCGAGCCGAGAATCGAGCCCATCCCGCCGATCACGACCACGGCGAACACGGTGATGATCATCGGCTGCCCCATCAGCGGCGAGACCTGGATCACCGGCGCGGCCAGCACGCCCGCGAACGCCGCCAGCGCGACGCCGAAGCCGTAGGTGAGCGTGATCATCAGCGGCACGTTCACCCCGAACGCCTCGACCAGCTTCGGGTTCTCGGTGCCGGCGCGCAGGTAGGCGCCGAGCCGCGTCTTCTCGATCACGAACCAGGTGGCGAGGCAGACCGACAGCGACGCCACCACCACCCAGGCGCGATAGTTCGGCAGATACATGAAGCCGAGGTCGGTCGCGCCGGCCAGCAGCGCGGGTACGTCGTAGGGTTGGCCCGACGCGCCGTAGATCGAGCGGAACACGCCCTCCACGACAAGCGTGATGCCGAACGTCAGCAGCAGCCCGTACAGATGATCGAGCCGGTAAAGCCAGCGCAGCATGGTCCGCTCGATCAGGATGCCGAACAATCCGGTGGCGAGCGGCGCGATCACGAGCATCGCCCAGTACGGCAGCGAGAAATAGTTGAGCCCCATCCACGCGAGCATCGCGCCGAGCATGAACAGCGCGCCGTGCGCGAAGTTGATCACGTTGAGCAGCCCGAAGATCACCGCGAGCCCGAGGCTCAGGATCGCGTAGAACGAGCCGTTGACGAGGCCGAGCAGCAACTGGCTCAGCATCGCCGACAACGGAATGCCAAAGATGTCCATCGAACCTGCCGTTTGAAGAGGGAGCGCGGCGCGCCCGGCACCGGCTCACCGCCACGGGCGGGACCGGCGCCGCGCGGGAACGGGTTCAGCTCATTTCCACGATGCGCAGCGCGATTCCTGCTTGGTCGCGAACGCCTGCTCGCCCGGAATCGTCGCGAGAACCTTGTAGTAATCCCACGGCTCCTTCGATTCGGACGGCTTCTTCACCTCCATCAGGTACATGTCGTGGATCATGCTGCCGTCCGCGCGCACGTAGCCCTTCGCGTAGAAGTCGTCGATCTTCTGCGTCTTCAGTTGCGCCATCACCTTGTCGGCATCGGTCGAACCCACCGCCTGCACCGCCTTCAGGTAGGTCGTCACCGAGGAATAATCGGCCGCCTGCAGGCTGGTCGGCATCTTCTTGGTCTTCGCGAAGAAGCGCTGCGCCCACTTGCGCGAGGCGTCGTCGCGGTTCCAGTACCAGCTGTCGGTCAGCACGAGGCCCTGGGTCGTCTCCAGGCCCAGGCTGTGGATGTCGGAAATGAACGCCAGCAGCGCGGCCAGCTTCATGGTCTTGGTGATGCCGAATTCCCTGGCGGCCTTGATCGAGTTGATGGTGTCGCCGCCCGCGTTGGCGAGGCCAAGGATCTGCGCCTTCGAGGCCTGCGCCTGCAGCAGGAACGACGAGAAATCCGAGGCCGACAGCGGATGGCGCACCGCGCCGAGCACCTGCCCGCCGTTGGCCTTCACGACGTCGGAGGTGTTCTTCTCGAGTGCCTTGCCGAACGCGTAGTCGGCGGTCAGGAAGAACCAGGTCTTGCCGCCCTGCTTCGTGACGGCCGAGCCGGTGCCCTTGGCGAGCGCCATCGTGTCGTAGGCATAGTGGATCGTGTACGGCGTGCATTGCTCGTTGGTGAGGTTGTCCGCGCCGGCGCCGATGTTGATGTAGACGCGCTTCTTCTCGGCCGCCACCTGGTTCATCGACAGCGCGGTGGCCGAATTGGTGCCGCCCACCAGCAGGTCGAGCCCGTCGCGATCCATCCATTCGCGCGCCTTCGAGGCGGCGATGTCGGCCTTGTTCTGGTGATCGGCGTAGACGAACTCGATCGGCTTGCCGTTGACCTTGCCGCCGAAGTCGGCGATCGCCATGCGGATCGCCTCGATGCCGCCGGGGCCGTCGATATCGGTGTACAGCCCGGACAGATCGGTGATGAAGCCGATCTTCACGACATCACCGGCCGCCTGCGCCGGAGCGGCCGCGACGGCGGCAACCGCAAGCGCGGCGCCGAAGCACGCGCGCGCGAGGATCTTCAGTTTCATTGACGTCTCCTGAGGTGCTGCGTTGTGGTTATGTCGTCGTATCGTCCGGCGGGCGCCGTCGGCGGGCCGTTCGCGTGGCGCGTTCAGACGCCGAGCAGCGCGTGCAGCACCGGCATCTTGCCGTCGAGTTGCGACGCACCGAAATGCTCGACGATGCGGCCGTGCTCCATCACGTAGAAGCGGTCGGCGAGCGGCGCGGCGAAACGGAAGTTCTGCTCGACCATCACGATGGTGTAGCCGCGCGCCTTCAGCGCGACGATCATGCGCGCGAGCGTCTGCACGATCACCGGCGCGAGGCCCTCGGAGATCTCGTCGAGCAGCAGCAGGTTCGCGCCGGTGCGCAGGATGCGCGCGACCGCGAGCATCTGCTGCTCGCCGCCCGAGAGCCGCGTGCCCTGGCTGTGCCGGCGCGTGGCGAGGTTCGGGAACAGCGCGTAGATCTCGTCGAGCGACATCGCATGCTCGCGCGCGCCGACGGCGGGCGGCAACAGCAGGTTTTCCTCGCACGACAGGCTCGCGAAGATGCCGCGTTCCTCGGGGCAATAGCCGACGCCGCTGCGCGCGATGCGGTGCGTGGCCAGCCCGATCGTCTCGCGTCCGCCGATGCGGATCGAGCCGCGCCGCCGGCCGGTCAGGCCCATGATCGCGCGCAGCGTGGTGGTGCGGCCCGCGCCGTTGCGGCCGAGCAGCGTGACCACCTCGCCGCGCGCCACGCGCAGGTCCACGCCGTGCAGTATGTGGGATTCGCCGTACCAGGCTTCCAGCCCGGAGATCGCGAGCGCCGGCACGTCGGCCGCGGCCCGCGCCGTGTTCGGCGCGGTGGTGGTGGCGCGCTGCGGGGCGCCGAGTTCCGGTTCCATCCGCTCGCCGCTCATCGGTGCGCTCCCGCGCTCCCCATGTAGGCCTCGATCACGAGCGGATTCTTCGATACTTCGGCATACGAACCTTCCGCCAGCACCTCGCCGCGCTGCAGGACGGTGATCGTGTCGGAGATGCCGGCGATCACGTTCATGTTGTGCTCGACCATCAGGATGGTGCGCCCGCTCGACACCTTGCGGATCAGCGCCGTCACGCGATCGACATCCTCATGGCCCATGCCCTGGGTCGGTTCGTCGAGCAGCATCAGTTCGGGCTCCATCGCGAGCGTGGTGGCGATCTCGAGCGCGCGCTTGCGGCCGTAGGCGAGCTCGACCGTCGGGATGTGCGCGAAATCGGTCAGGCCCACCTGGGTCAGCAGATCCATCGCTCGATCGTCGAGGCGGCGCAGCGTGCGGGCGCTGCGCCAGAAGTGGAACTCGCTGCGCAGGCTGCGCTGCAGGCCGACGCGCACGTTCTGCAGCGCCGTGAGATGCGGGAACACCGCGGAGATCTGGAACGAGCGGATGATGCCGCGCCGCGCGATCTGCGCGGGCCGCTCACGCGTGATGTCGATACCGTTGTAGACGATTTCGCCGGCGGTGGGCCGCAGGAATTTGGTCAGCAGATTGAAGCAGGTGGTCTTGCCGGCGCCGTTCGGGCCGATCAGCGCATGAATCGAGCCGCGCCGCACGCGCAGGTTCACGCCGCTCACCGCCGTGAATCCCCGGAACTCCTTGGTGAGTCCGTGCGTCTCCAGAATCGTGTCGCCGAGAATCATGCCCGCTTCCATCCGATGTGACGCGCAACACCAAAAATCTCGCGCGAGCGGCCGCGATTCCCTCCGTCGAATGAGGGTTGCCGCCGAGCTCGATGCCGGTGCGCCGTTCGATCCGGATCGAACGGCGCACGCTGCCTGCTGCGCGCATTGTCGCGCCGTTGATGCAGTGCATTCATCGGGATTTGCACTGAGACTCCGCGCGCCGCGAACGCGGGCACGCGGCGATCTGGCTTAGGCATGCGAAGCGATTTGCGTTCCCCGCATGCCGTCCATCAGGGTTCGTACCGACGCGCGCGTGACGCAGGGGACGCGTGTCCCCGGCAGCGCATCACGCGCTCCGTCGTCGCGCGGGTGCGCGATGCGAATCGACCTGGAGCAGGACGCGCGTTGGGTCAGGCCGCGGCCGTATCGTTGCTGCGCGACGGCGCATCGGTACGAGCCTGCGCGGCTGGCGCGATCACGGCGTCGGGCCGCCCCTGCCCCGCGCGCCGGTCGGCGCGAATCATCTCGCTCGCGCGCTCGGCGATCATCAGCGTCGGCGAGTTCGTGTTGCCCGAGGTGATGGTCGGCATCACCGAGGCGTCGACGACCCGCAGGCCGTCGACGCCGCGCACGCGCAGCCGGCTGTCGAGCACGGCGAGCGCATCGTCGGCGCGCCCCATCCGGCAGGTGCCGACCGGATGGAAGATCGTGGTGCCGACCGCGCCGGCCGCGATCGCCAGTTCCTCGTCGGTCTGATAACGGTGCCCCGGCAGCACCTCGTCGGGCCGGTAGCGCGCGAGCGCGGGCGCGGCCGCGATGCGCCGCGTCAGGCGCAGCGCGTTGGCGGCCACGCGCCGGTCCGCCTCGGTGGCGAGATAGTTCGGCGCGATGCGCGGCGCCGCGAACGGATCGGGCGAATCGATGTGGATGCTGCCGCGCGAGGTCGGCCGCAGGTTGCAGACCGAGGCCGTGAACGCATCGTAGCGGTGCAGCGGTTCGCCGAAGCGATCGAGCGAGAGCGGCTGCACGTGGTATTCGAGATCGGCGCGCGTGATCGACGGATCGTGCGGATCGGACTTCGTGAACACGCCGAGCTGCGACGGCGCCATCGACATCGGCCCGCTCTGTCGCAGCAGGTATTCGGCGCCGATCCAGAGCTTGCCCCACCAGTGCGCGGACAGCGTGTTCAGGGTCCGCACGCCGGCCACGCGAAACGCCGTGCGCAGCTGCAGGTGGTCCTGCAGGTTCTCGCCCACGCCGGGCAGGTCGCGCACCACCTCGATGCCGAGCGCGCGCAGCCGCGCCGCGTCGCCGATCCCGGACAGTTCCAGCAGCGCCGGCGAATTGACGGCGCCGGCCGCGACGATCACCTCGCCGCGCGCCCGCGCGACGAACGGCTGGCCGCCGCCGCGATACTCGACGCCGGCGCAGCGCGCGCCGTCGAACGCAAGCCGCTCGACCTGCGCGCCCGTGATGATGGTCAGGTTCGTGCGCGACAGCGCCGGGCGCAGGAACGCCTTGGCCGCGTTCCAGCGCACGCCGCGCTTCTGGTTCACCTCGAAATAGCCGACCCCGCTGTTGTCGCCGCGATTGAAATCGTCGGTGGCCGGGATGCCGCTCTGCTGCACGGCCTCGGCGAACGCGTCGAGGATCTTCCAGCGCAGCCGCTGCTGCTCCACGCGCCACTCGCCGCCGGCGCCGTGCGCGTCGTTGCCGCCGCCGTGGTGGTCCTCGCTGCGCCTGAACACCGGCAGCACGGCGTCCCACGCCCAGCCGGCGTCGCCGGTCAGCTCGGCCCAGCCGTCGTAGTCCTCGCGCTGGCCGCGCATGTAGATCATGCCGTTGATCGACGACGAGCCGCCCAGCACGCGCCCGCGCGGATACGACAGCGCGCGTCCGTTCAGCGCCGCCTCGGGCTGCGTCTTGTAGAGCCAGTCGGTGCGCGGGTTGCCGATGCAGTAGAGATAGCCGACGGGGATATGGATCCAGTGATAGTCGTCCTTGCCGCCCGCCTCGAGCAGCAGCACCGAGACCTCGGGATCTTCGCTGAGGCGGTTCGCGAGCAAGCAGCCCGCGGTGCCCGCGCCGACGATCACATAATCGAATTCGCCCTCGAGCGTGCGTTCGGATGTCACGATTCGTCTCCTTCCATGTCGTCCCGGCATCGGTGGCCGGGCTATGTCCGGTTATGGTCGGACCGGGACGCGCCGCCCGGCCAGTATGGAATCGAAGCGTACTCGTGCCGCGCGCTCGCGATCCAATGAGTTATGCTCAACCGCATCATAAGCCCGGCAAATATTGCTCGATGGATCTGATCCTGCTCCGCGCCTTCGCCGCGGTGGCCCGCGAAGGCAACCTGACGCGCGCCGCCGCGCAGCTCTGCCTCACGCAGCCCGCGGTCAGCCTGCAGATCAAGCATCTGCAGCAGGTGCTCGGCGTGGTGCTGTTCGCGCGCACGTCGCGCGGCCTCGTGCTGACGCGCGACGGGCAGGCGCTGCTGCCGCACGCCGAGCGCGCGTTGTCGGCGGCCGGCGAGGTGCTTCGCGCGGCCAGCGCGCTGCGCCAGGAAGTGCGGGGCCGGCTGCGGATCGGCACGGTACTCGATCCCGAATTTCTGCGGCTCGGCGGCTTTCTCAGGCAGCTCGTCGAAACCCATCCGCGGCTCGAAACGGAACTGCGACACGGCATGTCCGGCTGGGTGCGCGACGCGATCCGCGCGCACGAACTCGACGTCGGTTATTCGATCGGCCGCCCCGACGACGACGATCCACACCACGGTGCGCTGTTCCACACTCGCACGCTCACCCGCTACCAGTATCGCGTGCTCGCGCCGGCCGGCTGGAAGGAACGCGTGCAGCGCGCCCGCGACTGGCGCGCGCTGGCGGCGCTGCCGTGGATCTGGACGCCACCCTCCTCGGCGCATCACCGGCTGCTGTCTCGGCGCTTCGCCGAAGCCGGCGTGCAGCCGGTGAAGGTCGCCGAGGTCGATCAGGAACCGTCGATGCTCGATCTCGTGAAGTCCGGCGTCGGGCTCACGCTGGCGCGCGATTCGATCGCGCTACGCGAGGCGCACGCGCATGCGCTCGTGATCGTCGAGCCGGTCACGGTGCCGACCGAGCTGACCTTCGTCACGCTGGCCGCGCGCCGCGAGGAGCCTGCGATCGCGGCCGCGCTGCGGCTCGTCGAGGCGCAGTGGGCCGCCTGACGCCGGCATGCGGCCCCGGCCGCGCCTGCGCGGGCTTATCAACAGGAGGGACGTTTTTCGACGGTGAACCCGGCGTTTCGCGCACGGTCACCGCACGGCATGCGGCCGGCACCGCGGCGCCGTGCGAAGCGAGGCGCGCGCGTCACGCCACGGTCGCCGGGTTTTTGCTAGATTGGCTGACCCAACCCAAGCGATTTCGCATCGCCAAGACTGAGGAGAACGGCATGGCACGCAACATCGAGATCAAGGCTCGCGCCCGCGACTTTGACGGCCTGCGCGACAAGGCGGCATCGCTCGCCACGGAGGAACCGCTCTTTTATCGTCAGCAGGATTTCTTTTATGACGTGCCGCGCGGCCGCCTCAAGCTGCGCCGCTTCGAGGACGGCACGCCGGCCGAACTGATCTTCTACCAGCGCGACGATCGCGACGGCCCGAAGGCGTCGTACTACACGCGCAGCCCGGTGACGAACCCGGATGCGATGCATGCGCTGCTCGCCACCGCGCTGACCACGCGCGGCATCGTCACGAAGGAGCGCCACGTCTATCTGGCCGGCCGCACGCGCATCCATCTGGACCGCGTGGACGGGCTCGGCGATTTCGTCGAACTCGAGGTGGTGCTGGCCGAGGACGACGACGAAGCGGGGGGCGAGGCCGAGGCGCACGAGGTATTCGCGAAGCTCGGCGTGGCGGGCGAGGATCTGGTCGCGGTGGCCTACGTCGACCTGCTCGCGCAGGAGCCGACGGCCGCCTGAGCCGCCTGGCCAGGCGCGGGGGAAGGAATCGCATCGTCCACCCCGGGGCGCCGGCCGGGCTCCGCTCAGGCCGGCGCCGCCCCCGGCTCCAGATGCGACAGCGGCAGCGGGCCGTTGCGCTTGAAGGTCGTCAGCACGATGTTCGAGCGCACGCTGTCCACGCCGGGCACGCGCATCAGCTTCTTCATCACGAACGACGACAGCGCGTTCAGGTCCGGCGCCACGATCCGCAGCAGGTAGTCGGCGTCGCCCACCACCGCATGACATTCGAGCACTTCGGCCAGCACGTCGATCTGCTGCTGGAACTGCTCGATGATCGAATCGCCGTGGTGCTTGAGCTTCAGGCTCGTGAACGCGGTCACGCCGAGCCCGAGCCGCTCCGGGCGCAGCACCACGCGATAGCCGTCGATCACGCCGGCCGCCTCGAGCCGCTGCAGGCGCCGGCCGATCTGCGACGGCGACAGCGGCACCTGCTCGCCGAGCTGCTGGTGGGTCGCGCGTCCGAAGCGCTGCAGCACGTCGAGCAGCGCCAGATCGAAGTGGTCGAGTTCCAACATGAAGATTCTCCGCGTGATTTTATTCGTTGATGCGAGATTATCGCATTAAACGGGTTTCCAACGTCGAAATTGCGCCCTTCCCGCGCGTTACCCGCTCTACACTGGCATGCATCGTCACCGCAGCCATTCAGAGCCAGCCATGTCCACCGTCGTCACCGCGATGCTGCAGGAGCAGTTCGACGCGGGTCTCGAGACCCGCCCGGATTTCACCATCGATCAGCCGCTCGAGCGCTATACGCGCGTCGATCACGCGGTCTGGTCGCAGCTCTACGCGCGGCAGACGGCGCTGCTCGAGGGCCGCGCGGCCGACGCGTTCGTGACCGGCATGAAGCGCCTCACGCTGCCGGCCGACCGCGTGCCGTCGTTCGAGGACGTGAACCGGCAGCTCAAGCCGGCCACCGGCTGGGAGATCGTCGCGGTGCCGGGGCTCGTGCCCGGCGACGTATTCTTCGCACACCTTGCGAATCGCCGCTTCCCCGTCACCTGGTGGATGCGCCGCCCGGACCAGCTCGACTACCTGCAGGAGCCGGACTGCTTCCACGACCTGTTCGGCCACGTGCCGCTGCTGATCGATCCGGTGTTCGCCGACTACATGCATGCCTACGGCCAGGCCGCGCTCGCCGTGTCCGACGATCCGTTCGCGCTGTCGCTGTTGGGCCGGCTCTACTGGTACACGGTGGAATTCGGCCTGATCCGCAGCCGGCACGACCCTGACCAGCTGCGCATCTACGGCGCCGGCATCGTGTCGAGCCGCGGCGAATCGGTCTACAGCCTCGAGAGCGACGCACCGAACCGGATCGGCTTCGATCTCGACCGCGTGATGCGCACCGCCTATCGCATCGACACGTTCCAGAAGACCTATTTCGTGATCGACGATTTCGAGCAGCTGTTCGCGCTCGCGAAGGTGGACGCGCGCGCGCTGGCCAGACGGCTCGCCGGGCTCGTCGAGCATCCGGCCGGCGCCGTGCTGGCCGGCGACCGGGTCCTGCATCGCGGCACCGGCGAAGGCTGGGCCAGCGACGACGACACCACCGGCCGCTCCTGAATCAACGCCGTCCCGCGGCAAATATGAAAGAATGTGTCGATGGCGCGCCGCCGCTTCGCGAGGTTCGTGCGACGGCGGCCGGGCGCGCGTCACCCGCACACGAGGGCACTGCCATGATCCACAAACTCACATCAGAAGAACGCAAGACGCAACTCGAGACGCTCCCGCACTGGTCGGCCGTGCCCGGCCGCGATGCGATCCAGCGCAGCCTGCGCTTCGCCGATTTCAACGCGGCGTTCGGCTTCATGACCCGCGTGGCGATCAAGGCTCAGGAAATGGATCACCATCCCGAGTGGTTCAACGTCTACAACCGCGTCGACATCACGCTGTCCACGCACGACGCGAACGGACTCACCGAACGCGACATCAAGCTCGCGCGCTTCATCGACGAAGTCGGCCGCGACGCCCACGCGCAGCTCGGCTGAGCCGCACGCCGCGCGGGCACCTCGGCCACGGCCTGCAGGCTTCGCATCGCGCGTCTTCGGCGCGATGCGTCCCTCTGTCCCGTTCGCGTTCCCCGCCTCTGTTCATTCCGGCGGCCCACCGGTCGCGCGTCGCATCACGCGCCCTCGTTTCGCCGCACGCTCGTAACACACCGCAAAACAAATGGCCGCGGACAAACCCGCGGCCACGTCAACGCTTCAGCACCGCCGCACGTTGCTTGATGCAGAACCTGGTTGATGGCGCGAGCCTTCAGCTTTCCAAGCCGTTCTTAAGGCGCGCGTAAGACTCCCAGGCACGACGTGCAATGGGGTCCAAACCTTCCAGTTTTAGCGCGCTTTGCCGCTGTACAATCAGCAACGCATACGGCTTGGAAAGCGCGCTCGCCTCTTCGCACAGCTTGAGTTCATCGCCGCTCGATGGTGAGCGGGCGCGCCAGAAATTGATCGCGGCTTCGAGTTCGTGGATCGAGATGTCGGACATATAGTTGGAATTTCGTTCGCTAGCCGCCTTGCCTGTCGTCGGCCACGCGACATGCTGTTGGAAACGGCGTCGTGATGTCCCAGCCAACCCATTGTACTTGAGCGAATCTCATGCGACTCCTCCTCATCGAAGACGACCGCCCCATCGCACGCGGCATCCAGAGCAGCCTCGAACAAGCAGGCTTCACCGTCGACATGGTCCACGACGGCATTTTCGCCGAGCAGGCGCTCGCGCAGAATCGCCATGAACTCGTGATCCTCGACCTGGGCCTGCCCGGCATCGACGGCATGACGCTGCTGTCGCGTTTCCGTCAGACGAATCGCCACACCCCGGTGATCGTGCTGACGGCGCGCGACGAGCTCAACGACCGCGTGCAGGGCCTCAATTCCGGCGCCGACGACTACATGCTGAAGCCGTTCGAACCGGCCGAGCTCGAGGCACGCATTCGCGCAGTGATGCGCCGCAGCGGCCCGCACAGCGACATGCCGCGTCCGGAAGTCTCACTCGGTGGCGTGCGCCTGTCGGGCGTCGATCGCCGCATCTTCAACGACGACAAGCCGCTCGAACTCTCGCCGCGCGAATTCGCCGTGCTCGAAATGCTGCTGCTGCGCCATGGCCGCGTGGTCAGCAAGGCGCAGTTGCAGGACCACCTGACGCACTTCGGCGGCGACCTCGGCGACACCGCGATCGAAGTCTATGTCCACCGCGTGCGCAAGAAGCTCGAACAGTGCCGCGTGGAGATCGTCACGGTGCGCGGCTTCGGCTACCTGCTGCAGGAAATCCGCCAGCCGGCGAGCGTCTGAGACCGCGCCCGGCGCCGCCCGGGCACCGCCAGACGGCGCACCGCGCCCGCACGTTCCACGTCTCGCCCGGCCCCGGCCGGGCGCTGCTTTTTTCGATGATTGAAGCGATGCCCTCCGAACCGGCCGCCACCAGCCTGCGCCGCTCGCTGCTCCGGCGGCTCGCCGCGCCCCTGTCGATGCTCGCGCTGATGAGCGGCCTGATCGCCTACTGGCTCGCGTGGCAATACACGCAGCACGTGATCGATCGATCGCTTGCCGATCTCGCCACCGCGATCTCGAAGCAGATCCAGATCGCCGGCCCCGACGCGCCGTTCACGGTGCCGCCGCTCGCGCAGGCGATGTTCTCCGACCCGGCCGAACAGCTGATCTACCGGATCAGCGACGGCGAGCACGAGCTGGCCGGCGACCCGAAGCTGCCGCTGCAGGGCACGAGCGTGCGGCGCATGCATTACGCGTATGTGTTCGAGGCCGACTACGAAGGCCAGGCCGTGCGTGTCGCGCAGGTGCGCGTGGAGCAGACCGACGACGGCAACCCGATGATCGTCGAGGTGGCGCAGCCGGTGCGCCATCGCTACCAGATCGCGGCCGAGTTCCTGGTCGCGATCATGATGCCGCTGCTGTTGCTGCTGCTGGCCGGCTGGGGCATCGTCTGGCGCGTCGTGAACCAGCAGTTGGGGCCGCTCACGCACCTGGCCGATTCGCTGAACCGGCAGACCCACACCTCGCTCGAACCCGTCGACGAAACCGAGGTGCCGCTCGAAATCCGGCCGCTGACGAGCGCGATGAACGCGCTGCTCGGGCGGCTCAAGACCGCGCTCGACGCGCAGCGCAAGTTCATCGCCGATGCCGCGCACCAGTTGCGCACGCCTCTGACGGCCGTGAAGCTGCATGCCGAACACGCCGCCGTGGCGCGCGATCCGCAGCAGACGCTGGCCGCCGTCCACGAACTGCGCGCGGCCGCCGACCGCGCGGTGCGGCTCTCGAACCAGCTGCTGTCGCTCGCGCGCGCCGAACCGGGCGAACAGGCCGCGCGCTTCGTCGATGTCGATCTGGCCGCGCTCGCGTTCGAGACCGGCGCCGAATGGGTGCCGCGCGCGCTGACCGCGCACGTCGATCTCGGCTTCCAGACCAGCGACGATCCGGGCAGCGCCGAATCGCTCGCGAATCGCGCGAAGTCCGGCGACGACGAGCTGCCGCCCGACGATTTCGATCTCGCCAGCGTGCCGCCGCTGGTGGTGCGCGGCAATCCGGTGCTGTTGCGCGAGGTGATCGCGAACCTGCTCGACAACGCGCTGAAGTACGTGCCGCTGGCCCGCCCCGAGGGCGCGCGGATCACCGTGAACGTTTCGCAGGTGATGCTCGACAACGGCCGCGAAGCCGGCGAGATCGTAGTGGAGGACAACGGTTCGGGCGTGCCGCCGGGCCAGCAGGCGGACCTCTTCAAGCGCTTCTTCCGTGGCGACGCGCAAAGCGGCAACGGCGTGGAGACGGGCGCGGGCCTCGGTCTCGCGATCGTTCACGACATCGTCGCGATGCACGACGGCGACGTGCTCTATGCCGACGCGCCCGAAGGCGGCTCGCGCTTCATCGTGCGGATTCCGCTGGCCGCGAAGCCGGCCGATGTGGCGGCCAACGCGTCCGAGCCCACGCCGCTGCAAGCCTGACGGCGCCAGAGCCGGGTCGAAGCCGGGAGGCTGGACGGCCGGCGTAATGGAGGCCAGCGTAATGGAGGCCGGCGCGCTCGCTCTCGCGAAGCGGATCGCGCCCGCGGCGGCCTCATTTCTTCTTCTTGCCGTCCTTGTCCTTGCGGTCGGCCTTATCCGCCTTTTCGGCCTTCACGGCTTTCTC
This sequence comes from Burkholderia plantarii, assembly GCF_001411805.1. NCBI lineage: Bacteria > Pseudomonadati > Pseudomonadota > Betaproteobacteria > Burkholderiales > Burkholderiaceae > Burkholderia > Burkholderia plantarii. Next base: position 51,973 of record NZ_CP007212.1, on the reverse strand, counting down.
GTCCTTGCGGGCTTTCTTCTTTTTCTTCTTGTCCGACCCGTCGCTGACGGCCAGCATCGTGCCGCGGCAGGTGCTCGCGCCGCAATGGCAGGCGTAGTCGCGTTTCAACTGCTTGGTCAGCTTCGCGTCGATCACGAGCCCGTAGTCGTAGAACAGCTCCTCGCCGGCCTCGAGGTCGCGCAGCGCGTGGATGAACACGCGCCCCGCGGTTTCCTCGGCCTCGCAGTTCGGCGCGCACGAGTGATTGATCCAGCGCGCGCTGTTGCCGTCGACCTTGCCATCGATCACACCGCCTTCTTCGAGCGCGAAATAGAACGTGTGATTCGGATCGTTCGGGTCGTGCGGATGGCGGCGCAGCGCCTCCTTCCAGGAGATCCGCTCGCCCTTGTATTCGACCACGCGCTCGCCCGCCTTGATCGGCGCGGCCGCGAATACGCCCTTGCCGTGAACGCCGGAACGGCGCACCACGATCCTGCGTGAACTCATCGATGAATCCTTGTGAAGACGATGGGATGGCGCGATGCCGGCGGCCGGCACGCCGCGGTTCGCTCGGCGACGCGCGCGATGCCGCGCACGTGCGGGGACGTCCGGGCACGCACCCGCGACGGATCAACCGAATGCTACACGCTCGGCAATGCTTCGTTCAACCGATCAGGTGCAGGAACCGTGGATTTCCCGACGGATCCGGTAAAGAAATCAGCGGAAATCGGCGGAAACCGGCCGAAGTCGCCGGAATGCGGCGGGCTGGCTCGGGCCGGGGAAGCTATCGCGCGACCGGATCGGTGCATCGCGCGGCGGCGGACGGGCCGCCGCCGGTTCCTCACTGATCGCCATTCGTCGTCGTCAATCGTCGAACGCGGGCCGTGCGCCCCGAGCGAGCGCCTCAACGCTGACCGAACGACACCTCGCCGAACAGCGCTTTTTGTTCGCGCGGCTGCGAGCGCCAGTATTGCGGCGGCGCCGTCACCGTCGCGCCGAGTTCGGCCGCCGCATGCCACGGCCAGCGCGGGTCGTAGAGCATCGCACGGGCCAGCGCCACGCAATCGGCGTCGCCGTCGGCGATGATCTTCTCGGCCTGCGCGGGCTCGGTGATGAGGCCCACCGCGAACGTCGTCAGTTCGACCGCATGGCGCACCGCGCGCGCGAACGGCACCTGGTAGCCGGCCGACAGCGGGATCTTCTGCAACGGCGAGACGCCGCCCGAGGACACGTCGATCCAGTCGCAGCCGCGCGCCTTCAGTTCCTTCGCGAACGCGATCGTCTCGTCGAGCGTCCAGCCGCCGTCGACCCAGTCGGTGGCCGACACGCGCACGCCCACCGGCCGCTCGGCCGGGAACGCCGCGCGCACGATCTCGAAGATCTCGAGCGGAAAGCGCATGCGATTCTCGAGCGAGCCGCCGTACTCGTCCGTGCGATGGTTCGCGAGCGGCGAGAGAAATTGGTGCAGCAGGTAACCGTGCGCGGCATGCACCTCGAGCGCGTCGATACCGAGCCGCGCGGCACGCTTCGCGGTCGCCTCGAACGCGCGCCGCAGCCGGTCCAACCCGGCCGTGTCGAGCGCGAGCGGCGGCGCCTCGCCGTCCTTGTGCGGCACCGCCGACGGCGCATGGGGCAGCCAGCCGCCGTCGGCCACCTCGATCTGCGAGCCGCCCTCCCACGGCGCACGGCTCGATGCCTTGCGCCCCGCATGGCCGATCTGCATCGCGACGCGGATCGGCGAATGCCGGCGGATCGCGGCGAGCACCGGCTCGTAGGCGGCTTCGGTCGCGTCGTCCCATAGTCCGAGGTCACCGGGCGTGATGCGCCCGTCCGGCTCGACGGCCACCACTTCGGTGCAAAGCAGCGCGGCGCCCGACAGCGCGAGATGGCCAAGGTGGATCGTGTGCCAGGCGGTCGGCTCGCCGCGCTCGGCCGAGTACTGGCACATCGGCGATACGACGATCCGGTTCGGCAGCGTCAGGCTGCGCAGCGACAGGGGGGAAAACAGGGCGCTCATCTCGTGTGGCTCGCTACAAGGGGGAACGGGAGCGGATGAGGTTAGCACGCGGTGCGCAACGCTGCTGACGGCGCGCGCTGCCCGATCCCGCCGGCGGTTCGCGCAGTGGCTACGAGAAAACAAAAACGGCACGCCAGGCGTGCCGATCGATATTTCCTCATTTCCGCGCGCAGGGAACGGGCCCCGCAGCGCCCCGCGTTCCGCTCAGAGCCCGACCGAGGCGAGCCACTCGCCGAACATCCGCGCGGCGGCCGGCGCCAGTTGCGGGCCGTGGCGCGCGGTGTCGGCGCGCAGCTGCCGCGCATCCACCCCGGGAGTCGCGGCGATCTCGCCGGCATGGCCGATCAGCCAGGCCTCGAAGCTCTCGACCGCCACTTCGGGATGACATTGCAGCGCGAGCACATGCTGGCCCCACGAAAACGCCTGATGCGCGCAGTCGGGTGTCGAGGCGAGGTGGATCGCGCCGGGCGGCAGGTCGAAGGTATCGCCGTGCCAGTGCAGCATCGAGGTGGCGGTGCCCGCCAGATGGCGCAGCGGCGAGGCCTGGCCGGCCGCGGTCAGCGTGAGCGGGGTCCAGCCGAGTTCGCGGGTCTTGCCGGCGTAGACGCGCGCGCCGAGCGCTCGCGCGATCAACTGCGCGCCGAGACAGATCCCGAGCGTGGGCAGCCCGGCGTCGATGCGCCGGCGGATCAGCTCGACGAGCGGCGCGGTGGTCGGATAGAGCGCGTCGTCATAGGCGCTGATCGGGCCGCCCAGCACCACCAGCAGCGACGGCCCGCAGGCGTCGAGCACCTCGACGCGCGACGTGCCGACGTCGACGTAACGCACGCGCCGGCCGCGTTCCCCGAGCACGCGCTCGAAGCTGCCGAGATCCTCGAAGTGAACGTGGCGGATCGCTACGACTTCTGCATTCATCAACCGGACTCCGTCTGACGCGCCACGCGCGGCGAATTTACAGCTGCGCGAAAACCTTCCAGGTCTTCTTCTGCGTCAGCGCATCGGCTTCCTCATGCACCGAGCAGTCGAGGCGCAGGTCGCTGTCGGCCATCGTCAGGTCGAGCAGCGAGCAGCGGTACGACGGCTTCCTGACCGACTTGCCGGGCTGGAAATGCTTGCAGGTCACGCACATGCGGTGCAGGGGCGCCTCGCCGGCCACCTGCAGCTCGCGCAGCACCTTCAGCAGCGAACGGTACAGGGCGCCCTGCTCGTCGTTGCCGAGCACGCCGACCGCCTTCGACAGGAAATCCGGCCATTGCAACGCCTTCTTCGCCGCGGTGCGGCCGCGGGCGCTCAGGCGCACCGCGAGCGCGCGGCCGTCGTCGAGCGCACGACGCTTTTCCACCAGACCCTTGCCCTCGAGCGTGCTGACCGCATCGCTGGTGGTGGCCGCGGTGAGCTGGGTTTCGCGTGCGATCTCACCGAGCCGCATCGGCCCCTTGCGCTGGAGCAGCAGCACCAGGATCTCGCCCTGGGTCGGCGTCAAGCCGGCGCCTTCCGCCCAATCCCATGCCTGGCTCCGCATGGCCGTACTTAATCGCAACAGGCTATGGGTCACACGACCCGCCGCCTCCTTCCCGTAAACGCCTTCACTCATAGTCTTTTCGCTGTTGCCGGCCTCGGATCCATCCGACGGCCTTTGTGGGGAGATCCGTGTCCGGTCTCTGCCATCAAAATGCAGTACCCGGAACGGCGCACCAACGCCCGTTCACCGTGACCTGATTCGCCACGAACCGGCATGCGAGCGCGACGCTATCCGGCGCCGTCGATCGCAAAGCCGACATTCTAAGCGAGAGCGGAAAATCGCACAGCTAAGTTATCCAAATAAGTCTGTGGATAAACGTGGGATAAGCGAGCGTTTTCGCTGTGCTTTTCAGCAACGAATCTCATGTACGGACGCCGCCACGCTTTCATTCAACAAACAACTTCACGCGGACGGGCCGGCACGGCGCCCCGGGGAATCATCCCAGGCCTTTGACTTTGCACGTAAACCTTTGGTTATCCACAGCGGCGGATCAACAATTGTTTGCGACTACTATGTTTGTTCGCGCCGGCCGGCTGATCGATGGCCATTCGACCGGCGCCACCGGCGCGGGAAATAGTCTTTTTCATTCGCGCCAGCGCAGGCACTGCTGGCGGACCGTCTCGTTCAGCGATTTCTCCTGCTTGAAAACGGTGCGCAGCCATGAGGCGTCGTTCACGCGCGCCCGGGCCAGCGAACCGATCTCGTCGAGCGCCGCGCGCGAATCGAGCGCGGCCGCATGCGGCGCGAGCCGGTCGAGCGTGGCGAGGATGTCCTCGGCGATGGTGCGCCGCTCGCCCGTCTGCGGGTTCACGCAGGTGCCCTCCAGCCCGAAGCGGCAGGCCTCGAAACGGTTGAAGGTGTAGACCAGGTAATCGTCCTCGGACAGCATGAGCGGCTTGTCGAGCAGCAGGTAGCGCGCGAGGGTCTGGATGTAGCAGGCGATCGCGGCCGCGCGGTCGACCGACAGCGGCGTGTCCATCACGCGCACCTCGATCGTGCCGAAACCGGGCTTCGGCCGGATGTCCCAGTAGAAGTCCTTCATGCTGTTGACCACGCCGGTGTTGACCATCTTCGAGAAATACTCCTCGAAACCGTCCCAGGTCAGCGTGTACGGCGCGCGACCCGACATCGGGAACGCGAACACCGAATTCAGGCGTGCCGAATGAAACCCCGTGTCGACGTTCTGCACGTAGGGCGAGGACGCCGACAGCGCGATGAAGTGCGGGATGTAGCGCGACATCGAATGCAGCAGGAACAGCGCGCTGTCCGCGTCGGGGCAGCCGATGTGGACGTGCTGGCCGAACACCGTGAACTGCTTGGCCAGATAGCCGTACAGCTCGGACAGGTACTGGAAGCGCGGCGCGTCGTAGATCTGCCGGTCGCTCCACTGCTGGAACGTGTGGGTGCCGCCGCCGCACAGCCCGACGTTCAGATGGTCGGCCGCTTTCACGAGCACGTCACGAATCGCATGCAGTTCGCCGAGCGCCTGATCGTGCGAATGGCAGATGCCGGTCGACAGCTCGATCATGCTCTCGGTGATCTCCGGCGTGATGTTGCCGGGATGCGGCTCGTTCTCGACCAGCCGCATCAGGTCGGAGGCGGCCTTGGTCAGGTCGTAGTTGTGGGTGTTGACGATCTGGATTTCCAGCTCGACGCCGAACGTGAACGGCTCGGAATTGTTGAAGGTTTCGAGTGCCATGGCGAATTCCGGGTAACGGGTGGGGCGCCGCCGCGCGAGGGCGGCGCCGGTCAGCTCTCGTCGCGTCGTTCGCCGACGGCCGACAGGCTGCGGTAGACGAACGCCGGCCCGACGATCTGCAGGATCACGATCGCGCAGAGCACGACCGAGCGCAGCTGCGGGTCGAAGTTGGGATAGAGCTGGTAGGTGTCGTCGACGAGCAGGTAGGCGAGCGCCGACATCGGCGCGAGCGACAGGCCGAGCGCCACGCCCTGCTTCACGCCGATGCCGCTCTTTTTCGCGAACGCCACCACCCCGACCAGCTTCGCCGCGATCCGCGTGACGATCAGCACGATCGCGATCAGGCCGCCCGCGGCGAGGTCGTGCCAGCTGAACGAGGTCAGCGTCAGCACGAACAGAATCACGGTCAGCAGCCAGCCGGCGGTGCCGAAGTGCTCGGGCCAGAGCTGCGGGCGCGCCTCGAGGTTCTTCACGATGATGCCGGCCAGCAGCAGCGTGAGCACGGTGGAGAGCTTGAGCGCCTGCGCGATCGCGATGGCCAGCACGACCAGGCCGAACAGCGCGACGAACGAGTGCTCGTCGCGCATCACCGGGGCGATGTGGCGGAACAGGTAGTTGCAGGCGCGCGCGAGCAGGTAGGCGAGGATCAGCGAACCGGCGATCAGGTAGACGGGCTGCAGGATGGTGGCGAACACATTGCCGTACTCCTCCTGATGCAGCCAGCTGGTAAGCAGCTTGGTCAGCACCACCGAGTAGACGCTGTTGAGCGCGGTGAGCGTCAGCAGCCGCTGCGACACCTGCCCTTCCGCGCGCAGTTCGGTCTTCAGCTGGATCGCCATGGCGGGCGAGGTGGCCACCGCGATCGCCGCCAGCACGATCGACACCATTGCCGGCACGCGGAGCACGAGCAGCACGGTCAGCACCAGCGCGAAAGTGAGCACCGCCTCGGCCACGCTGCTCGCGATCAGCCAGGGGTTGCGCCGGATCCAGCGCAGGTCGAGCCGGCTGCCCAGCTCGAACAGCAGCAGGCCCAGCGCGACGTTGATCAGCAGGCGCGCGGTGTCGCTGGTGCTCGCGTCGATCGCGCCGAACCCGGCCGAGCCCGCGATCAGGCCGATCACGCCGTAGCCGGTCACGCGCGGCAGGCGCCAGGCGCGATAACAAAGTTCGCCGCACAGGCCCGCCGCGAACAACGCAATGCCGGCCCAGAACACGGCGTCGGGCACGAACGGCCAATTCGGTAGAAACGAGAACGCCGACTTCATCGTGGTGAATGCTCCTTATTCGAAGACAACCGGCAGCGACGCAGGGTCGAGCGTCTCGAGCGAGTCGGCGCGCGCTGGCTGGCTGTGGTCGCCCGGCCGTGAGGATTCGCTGGTCTAAGGCTTCAGGACGCGGGGCAGCCCGATTCGCGGCTGGTTGACATGCCGCTCGGGCCATGGCCGATCTGGACGTCGGCCTGAGGTGTGACGGAAACAGCGCGATCTCTCATCCTCGGATTCTGATACGCACGAACTGTTCCAGGGGTGCCGCCCCGATAACGGACCGGGGTGGCGCGAAGGTGTTCGATTGTGCCACATCTATTTCGCTCCGGATCGTATTTCTCCCGGGGCCTGGCCGGCTGGCCGATGCGCTGCCGTTCGGTTTTATAGGTTTACCTGTATGTATACGTAGTAGAAGTTAACAAGGGCACCGGCTTTCTGTGGATAACTGCTGTAAACGCTGAAAATTCAATGCGTTGAGAAATGCGTAAACGGTCGCACAGACTGTGCGGACCCACAGGGATTCACAGAACAACTTTTGCCGTCCTGTGTGGCTAGCCCGAGTTACCCCGTTTACGTCCACTGTGGCTGCACAGAGAATTCGCAGGCAATTCGCGCGCTTATCCACAGATTCCGGTGGATAAAAACCTGTGCCCTGCCAGGTTGGCCGGGACGATTGGAGGCGCGGCGGACGCGCTCCGAGCACGTGCGCCGGGGGCGGCAACAGGTAAAAAGGTGAAAGTCGGGACAAATTGAAGCAATAAGGGAGGCAGCAGGCGCGCTTCCCCGCGGCAGATCGGCAGACCGGCGGACCGGTTCAGCCGGCGCGGCCCTGGCGCAGCGCACGCAGCAGGAAACGCGCGGGATCGATCGCCTCGGCCAGTTCGCGTTCGATCGGCCAGGGTTCGCCCTCGATCTGCGAGGCGATCAGTTCGGCGCAGAGCGAAGCCCAGACGAAGCCGCGCGAACCAAAGCCGAACGCACCGTAAAGGCCGGCCGCGCGCGGCAGATCGCGCGCCTGCGCGCCCGCCAGGCTGCGCGCGTTGGACGCGGCGGCGGTTTCGTCGCCGAGCGCGCCGGCCATCGGCAGGCGGTCGCTGGCGACGCAGCGGAACGCGACGCGTCCGGTGAGCGTTCCGGCGTCGAGTCGCGCACCGGACGGGTCGACCGCGTTGGTCACCGCGTCGAAGCGCGGCAGCAGCGCCGCGAGTCGTGCGAGATTTTCCCGGTGGCCGGCTTCGCGTAGTTCGGAATCCGTAGCGTCGGGTTCGTAGGTCGCGCCGGTCAGCAGCGTGCCGTCGGCGAACGGGATCAGATAGCCGTCGCCGATCGCGGGCATCGTGACCGCCGGGGCGACGCCGGGCGGCAGTATCGTCAGTTGGCCGCGCACGCGCTGCACCGGCGCGTGCCGCAGGCCGGCGACGCGTGGCGCGTCGGCCGCGTTCGCGACGATCGCGATCGCGGCGCTCGCCAGCGTGTTGCCGGCCGCGTCGAGCGCGAGCCAGCCGCCGCCCTCGCGCGGCGCGAGCCGGGCCACCTCGGTGCCGGCCAGCCGCGTGAGCCGCTCGCCCGCCGCGGCGCACCATGCTTGCGCGAGCGCGGCTGGATCGAGCGAGCCGGCCTGCGGATACCACCAGCCGCCGTGCGCGACCTCGCTGCCCAGGCGCGCGGCGGCCGCTTCGCGCGACATCAGCATGGCGAGCGAATCCGGCATCGCGAGCGCGTCGGCGGCGGCCTGCATGCGGGCGAATTCGTCGTCGTCGCAGGCCAGCTGCAGCAGGCCGTCGCGGCTGCGCGCGAAGTCATGGCCGGCCGCTTCGAGCGCGCGCCAGCGCGACAGCGCATAGAGATAACCGGCGCGCGACAGCCGCGCGCCGAAATTGTCGTCGCGCGCGATCAGCGGATGAAACACGCCCGCCGGATTGCCCGACGCCTCGGCGGCCGGCCGCGCGTGACGTTCGATCAGCGTGACGTGCCAGCCGCGCACGCTCAACCGCTCGACGAGCGCGCAGCCGGCCAGGCCCGCGCCGATCACGATCGCATCGCGCGTCGCGACCTCGGCCGCGCGCGGCGGCTCATGGCGCCGCACTTTCCAGCGCGGCGCGAACTCGCCGACCAGCATCGCGCGCTTGCCGGCGAAACCATTCACCTTGCGCCACGCGAAACCGGCCGCCTCGAGCGCGCGTTTCACGTCGCCGGCGCTGGTATAGGTGGCGAACGTCGCGGCTTCGTCGGCCAGCTTCGCGAGCGCGCGGAATATCTCCACGGACCAGAGCCCGGCATTCTTCGCCGGCGCGAAACCATCGAGATAAAACGCGTCGGCGCGCAGCACGAGCGAGGGCAGCAGCGCGAGCGCGTCGCCGAACGCGAGCGTCAGCACCACGCGCCCTTCGTCGAATTCGAGACGATGCAGCCCGGGCGTGAGCATCGGCCATGCATCGACAAGCGAATCGATCAGCGATGCGAAGGATTTCGCATCAGTCGTTGCGTGGGCAACGAGATGGGTGGCCGCCGCGCGCAGGTCCTCCCGCGAGAACGGATGCTTTTCGATCGACACGAAATGCAACCGTTCGCCGCGCGCCGGATCGGCGCGCCATGCGGCCCAGGTCGCGAGGAAGTTGCAGCCGATGCCGAAACCGGTCTCGACGATCGTGAAGCAGCGCCGGCCGCGCCAGCGTTCCGGCAGCCCGTTGCCGCGCAGGAATACATGCTCCGCCTGGGCCAGCGCGCCGGCCGCGCTGTGATAGATGTCGTCGTAGGCGGGCGAGACGAGCGTGCCGTCGTCACGGAATACGAGCGCGGCGGGAACGATTCGGTCGGTCATGCGAACTATTCGAAAAAGCTGGTTGACGCCGCCGGAGGCCCGCCCCGCCTGGGCGTTGGCAAAAACCAACGTCGTTGCGAAGTGGCGGCGCCGCATGCTTGACAACGTTGGTGACCCGGCGGCAAAAATGCGGGCGTCGGCTCGGAGATCCGGCGAAATCTGGATGAAAATCTTTGAAACCCTTGTCGTTATTGGGTTTGCGCTGCGCTATCATAGCAAGCGCCGTACTGCGGAAGCGCCTCAGGGCTCACCCGCAGGTACGAGGCGCGGCGCGCACCGAGTGCGCCCTGCCGTCGCCGCGAACTGCGTTGCAACGGCTTGCGCACGTATAATCGGCGCGTCTGCGCTGTTCGTGTCAACTTAACCTGAGAAAGGAACCTTAATGAACAAACAGGAACTGATCGACGCCGTCGCCGCACAGACGGGCGCCAGCAAGGCTCAAACCGGCGAAACGCTGGACACGCTCCTCGAGGTGATCAAGAAGGCCGTGTCGAAAGGCGACGCGGTTCAGTTGATCGGCTTCGGCAGCTTCGGTTCGGGTAAGCGTGCAGCACGTACCGGCCGCAACCCGAAGACGGGCGAAACCATCAAGATTCCGGCTGCCAAGACCGTCAAGTTCACGGCTGGCAAGGCATTCAAGGATGCAGTGAACAAGCGCTGAGCGACGCGCTTGTGAGCGAAAAACCCGCCTGTCGGCGGGTTTTTTTTCGTCCATGCGAGCGGCGGCCGGTGTCGCCGTCGCGGCGGTTTCGCAACCGGCGCGACCGCCTTGACGAAGCTTCACAGTCTTCAACCGGCCGCGCCCGATGCATCGCGCGTGGCGATCGCGTTCAGTGGCGATGGACGATTTCGTCGTCGCCGTCGTGACCGTGATGACCGTCGTGATGATCGTGATGATCGTGGTGGTGCTCGTCATCGTGATCGTGCTCGTCGAGCTCCCAGGCCGGGAACGGATCGGGCAGCGCGCGCCAGGCCGCTTCGCCCGCCGCGTATTCGGCGTCGTCGAGCAGGCAGGCATCGAATTTCGCGCGCCACGCGTTCGCGTCCAGGCCGATGCCGATCAGCACCAGTTCCTGGCGGCGGTCGCCGATCGTGGCGTCGTCGGGCTCGCCGTACCAGTCGGCGGCAATCTCGTCGAGCAGCGCGGGATCGTCCTCGGGCCATTCCGCACGATCCTGCGCGGCCCACCAGAGTCCGGCCGGTCCGTGCCGGCAGACGCCGCCCGCCTGCGACAGCGAACCGCCGATATCGTGGCGCGTCGCGAGCCAGAAGAAGCCCTTGCTGCGCAGCACGCCCTGCCATTCCTCGTGCAGCAGCGTCCAGAAACGTTGCGGATGGAACGGCCGCCGCGCGCGATAGACGAAGCTGCCGATGCCGAATTCGTCGGGCGTGCCGTGCGCGTGATTAACGTCACCATGCTGGTCGTGATCGTGGTGATGTTCGAGCGAGGCGAGCCAGCCCGGCGCGTTCGCCGCGGCTTCGAAATCGAAGCGCCCGGTCGCGATCACCTCGGCGATCGGCACCTCGCCGAAACGGCTCACCACCTGCCGCGCGCGCGGATTGAGGCTTGCGAGGATCCGTTGCAGGCGCGCGAGTTGGTCGGCGTCGACGAGGTCAGCCTTGTTGACCACCAGCACGTCGCAGAACTCGATCTGCTCGATCAGCAGTTCCACCAGCGTGCGGTCGTCCTCGTCGTCGCTGACGAGGCCGCGATCGGCGAGGCCCTCGTCGGAGCCGTAGTCGCGCAGGAAATTGAACGCGTCGACCACGGTGACCATCGTGTCGAGCCGCGCGACGTCCTCGAGCGCGACGCCGTCGTCGTCGACGAACGAGAAGGTCTCGGCGATCGGCATCGGTTCGGCGATGCCGGTCGATTCGACCAGGATCGCGTCGAGCGGACGCTCGGCGCGCTCGTCCGCGAGCCGGCGGATTTCGACGAGCAGATCGTCGCGCAGCGTGCAGCAGAGGCAGCCGTTTGACATCTCGATGAACCGCGCCTCGACATGCGACAGGGCGGCCGCGTCCTTGACGAGCGACGCGTCGAGTCTGACGTTGGCGAGGTCGTTGACGATCACGGCCACCCGCAGGCCCTCGCGGTTCGCGAGGACGTGGTTCAGCAGCGTGGTCTTGCCGGCGCCGAGGAAGCCGGACAGCACGGTGACGGGCAGCGGCGAGTTCATGGCGGTGCGGTCCCAGGAAGATTGACGGAAGCGGCGCCGCCGGCGCCCGGCAACCGTCGGCGGCCCGGGCCCGGCAGCGCGAATGCCGCACATTGTGCATCAAACGGGAACACCGGCGTGCGCATCGGGCCGCGGCGGTGCCGTCGGTGGACGTCGGCGCGCGCGGCGCAACGAATGTCAGCGGCGTCTTGTGGCCCGCGACGGCGCGTGATGAACCGCGACGGACCGGATCGTCGGCAACATCCGGCGTGGTGCCGGGCCCGGGTTCAGGGAAGACGGAAGTCAGGTTGCCTCGGGGGCGGCGGCACCGGGAAACCATGCACCGCGACACGTCGAAGCGGCTCGGCAGGCCGAACCAGGCCCAGGCAAGCCGCCAGCGTCACGCTTTCAGTGCGGCTCGTTCTCCTCCGGCAGCAGTCGCCATTTCGACAGGATCGCGGCGATTTGCCTTGCGTACTTGTCTCGCAGCGACGGCGTTTCCGAATGGTACGAGCCGATCGCGGCCCAGGTGTTGCCGTACTTGTTCATCTTCTGGCGCAGGTGCCAGGCGGCGATGTAGACGTTCTTGCACGGCTGCATCAGCGTGTCTTTCGTGATGCCGTATTGGGCGAGCCGGGACAGGTGGATCGAGTTGATCTGCATGATCCCGTAATCGGTCGATCCGTTCGCATTCCGGTTGATCGCGTCGGGTGTGTTGTGGGATTCCTGCCACGCGATCGCCCGCAGGATGAGCGGATTGACCTTCTGATACTTGGCCGCCTCGTCATAGCAGTCGGCGTGTGCGGGCGCGCTGACCGCGCCGGCGGCCAACAGCGAGAACGTGAGGAGAACAGGCCTAATTCGCATTAGGAAGCCATCCAAAGACGGGAGAAGACGGTGATTCAGGGTGGGAAAACCCGCACACGGTTTTTGCGCCGGGACCGCGCGCCGCCCGTATCATACCGGTGCCTCATTGCATTGCGCCACCGTCCGCGGGCGCGCGCGCGGCGCTCCGGACGGCGGCGCTTTCTGACTTTTTATTCCGATTTCTTGCAAAATCTTTCCGAATCAAACGTCGTGGACATCGGCCGGGTTCGGGAATGGCGCACGCGGCTCGAAAAAGTGAGAAAGCTCTCGGTCCAATGTGATATTTCGGACACGAAAAGCTGCTAATGTCCGTTTTTTGCTCAGTGTAATCACGCTCTACCGTCGGATACGGTCACATCCCGGCATCGATCACCCACCTCATGACAACCATTCGTTTTGCTATGCGGCGCGCTGCCAAGGCGCTCGTCGTCGCCGGAATCGTGGCCTCGCAGGCCGCGCACGCCCAGGTGACGCTCAACTTCGTCAATGCCGACATCGACCAGGTCGCGAGGGCGATCGGCGCCGCGACGGGCAAGACGATCATTGTCGATCCACGCGTGAAGGGCCAGCTGAACCTCGTCTCCGAGCACTCGGTGCCCGAGGAGCAGGCGCTCAAGACCCTGCAGTCGGCGCTGCGCATGCAGGGCTTCTCGCTGCTGCAGGATCACGGCGTCCTCAAGGTGGTGCCCGAGGCCGACGCGAAGCTGCAGGGCGTGCCGACCTTCGTCGGCAACACGCCGCGCGCCAACGGCGACCAGGTCGTCACGCAGGTGTTCGAGCTGCACAATGAATCGGCCAACAACCTGCTGCCGGTGCTGCGTCCGCTGATCTCGCCGAACAACACCGTGACGGCCTACCCGGCCAACAACACGCTGGTGGTGACCGATTACGCCGACAACGTGCGGCGTATCGCGCAGATCATCGCCGGCATCGACAACGCGGCCGGCACCCAGGTGGTGGTGGTGCCGCTCAGGAACGCCAACGCGATCGACATCGCCAGCCAGCTCGGCAAGCTGCTCGACCCGGGCGCGATCGGCAACACCGACGCGACGCTGAAGGTCAACGTGAGCGCCGACCCGCGCACCAACTCGATCCTGCTGCGCGCCTCGAACGGCTCGCGCCTCGCCTCGGCGCGGCACCTGCTCGCGCAGCTCGACGCGCCGAGCGCCACGCCCGGCAACATGCACGTGATCCGGCTGCGCAACGCCGACGCGGTGAAGCTCGCGAAGACGCTGCGCGGCATGATGGGCAAGGGCGACAGCGGCGGCAGCTCGGCCTCCTCGAACGACGCCAACTCGTTCAACCAGGGCAATTCGAGCGGCAGCAGCTTCTCGACCGGCACGTCCGGCACCGCGCCGCTGCCGTCGGGTTCGTCGTCGCTGTCGTCGTCGGGCTCGGGGTCGAGCACCGGCTACGGCGGCGGTAGCGGCGGCAAGAACGACGGCTTCCTCAGCAGCGACAAGGACAAGAGCGACGACAACCAGGCCGGCGGCATGATCCAGGCCGACGCGGCCACCAACTCGCTGATCATCACTGCCTCGGACCCGGTCTACCGGAACCTGCGCGCGGTGGTCGACCAGCTCGACGAACGGCGCGCGCAGGTCTACATCGAGGCGCTGATCGTCGAACTGAATTCGACCACCTCGGCGAATCTCGGCATCCAGTGGCAGGTCGCCAACAACGCGCTCTACGCGGGCAGCTCGCTCGGCACCAACGTCTCCGGTCTCGGCAACACCATCACCGGGCTGACGGCCGCGGCGGCCACCGGCTCGGCCGGCGGCGTCAACGGCGGGGCCGCGGCCGCCGCCTCGCTGACGCCGGGCCTCAACATCGGCTGGCTCAAGAACATGTTCGGCATCACCGGCCTGGGCGCCCTGCTGCAGGCGTTCTCGGGCTCCAGCGACGCGAACGTGCTGTCCACGCCGAATCTCGTCACGCTCGACAACGAGGAGGCGAAGATCGTGGTCGGCCAGAACGTGCCGATCGCCACCGGTTCGTACTCGAACCTGACGAGCGGCACCTCGAGCAACGCGTTCAATACCTTCGACCGCCAGGACGTGGGCCTCACGCTGCACGTCAAGCCGCAGATCACCGAAGGCGGGATCCTCAAGCTGCAGATCTACACCGAGGATTCGGCCGTGGTGCCGACCACCACGTCGTCGACCACGGTCGGTGTGCCGACCTTCAGCAAGCGCTCGATCCAGTCGACCGTGCTTTGCGACAACGGCGAGATCATCGTGCTCGGCGGCCTGATGCAGGACAACTACCAGATCGGCAACAACAAGGTGCCGCTGCTCGGCGACATCCCGTGGATCGGCCAGCTGTTCCGCTCGGAAGGCAAGCAGCGCCAGAAGACCAACCTGATGGTGTTCCTGCGTCCGGTGATCCTGACCGACCACGCCACCACGCAGGCCGTCACGGAAAATCGCTACGACTACATCCAGGGCGTGCAGGGCGCGTACCGCTCCGACAACAACCTGATCCGCGACAAGGACGATCCGGTCGCGCCGCCGATGCCGCTCGGCCCGAGCGAGGGTGTCGCGCCGGCCGCGAACCTGTTCGACCTGACGCGCATGACGCGCACGCCCGGCTATCCGCCGTCGCCGGCCAACGCCCCGGCCGGCACCGTGCCGGCGCCCGCGGTGGTCGCGCCGACTCCGACTCCGTCGCCGGCCGTGACGACGCCGGTGCCCACGCCGGGCATCACGTCGCCGGGAGCGCAACCGTGAGCGAGCTCGCCAGCGCCGCGCCGGGCGAGCCGGCGGCACCGTCCGCGGTGGCCGCACGGCTGCTGCCGTATGGCTTCGCGCGGGCCGGCCAGATCCTGATTGCGCAGCAGGAAGGCGACGCGCTCGAAGTCTGGATCAGCGAGCGCACCACCGACGCGGCGCTTGCCGAGGTGGCGCGCAATTTCGGCGCACTGACGGCGCGCCGGCTGCCCGCCGACGAACTGGCGCAGGCCATCAACACCGCCTATGCGCGCCAGGACGGCAGCGCCGCGCAGGTGGTCGGCGAGGTCGAGGGCGAAGTGGACCTGTCGCGGCTGATGCAGGACATCCCCGAGGTCGAGGACCTGCTCGAATCGGAGGACGACGCGCCGATCATCCGCATGATCAACGCGCTGCTCACGCAGGCCGCGCGCGAGCAGGCCTCGGACATCCACATCGAGCCGTTCGAGAACGCCTCGGTGGTGCGGTTTCGCGTGGACGGCACGCTGCGCGACGTGGTGCGCCCGAAGAAGGCGCTGCACGGCGCGCTGATCTCGCGGATCAAGATCATGGCGCAGCTCGACATCGCCGAAAAGCGCCTGCCGCAGGACGGCCGCATCACGCTGCGCGTCGGCGGCCGGCCGGTGGACGTGCGCGTCTCGACGCTGCCGACCGGGCACGGCGAGCGCGCGGTGCTGCGTCTGCTGGAAAAGGACGCGCAGCGCCTGAACCTCGAGGCGCTCGGCATGGGGCGCGACACGCTGGTGCAGTTCGACAAGCTGATCGCGCGCCCGCACGGCATCGTGCTGGTGACCGGGCCGACCGGTTCGGGCAAGACCACCACGCTGTACGCCTCGATGTCGCGGCTCGAGACCGCGACCACCAACATCATGACGGTCGAGGATCCGATCGAGTACGACCTGTCCGGCATCGGCCAGACCCAGGTCAACGAGAAGATCGGCATGAGCTTTGCGCGCGCGCTGCGCTCGATCCTGCGCCAGGATCCGGACGTGATCATGATCGGCGAAATCCGCGATCTCGAGACCGCGCAGATCGCCGTGCAGGCGTCGCTGACGGGCCACCTGGTGCTGGCCACGCTGCATACGAACGACGCGGCCTCGGCCGTCACGCGCCTGACCGACATGGGCGTGGAGCCGTACCTGCTCGCCTCGTCGCTGCTCGGCGTGCTCGCGCAGCGGCTGGTGCGCCAGCTGTGCCCCGCCTGCAAGGCGCCGCGCGAGGAAGAAGGACGCACCATCTACCACCCGGTCGGCTGCGAGAAGTGCGGCCATTCCGGCTACACGGGCCGGCGCGGCGTGTACGAACTGCTGGTGGTGGACGACGCGATCCGCACGCAGATCCACAACAACGCGCCCGACTCGGAAATCCTGCGCGCGGGCCGCGCGAACGGCATGCGCACGCTGCGCGACGACGCCGAGCGCTGGCTCGCGGCCGGCAACACCTCGCTCGAGGAAGTGCTGCGTGTGACAGGAGGCGCATAGCGCGATGCCGGCATTCCGTTTCGAAGCGATCGACGCAGGCGGCCGCGCCCAGAAAGGCGTGATCGAGGCCGACAGCGCGCGCGCCGCGCGTGGCCAGCTGCGCGGCCAGGGGCTCACGCCGCTCGTCGTCGAGCCGGCCGCGCACCGTTCGCGCGGCGAGCGCAAGCAGCGCCTGTCGATCGGCCGCAAGCTCTCGCAGCGCGAGCAGGCGATCCTCACGCGCCAGCTGGCGAGCCTGCTGACGGCCGGGCTGCCGCTCGGCGAGGCGCTCGCGGTGCTGACCGAGCAATCCGAGCGCGACTACATCCGCGAACTGATGGCGGCGATCCGTGCCGAGGTGCTCGGCGGCCATTCGCTGGCGAGCGCGCTGGCCGAACATCCGCGCGACTTCCCCGAGATCTATCGGGCGCTGGTGGCCGCGGGCGAGCACACCGGCAAGCTCGGCATCGTGCTGTCACGCCTGGCCGACTACATCGAGCAGCGCAACGCGCTGAAGCAGAAGATCGTGCTGGCGTTCACCTACCCCGGCATCGTCACGCTGATCGCGCTCGGCATCGTCACGTTCCTGCTCAGCTACGTGGTGCCGCAGGTCGTCAACGTGTTCGCGAGCACCAAGCAACAGCTGCCGTTCCTGACCATCGTGATGATGGCGCTGTCGGCGTTCGTGCGGCACTGGTGGTGGGCGATCCTGCTGGGCGTGGCGCTCGGCGCCTGGCTCGTCAAGGCGACGCTGTCGCGCCCCGGCCCGCGGCTCGCGTTCGACCGCTGGCTGCTCGGCGCGCCGCTCGCCGGCAAGCTGGTGCGCGGCTACAACACGGTGCGCTTCGCCAGCACGCTGGCGATCCTGACCGCGGCCGGCGTGCCGATCCTGCGCGCGCTGCAGGCGGCCGGCGAGACGCTGTCGAACCGCGCCATGAGCGTCAACATCGACGATGCGATCGTGCGCGTGCGCGAAGGCACCTCGCTGTCGCGCGCGCTCAATCACGTCAAGTCGTTCCCGCCCGTGCTGGTCCACCTGATCCGTTCGGGCGAGGCCACCGGCGACGTGACCACCATGCTCGACCGCGCCGCCGAGGGCGAGGCGCGCGAGCTGGAGCGGCGCACGATGTTCATGACGAGCCTGCTCGAACCGCTGTTGATCCTCGCGATGGGCGGCATCGTGCTGGTGATCGTGCTGGCGGTGATGCTGCCGATCATCGAGCTGAACAACATGGTGCAGTAGGTCGGCGCCCGATGCGAACGGGCCGCCCGAAGGCGGCCCGTGGCAACGGCAACGCGAGGTACGCGGCGCGACCCGGTTCAGCGAACGTAGATCGCGGGGCCGGGCGTGTTGGCGGGAAGGAAGATTTCGGTATGCGCGCCGTTGCGGTCGATGATGATCGAGCGGGCGCGGACCTCGGCGAGCTTCGTGCCCTGCGCGATTGAGTCGCCGATCGTGATGGTGCGGGTGGGATTGCCACCGACGCCGACGATCGCGGCGGCGCCCTGGCGCAGCGCGAGGATGCCGAACAGGTGGACGTCCTCCACCGGGTTGTGCGTGAGCTGTCCGCCGAACAGCGCGGCGGCGTCCTCGGTGCGCAGCGGTGCGCGCACGGCGGCGGCCGGTAGCGGGGCCTGATGCGCGGACAGCGTGATGGCCCAGTAGGTGGCCGTCGCGCACAAGGCCGCGAAGAGGGCAAGGGAAAGGATCCGGATCGAGAGCGCGTTCATGCGGGCTATTGTACGGATGATTATGAAATTTGCGTTGAGTGAATGCCCTTGGCGAGGCCCGTCTTACAATGCGGCTTCGCCGGGCGGGCCAGCGTGTCCGCCGGGCCTCGTCAACGTTATCGATGGTTTTTGAAAGAGAGGTTTCACTCATGCAAACGTGGATCAATCGACGCACGCCGGTCGCGCGCCGCCAACGCGGTTTCACGCTGATCGAAATCATGGTCGTGATCGCGATTCTCGGCATCCTCGCGGCGCTGATCGTGCCGAAGATCATGAGCCGTCCCGATGAAGCGCGCCGCGTCGCGGCCAAGCAGGACATCGGCACCGTGATGCAGGCGCTGAAGCTGTACCGCCTCGACAACGGCCGCTACCCGACCCAGGAGCAGGGCCTGCAGGCGCTGATCGCGAAGCCCACGGTGGACCCGGTGCCGAACAACTGGAAGGACGGCGGCTATCTCGAGCGCCTGCCGAACGATCCGTGGGGCAACCCGTACAAGTATCTGAACCCGGGCGTACACGGCGAGATCGACGTGTTCAGCTACGGCGCCGACGCGAAGGAAGGCGGCGAGAACAACGACGCCGACATCGGCTCCTGGCAATAGGCGTTCGCCCCGCCGCCTCCGATCGCCCGCGCGCCTCACGTCCGTCATGCGAACTCCCGGCACCACCGCGCCGCGTCATCCGCCCTCGCGGATGCGCGGCTTCACGCTGCTCGAGATGCTGGTGGTGCTCGTGATCGCGGGGATCCTCGTTTCGGCCGCCACCCTGACGATGCACCGCAACCCGCGCACCGACCTGCGTGAAGAGGCGCAGCGCGTGGCGCTGCTGCTCGAGAGCGCCGGCGACGAGGCGCAGGTGCGCGCGCGGCCGATCGCCTGGCAGCCGACCGACCAGGGCTTCCGTTTCGACATCCGCGACGAGGACGGCTGGCGCACGCTGCGCGACGATCTCTATCGCCCGCGCCACTGGGACGGCGGCGTGACCGGCGCGTCGATCGACTACCCCGGTTCCGACACGCCGGTGAAGCGGGTCATATTCGGCACCGAACCGGTCGACGTGCCGGTGCGCATCACGCTCTATTCCGAGATCGGCAGCGCGACGATCGTCGGCACCGGCAACGGCCGCTACGAGGTGCGCTGACGATGGCCGCGCCGCTCACCTTCGCGCGCCGTGCCCCCCGGGCCGCCGCGCATGGCTTCACGATGATCGAGGTGCTGATCGCGCTGGCGATCATCGCGGTTGCGCTGGCCGCCTCGATCCGCGCGGTCGGCACGCTCGCCAGCAACTCGGGCGCGCTCAACGACCGCCTGCTCGCGAGCTGGAGCGCCGACAACGCGCTCGGCCAGCTGCGGCTCGCGCATGCGTGGCCCGACATCGGCGAGCAGCAGTTCGACTGCTCGCAGGGCAACGTCGCGCTGACCTGCACCGAGCGCGTCAGCAGCACGCCGAATCCGACATTCCGCCGCGTCGAGGTGGCGGTGCGCAAGACGGGCGAAGCCAGCGTGCTCGCCCAGATGGTCACGGTGGTCGCGAATGAAACCAACCGCTCGCTCTGAGCGCCGCGCCGCGCGCGCCGATCGCGGCTTCACGCTGATCGAGATGCTGATCGCGATCACGATCCTCGCCGTGCTCGCGCTGCTGTCGTGGCGCGGGCTCGACCAGGTGATCCGCGGCCGCGACCGGGTGGCCGCCGTGATGGAGGACGAGCGCACCTTCGCGCAGATGTTCGACCAGATGCGCATCGACGCGCGCCGCGCCGTGACCGACGACGAGGCCGGCCAGCCGCCCGTGCGGGTGGTCGGCAACACGCTGCAGATCGTGCGCGGCTTCGACACGCCGGGCGGCCCGCCGCGCATCCAGGTGGTGCGCTATCTGATAGCCGGCGGCCGCGTGGTGCGCTACGCCTCGCCGCTGATCTCCGACGTCCGCGTGCTGCGCAGCACGCTCGGCGACAGCAGCGTCGACGGCTGGAACGCCGTGCCGCTGATGCGCGGGGTGGGCCTGATCACCGCGCGCGTCTACGTGCCGAAGATCGGCTGGACCATCAACATGCCCACCGCCGACGACGCGCTCGCCAGGCACAACCAGGCGCTCAAGCAGCCGGTGGTGGGCAGCGCGCCGCCCGAGCGCTCGGTGACGGGCCTCGAGGTCGGCATCGGCGCGACCTCGCTGCGCGTGCCGGTCAAGCGCATATTCATGGTCGGGGAATGACGATGCGCGCGCTCCCCTCCTTCCGTGTTACGCGTCACACCGGCCGCGGCCCGCGCGTGCAGCCAGCGCCGGCGCGCCAGCACGGCGTGGCGATCATCAGCGCGCTGCTGGTGGTGGCGCTGACGGCGATCCTGGTGTCGGGCATGCTCTGGCGCCAGCAGATCCAGATCCGCCGCATCGAGAACCAGCGGCTGCTGATGCAGGCGCAGTGGATCGCGCGCGGCGCGCTCGACTGGACCCGCATGATCCTGCGCTCCGAGGGCGACACGGCGCCCGGCATCACCTATCTCGGCGGCATCTGGGCGGTGCCGATCGCGAAGACGAAACTGTCCGACTTCCTCGGCCGGATCGGCGTGACCGACACCTCGGGCGACGACGACACCTACCTGTCGGGCGACATCGAGGACGCGCAGGCCAAGTACAACCTGCGCAACCTGGTGTCGACGCCGGCGCCGGGCGTGCTGCAGATCAGCGCCAGCCAGGTCGCCACCTTCAAGCGGCTGCTGGTGTCGCTCGGCATCGACTCGCAGCTCGCGCTGCGCATCGCGCGGCAGATCCGCGCCGGCCTGCGCAACTCGGCCACCCGCTTCCAGACCGCCACCGTGCCCGGCTCCGGCAGCGTGCCGATCCCGCAGGGCGACGGCGGCGGCAACACCGGCCGTGGCGACCCCGGCTTCGACGACGGCAACGACACCGACGCGAGCGCGGGCGCCGCGCCGCTGGTGCCGAGCAGCCTCGATTCGCTGCTCGACGTGAACGGCGTGACGCCCGAGATCATCGAGACGCTGCGCCCGTTCGCGACCGTGCTGCCCACCGTCACGCCGGTCAACCTCAACACCGCGCGCCCCGAGGTGATCGCGGCGCTGATGCCCGGCCTGTCGGTGTCGTCGGCGCAGACCATCGTCGCGCATCGCGACACGGCGTTCTTCCGCAACGTCGGCGACGCGCAGCTCGCGATGCAGGCCACCGGCGTGCCGAACGTGATGCTCGATCCGACCCAGATCGACGTGACGACCAGCTATTTCATCGTCCACGGCCATATCCAGCACGGGCGCGCGGAAATCGACCGCACGTCGCTCGTGTATCGTGATCCGACCACGCATACCACGCGTATCGTCCGGGTTGCCGATCAGCTATAACAACGCCATTCGGGAGAGGAGCTCTTGAGCACGTTGATCGTTGTACTGCCGCCGCGCGAACCCGCCGTGCCGCTGCCCGAATGGCAGTGGCCCGAGCTGTCGTTCGCGCTGCTCGACAAGAGCGGCCATCCGCAGCGCGCCGGCCGCAGCTCGCTCGCGACGCTGCCGCAGGCGGCCTCGACGGTGCTCGTCGTCGCCGCGCGCGACCTGCTGCTGCTGGCCGCCACGGTGCCCGCCGTGAAGGGGCCGAAGCTGCGCCAGGCGCTGCCGAACATCGTCGAGGACTACCTGATCCAGGACCCGCAGACCTGCCACATCGCCATCGATCCGGTCGCGCTGCCGGACGGCCGGCGCGTGCTGGCGGTGATCGACCGCGAGTGGTTCCGCTTCGTGGTGGAGGCGTTCAAGGCGGCCGGCCATCGCGCGATCCGCGCGGTGCCGGTCACGCGCTGCCTGCCGGTGCCGGCCGAGCTCGCGCTGGCGGCCGACATGGTCGAGCCCGCGCCGCTACCGGTTGGCGAGGCGGGCGAGCCCGGTGAGCCGGGTGCGGTGGAGGCCGTCACCGAAGCCGCGGTGATCTCGCCGCCCGAGCCGCCCGCGGGCGGCCTGCAGCCGGCGCGCACGCCGATCATCGCCGCGGTCATGGCGCGCATCGAATCGGTGCCGCTCGACGGGGAGATCGCGCTGGCCACCGCGCCGCGCGTCGAACTCGCCATCGCGCGCGGCGCGCTCGGCGAAGGGCTGACCGCGCCGGCCGCCTCGGCCGGCTCGACGCTGGCGGCGCTGACCGCCGGCGCGCCGTTCGAGCTCTATACGCTCGGGGTGCCCGGCGCGGAGCCCCAGCTCGCCTCGATCACGCCGCAGGCCGACTCCGACGCGATCCCCGGCACCACGCCGCTGCCGTTCGACGCGTTCGCGCGGCGCGCGCTGGAGACGCGCTTCAACCTCTGCCAGTTCGATTTCGAGGTGATGCCGTGGCGCTTCGACCGCGCCACGCTCACGCGCCTGAAGCTGCCGGCCTCGCTGGTGGCGGCCACCCTGGTGGTGGCGGTGATCGGCGTGAACCTGCACTGGTGGCGGCTCGCGCGCGAGCGCGACGCGATCTCCGCGCAGATCACCGAAACGCTGCTGACGGCGTTCCCGAAGACCACCACGGTACTCGATCCGCCCGAGCAGATGACGCGCCAGATCGACCAGCTGCGGATCGCGGCGGGTGAGCTCTCGCCGAACGATTTCCTCGCGCTGGCAAGCGGCGTGGCGCGCTCGCTCGGACCGCTGCCCGCCAACGGCATCGCCTCGCTCGACTACCACGACCGCCGGCTCGACGTCGGCTTCAAGCCGCAGGTCAAGGTCGACGCCGATTTCGGCACGCGCCTCGCGCGCAACGGCCTGACCGGCGCGATCGACAGCAGCACGGGCAAATGGACCATCCGGAGCGGATCATGAAGTCGGAGTTGAACGAAACCCTGACGCAGTTCTGGGACGAGCGCAATCCGCGCGAGAAGATGCTGCTCGGCTGGGGCGGCGCGCTGCTGGTGCTGGTGGTGCTCTATTCGGTGCTGTGGTCGCCCGCGCAGGAGAACAGCGAGAAGATCGCCACCGCGCTGCCGGGCATGCGGCTGCAGCTCGCGCAGATGACCGAGCAGGCCAACGAGGCGCGCTCGCTGGCCGCCGCCGCGCAGGGCGTGGCGCCGACCGGCGTGGCGCTGCGCGACGCGCTGACCACCTCGCTGTCCGATCACGGGCTGCAGGCCGCGCAGCTGCAGGTGGTGGGCAGCGGCGTGCAGGTCCAGCTGAAGAACGCGTCGTTCCCGGTCTGGACCCAGTGGCTCGACGACGTGCGCAAGCAGTTCAAGGTGCAGGTCGGCGAGCTGCACGCGACCGCGCTGAAGGACGACGGCCAGGTGGACCTGAGCGCCGTGATGCAGCCGGCGGGCGCCAAATGAGCGGCGTCGTGCGAATCACCGCCGGGCCTGCCGCCGCGCGGACCGGGGCGGGGTGCCGATGACTTTCTGGATGCGATTGCGCGCGACCCTGCCGTGGGTCGTGACGGGCGTGCTGGCGGTGGCCGTGGTGATCGTCGTGCTGCTGCCGGCGGCCTGGGTGACGCCGCAGTTCGCGCGAGCGAGCGGCGGCCACCTCAACCTGGTCGACGCCGACGGCTCGCTCTGGCACGGCTCGGCCACGCTGCTGCTGGCGCCGGGGCACGACCGCAGCGCCTCGACGCTGCTGCCGGGCCGCATCGAATGGCAGACCTCGTTCTGGTCGCTGTTCACGGGCCACGTGCGGATGACGATGCGCCAGACCGAGGCGATGCCCGATCCGATCACCGTCGATGCGACGCTGCGCGGCGCGCTGGTGTCGTCCGGCGCGATGGCGGTGCCGGCTTCGCTGCTGGCCGGGCTCGGCACGCCGTTCAACACGCTCGACCTGCAGGGCGACGTGCGGATCGGCTGGAGCGACTGGCGCCTGTTCGGCCAGGACGTGTTCGGGCAGGTCACGCTGACCATCACCGACATGACTTCGCGGATCTCGATCGTCAAGCCGCTCGGGTCCTACCGCGCGGTCTGGCAGGCGCAGGGCGCGAACGCGACGCTCGACCTGTCGACGCTGAAGGGGCCGCTGTTCCTGCAGGGGCACGGCACGTTCGCGGGCCGCACCTCGTCGTTCAACGGCACCGCGCGCGCCGACGACGCGCAGCGCGAGAACCTGCTCGGCCTGCTGAACCTGCTCGGTCGCCCGATCGGGCCGGGCCTCGTGTCGCTGACGTTCTGAGGTTCGGATGTCGCGTGGTTCGTCCGCGCGGCGGGATCGGCGCGGCGCCGCGTCGGTCCGGCCGATTCCGGTACGCGCCGCGCGGCACGCAGGCCGTACGGGGCATGAAGCCGGCCGCCGGATCGGCCGCCGCCCCGTGCCGCGGGATCAGCGCTGCGCGAGCGGCGCGGCCGCCGTCGGCAGCGCCGACACGGCCGCCGGCGCCGAAGCGGCAGCCGGTGCCGAGGCCGGCGCGGGCGCCTCGACGTCGCCGGTCTCGCGTGCCATCTGCGACGCATCCCAGCCGCCGCCGAGCGCCTTCACCAATCCCACCGACGACACCATCCGCTGCCCGTCGATCTGCACCAGCTTCTGTTCGGCCGTGAACGCCGTGGTCTGCGCGGTCAGCACGCTCAGGTAGGCGACCGTGCCGGACTTGTACTGATTCGTCACGATGTCGAGCGCGCGCTCGGCCGAATCGACGGCCTGCCGCTGCACCACCACTTCCTGATCAAGAATGCGCAGCGAGGCGAGATTGTCCTCCACGTCCTGGAACGCGCTCAGCACCGTGCCGCGATACGAGGCGACGTTCTGGTCGTAGGTCGCGCGCGCGGCGTCGGTCTGCGCGGCGCGCAAGCCGGCATCGAACAGCGTGGCGGCCAGTTGCGGGCCGACCGTCCAGACCCGCGACGGCAGCGAGAACAGCTGCGACCACGCCGAGCTCTGCACGCCGCCCGTGGCGGACAGCGTGAGGGTGGGGAAGAACGCCGCGATCGCCACGCCGATCTGCTCGTTGGCCGAGGCCGCGCGCCGTTCGGCGGCGGCCACGTCGGGGCGCCGCTCGAGGATCGCCGACGGCACCGTGGCCGGCATCGCCGGCGGCTCGGCCGCGAGCGGCATCGGCGGCAGCGAGAAGCTCGAGGCCGGCACGCCGATCAGCGTCGCGATCGCGTGCTCGTACTGCGCGCGCGTGATGCCGTTGTCGATCGCCGAGGCCTGCGCCGACTGCAGCTGGGTCTGCGCCTGGATCACGTCCGAGCGCGCGGCCACG
Organism: Burkholderia plantarii; assembly: GCF_001411805.1. NCBI lineage: Bacteria > Pseudomonadati > Pseudomonadota > Betaproteobacteria > Burkholderiales > Burkholderiaceae > Burkholderia > Burkholderia plantarii. The sequence continues at coordinate 26,569 of NZ_CP007212.1, read as the reverse complement.
CCCTGCGCGTACTGGTTCTGGGTCAGCTGCAGCGAGCGCTGGAACGAGGCCACCGTCTCGTCGAGCAGCTTCTGCGCCGAATCGGCCGCGCGCAGCTGGAAGTAGGTCTGCGCGAGCGTCGATTGCGCGGACAGCCGCGCGTTGGCGAGATCGGCCGCGGCGGCCTGCTCGCTTGCGCGCTCCGAGCTGACGTTGCGGCTCACCTTGCCCCACAGGTCCACTTCCCACGACGCGTCGAGCCCGGCGCTGTAGGACGTGGTATTCGAGCGGCCGGTCGAGAACTGCGAATTGGAGGCGCCGGGGCTCGACGAGCGCGTGCCGCCGGCCGTCACGCCGAGCGTCGGGAAATACGCGGCGCGCGCCTGCGCGACGAGCGCGCGGGCCTGCCGGTAGGCGGCCGCCGATTGCGCGACGGTCTGGTTCGAGGCGTTGAGCTTGGCGACCAGGTCGTCGAGCTGCGGGTCGTGGTAGATGGTCCACCACTGGCCGCGGTCGGCGTGGTCGTCGGGCTGCGCGACCTTCCAGCCGTCGGGGGCTTCCTTGTAGGCCGCCGGCACCGCCACGTCGGGCCGATGGTAGTCGGGGCCGACCGCGCAGCCGGCGACGAGCGCCGCCACGACGGCGGACACGGCGACGCGCAGCGCTTGCGGTGCGCGCAACGGGAGAACTGGCTGCATGACTGAATTCCTGTCTGGGCGCCGCCCGCGCGCGGGCTGACGAACGATGCGGCCGCCGGCGCGAGTGCGGGCGGCGTGGCCGAAATGGTAACTGACGGACGCGGGAAAAACGAACGGGACAGCCGTAAGGGTAAGGCGCGCCGGCGACGCGATGTGTTACCGGCGTCGGGCGACCGGTTACGGACGTTTACGGCCCCGAAAGCCGGCGGCCCGCCCCAAACGGCGAAACGCTTGCCTCAATGAATATTGACCAAGCAAGCAATTTTCAAGATACTGGCGCGGTTTTCTCCTGGAAACGACAGATCGTCCGCGCGATGAACGGCCCTTACGACACCGGCAGCAGCGACCTCGAAACGAGCGTCGGTTATTACCTGACGCGCGCGCGGCAGGCATTCATCGAGCGCATGGACCAGGCGCTCGCGCCGCTCGGGCTGACCGCGCAGCAGATCGGCGTGATGCTGCTGCTCGCGCGCGGCGAGGCGCGCACGCCGCTCGAACTGTCACGGCGGCTCGCCTACGACAGCGGCTCGATGACCCGCATGCTCGACCGGCTCGAACGCAAGGGGCTGCTCGAACGCAACCGCAGCGAGGCGGACCGGCGCGTGATCGAGATCGGGCTGACCGGGCGCGGGCGCGACGCGGCCGACGCGCTGCCGGGGCTCGTGGCCGGCGAGATGAACGCGCAGCTGGCCGGCTTCTCGGCCGACGAGGTGCGCACCATGACGACGCTGCTGCAGCGCTTCATCGCCAATACGCCTGCCTGAGCGGCGCCCTGCTCCGTTGTTCCGTTCGCGGCCGGTATTGCCGTGACCTCGATGGCGCGGGCATCCAGGCCGGGATTCATTCGACGGATCGAACAGATCCAACGGATCTAACGGCGCGAGGCGTCCGCGCTCCAGGCGCGCAGGTTGTCGAATGCCAGATCGTCGTCGGGATCGACCGGCCCCACTTCACGCACCACCTCGATCCAGGCCCGCGCCGCGTGCGAAAGGTAGCCGCGCCGCAGCCAGCCGAGCGCGATCGACCATTCGATCTCGGGCTCGACGATCGGCCGGCAGCTGAACTGCGCGGGATCGAGCCGCCGGCAGTACGGCGCCGGCAGCAGCGCGATGCCGACCCCCGCGTGGACCAGCGCGGCCATGAAATCCCAGTGGCCGCTGCGGCTGACGATCGACGGCGTGAAGCCGGCCTTCGCGCAGGCGTCGAGGACGGCCTGATGCAGCGCCAGCGATTCGGCATAGAACACGAACGGCTCCTCGGCGAGATCGGCGAGCGGCACGCTGTCCTCGCCGTCCCAGCGCGCGCCGCGCCGCGACACGAGCCACAGCGGCGCATGCACCATCCGCAGCACCTCGAACACGGCCGGATCGACCGGTTCGAGCACCCCGCCCAGCTCGAGTTCGCCGCGTTCGAGCGCGGCCTCGATGGTGCGCGCGCCCTCTTCGAACAGCTTCAGCTCGATGTTTGGATAGCGACGCCGGAACACGGCGATGGCCGGCGTGAACGCGGCGCCGCCCAGCGGCGGGATGCCGATCGTCAGCTCGCCGCGGCCGAGTTCGGCCAGGTCGTCGAGCTCGGCCTGCAACTGCGCCTGCGCGGCGAGCACGTCCTGGCCGCGCTGGAACACGATCCGGCCAGCGTCGGTCAGCACCATCTGGCGGCTGTCGCGCAGCAGCAGCGGCGAGCCGATCTCGTCCTCGAGCGCCTTCACCATCTTGCTGATGGTCGGCTGGGTCACGAACATCTGCTCGGCCGCGGCCGTGAAGCTCCGCTGGCGGACCACCTCGATGAAATAGCGCAGCGCGCGCAGCTCCATGACGCCTCCGGAATCGGGAGAAAGTCCCGCCGCCGGATTCCGGCCGGGAATGGGTTCGACCCAGGCGAGTCGTTTTATATATGAGACAGCGGCCATCGTATCTCCGCCGCGTCGTCGCGAGCAAGCGCCGCGCGGCGGTCGTCGCGGCCGGGGCCGGGGCATGGCGCCCGCGGCGAACGACCGGCCGCCCGGCGTCGATCCCGACACCGATCTCGGCGCCGCGCCGCACGGCCACGCCACGGTCGCGTGGCGGATTCGCCCCCCTCGCTCCCTCCGGCGCCGCGCCGCGGCCGCCCCGCGCGAGGTTCCGGCCGGCCCGCCTCCGGCCCGGGTTCTTGCGCGAAACGGCGCCGGCCGGCCCGCCTTCGGCGGCGCCCGCGCCGTGCCGGCGGCCCGCCGCGTGGCCGGTTCGCCGCACGCCGCGTGCGCTCCACGCCTCGACAAACCGGCGAGATGGATGCAAATCCCCCCTCTGTTCTCCCCATCGCAACCGGCGCCGCGCCCCGACAATCAGGCTACAAGTCATCACGTAAGCAAGCACATGGCCACCACGACCGCTTCCGCTTCACCCGAACGTCCGCCGACCGGCAAGTTCAAGCGCATCTTTTTGTTCGCGCTGATCGGCCTGCTGATTGCCGCCGCCGGCGGCGCCGCCGCCTGGTTCTTCCTGCTGCACCGCGAGGCGCCGGCCAGTGCCGCGCATGCCGCCCCGCAATCGATGTCGACGCCGGTGTTCTTCCCGCTCGAGACGATGACGGTGAACCTGCAGTCCGACGACGGCCTGCACTACCTGCGCATCGGCCTGACGCTGAAGCTGACCGATCCGACCGCGCAGGATTACCTGACGCAGCACATGCCGGAGATCCGCAGCCGGATCCTGCTCGCCCTGTCGAACAAGCATCCCGAGGATCTCGCGACGCTCGACGGCAAGCGCGCGCTGGCCGACGAGTTGCGCACGCTGATCGAGCAGCCGACGCAGCCGGGCAATCGCAGCGCGCGCGTCGACGCGGTGCTGTTCACCGATTTCGTCGTCCAGTAACGCCGCAAGGGAGCGCCATGGGCCACGAAGAATTCATGTCGCAGGAGGAGGTCGATGCCCTCCTCAAAGGTGTCACGGGCGAGATCGACGCGAGCGACGAACCAGTCGAGCAGAAAGGCGTCCGCCCGTACAACCTCGCGACGCAGGAACGGATCGTCCGCGGCCGGATGCCCGGCCTCGAGATCATCAACGACCGCTTCGCGCGGCTGTTGCGCGTCGGCATCTTCAACTTCATGCGCCGCACGGCCGAAATCTCGGTCAGCCAGGTGAAGGTGCAGAAGTACAGCGAGTTCACGCGCAACCTGCCGATCCCGACCAACCTGAACCTGGTCCACGTCAAGCCGCTGCGCGGCACCTCGCTGTTCGTGTTCGATCCGAACCTGGTGTTCTTCGTGGTGGACAACCTGTTCGGCGGCGACGGACGTTTCCACACGCGCGTGGAAGGCCGCGACTTCACGCAGACCGAGATGCGCATCATCAGCCGGCTGCTGCACCTGGTGTTCGAGCACTACACGGTGGCCTGGAAGAGCGTGCGCCCGCTGCAGTTCGAGCACGTGCGCTCGGAGATGCACACGCAGTTCGCCAACGTCGCCACCCCCAACGAGATCGTGATCGTCACGCAGTTCTCGATCGAGTTCGGGCCGACGGGCGGCACGCTGCACATCTGCATGCCGTACTCGATGATCGAACCGATCCGCGACGTGCTGAGCTCGCCGATCCAGGGCGAGGCGCTCGAGGTGGACCGCCGCTGGGTGCGGGTGCTGTCGCAGCAGGTGCAGGCCGCCGAGGTCGAACTCACGGCGAACCTCACCGAGATGCCGACCACCTTCGAGAAGATCCTCAACCTGCGGGTCGGCGACGTGCTGCCGATCGACGTCGAGGAATCGATCATCGCGAGGGTCGACGGCGTGCCGGTGATGGAATGCGGCTACGGGATTTTCAATGGGCAATATGCGCTGCGGGTGAACCGGATGATCAGCGCGAGCGATACGATGAAGGAAGGTGGATATGACTGAGCTGAACCCGACGCCCGACGGCACGCAACCCGGCGCCGACAAGGCCGCCGGCCCAGGTGAAGAGTCGGCGCTGGACGATTGGGCCGCCGCGCTTGCCGAGCAGAACGACCAGCCGCTCGCCTCTGGCGCGGGTGGCGCGGGCGTGTTCCAGCCGCTGTCGAAGGCGGCCTCGAACGCGACCCACAACGACATCGACATGATTCTCGACATCCCCGTCAAGATGACCGTCGAACTGGGCCGCACCAAGATCGCGATCCGCAACCTGCTGCAGCTCGCGCAGGGCTCGGTGGTGGAGCTCGACGGCCTGGCCGGCGAGCCGATGGACGTGCTCGTGAACGGCTGCCTGATCGCGCAGGGCGAAGTGGTGGTGGTGAACGACAAGTTCGGTATCCGCCTCACCGACATCATCACGCCGTCCGAGCGGATCCGGAAGCTGAACCGATGAGTGACGCCGTGCGTCGCGCCGGGTCGGCGCGCGTATCAAGCATTGCTCGCGTAGCGCGCCCGGCCGCCGTGACGACAGCGCTCGCCGCGGCGGGCCTCTCACTTTCACTCGCGCTCGCCCCCGCGCTCGCGTTCGCGGCCGACATGAACGCGGTCAACCATGCCTCGCACTATGCCTCGGGCGTGGTGGTCGGCTCCGCGGTGCCCTCGCTCGGCGTCGGCGCGGTGATGCAGACGCTGGTCGGGCTCGCGGTCGTGATCGGGCTCGTGTTCGGCTGCGCGTGGCTCGCGCGCCGCTTCGGGTTCCAGCCCGCCAAGCGCGGCGGCGCGCTGAAGGTGGTGGCCAGCGTCGCCGTGGGCGGCAAGGAAAGCGCGACCGTCGTCGAGATCGGCGACACCTGGCTCGTGCTCGGCGTGGCGCCCGGCAACGTGCGGCTGCTGCATACGCTGCCGGCCGGCAGCCCGGGCATCGCGTCGGCCGCGTCCACCCCGTCCGGCCAGGCCGACGGCGGCGCGCCCGCGCCCGGCGACGGCACGCTGCCCGGCAGCTTCGGCGAGCGCTTTCGCAGCGCCCTGTCCGGCGAAGTCGCGAAGCGGCTCGGCGGCCGCCACCGCAAGGATTCCTGACGATGACGTCGTACCGATCGGGCGCGCGCGACGCGCGCCGTTCCCGCGTGGCCGCGCTGCTGGCCGTGCTCGCGCCGCTGGCGCTGCTGGCCGCGCTCGCGCTGCCCTCGCTCGCGCATGCGCAGGCCGCCGGCCTGCCCGCCTTCAATTCGAGCCCCGGCCCGAACGGCGGCACGACCTATTCGCTGAGCGTGCAGACCATGCTGCTGCTCACGATGCTGTCGTTCCTGCCGGCCATCGTGCTGATGATGACGAGCTTCACGCGCATCATCATCGTGCTGTCGCTGCTGCGCCAGGCGCTCGGCACTACCACCACGCCGCCGAACCAGGTGCTGGTCGGGCTCGCGCTGTTCCTCACGCTGTTCGTGATGTCGCCCGTCATCGACCGCGCCTACAACGACGGCTACAAGCCGTTCTCGGCCGGCACGCTGCCGATGGACCAGGCCGTGCAGCGCGGCCTCGCGCCGTTCAAGACCTTCATGCTCAAGCAGACCCGCGAGGGCGACCTCGCGCTGTTCGCGAAGATCGCCAAGGCGCCGCCGATGCAGGGCCCCGAGGACGTGCCGCTGCCGCTGCTGGTGCCGGCGTTCGTCACCAGCGAGCTGAAGACCGGCTTCCAGATCGGCTTCACGATCTTCATCCCGTTCCTGATCATCGACCTGGTGGTGGCGAGCGTGCTGATGTCGATGGGGATGATGATGGTCTCGCCCACCACCATCTCGCTGCCGTTCAAGCTGATGCTGTTCGTGCTGGTGGACGGCTGGCAGCTGCTGATCGGCTCGCTCGCGCAGAGCTTCACCTAGGAGGGCATGCCCGATGACACCCGAAGCCGTCATGACCCTGGCGCACGAGGCGATGATGATCGGCCTGATGCTGGCCGCGCCGCTCTTGCTCGTCGCGCTGGTGGTGGGCCTCGTCGTCAGCCTGTTCCAGGCCGCCACGCAGATCAACGAATCGACGCTGTCGTTCATCCCGAAGCTGCTCGCGATCGTGGTGACGATGGTGATCGCCGGGCCGTGGATGCTGACCTCGATGCTCGATTACACGCGCAACATCCTGATGCACGTCGCCACGCTCGGCACCAGCTGAGCGGCGCACGCCGGCCCGCCCTTCCCGCCCTACGATGGTTTCCGTCACCTACGCGCAACTGAACGTCTGGCTGACCGCGTTCCTCTGGCCATTCGTGCGGATTCTCGCGCTGGTGGCCGCCGCGCCGCTGGTCGGCAACGCGGCGGTGCCCACCCGCATCAAGATCGGCCTGTCGGCGCTCACCGCGATCGCCGTGGCGCCGGCGCTCGGGCCGCTGCCGCAGGCCACCGTGTTCTCGGCCGAGGGCATCTGGATCCTCGTCAACCAGTTCCTGATCGGCGTGTCGATGGGCTTCGTGATGCAGATCGTGTTCGCCGTGGTGGAAGGCGCGGGCGACTTCATCGGCCTGCAGATGGGCCTCGGCTTCGCCACCTTCTTCGATCCGCACGCCGGCACCACGCCGATGCTTGGCCGCGTGCTGAACGCCTTCGCGATGCTCGCGTTCGTCGCGTTCGACGGCCACCTGCAACTGATCGCGGTGCTGGTCGAATCGTTCGCGAGCGTGCCGATCTCGTCCGACCTGCTGCATCCGGCCGGCTGGCAGATGCTGGCCGGCGCCGGCATCAACGTGTTCGCGATGGGGCTGCTGCTGGCGCTGCCGGTGGTGGCCGCGCTCCTGATCGCCAACCTCGCGCTCGGCATCCTGAACCGCGCGGCCCCGCAGATCGGCATCTTCCAGGTCGGTTTCCCGGTGCTGATGCTGATCGGGCTGCTGCTCGTGCAACTGATGGTGCCCAACATGATCCCGTTCTTCTCGCGCCTGTTCGACAACGGTTACGAGATGATGGGCCGCGTCGCGGCGGGCTTCCGTTAAAATCCGCATCGCGTTGCGCGAACCGGCCCCGGCGCCGGCCGCGCCGTCGCCGCCTCACGCGCCCCTCGCCTCGCGGTCCCTCCGGCCCGCGCCGGGCGCATCCGGCGCGCCGAAGCGCCGTTGACGGCCCTCCCGCCGCCGTGCCCCGGGCCTCGCCGCCCGAGGCCGCGCCGGCAACCGGTTCCGCGCCCCCGAAGGTTTCGTCCGGCCGCCCGTCCCGCCGAGCGTCGCCCGCCATCGCCCGCTGTCGCCCGTGGCTTCAGGCTGCGCGCCGCGGCGGTGCCGGGCGCGGCCCGTGGTCCTCCGTTCCCCTCGCGACCCGCCGCGCCGTGCGGCCCGCGCCGGTGCCGCGCGGCACGGCGCGAGGCGCCGGCGTCGCCCGCGAGCGGCGCGGCCGGCGACGGCACCCGGGGCCGACGCACCGATCATGCTTTACATGGAAGACACGATGCGAAAGATCGAATCCGCCAGTCCCGAGGCCCGCTCCGCGGATCTCGCGGCGGACAACCTCGAACGGCTCAAGGCGCTGTTCCCCGAAGCCGTGACCGAAGGCCCCGACGGCGCCGCGCTCGACCTCGACGTGCTGAAGGCACTGGTCGGCGACCGCACGCTCGGCGAGGCCGACGAGAAATACGGGCTCGCCTGGCACGGCAAGCGCCGCGCGCGCCAGCTCGCGCTCACGCCCTCCACCGGCACGCTGCGGCCCTGCCGCGACGAGAGCCTGGACTGGGACGGTACCCGCAACCTGATGATCGAGGGCGACAACCTCGAGGTGCTGAAGCTGCTGCACAAGAGCTACGCGGGCTCGGTGAAGCTCGTCTACATCGATCCGCCGTACAACACCGGCAAGGAGTTCGTCTATCCCGACAACTTCACCGACAGCCTGCGCCACTACCTCGCGCTGACGGGCCAGGCCGCCGGCGGCGTGAAGGTCAGCAGCCACACCGAGGCGAGCGGCCGGTTCCACACCGACTGGCTCAACATGATGTATCCGCGCCTGAAGCTCGCGTTCGACCTGCTCGCGCGCGACGGCCTGATCGCGATCCACATCGACGAGCACGAGCTGCCGGCGCTGGTGCTGGTGATGCGCGAGATCTTCGGCGAGGAGAACGAGCTCGGCGTGGCGGTCTGGGACAAGCGCAACCCGAAGGGCGACGCGCGCGGCGTGGCCTACCAGCACGAGTCGATCGTGCTGTTCGCGCGCGACGCCGAATGGCTGTTCGAGCACGCGCCGCTGAAGCGCCCGAAGCGCAACGCGCAGCGCATGCTCGACGCCGCGCACGACGCGATCGCCGACACCACCAACATCGCCGCGGCCACCCAGGCCTACCGCGCCTGGCTGCGCGCGCAGACCACGCTGTCGGGCGGCGAGGCGATGTACGACCGGCTCTCGCCCGACGGCCGCGTCTACCGTCTCGTCTCGATGGCCTGGCCGAACAAGAAGCGCGCGCCCGACGACTACTTCATCCCGCTGGTTCATCCCGTCACCGGCAAGCCGTGCCCGGTGCCCGAGCGCGGCTGGCGCAATCCGCCCGCCACCATGCGCGAGCTGCTCGAACGCGGCCTGATCGAGTTCGGTGCCGACGAGACCACGCAGCCGCAGCGCATCTATTTCCTCGACGAGAACCTCTACGAGAACGTGCCGTCGATCCTGCCGTTCGGCGGCTCCGACGACGCGCGCCTGAAGTCGCTCGCGATCCCGTTCGACCTGCCGAAGCCGACCGACTTCGCGGCCGCGCTGATCGGCTGGCTGACGGGCGGCGAGGACCTGATCGTCGACTGCTTCGCCGGCTCCGGCACCACCGCCCACGCCACGCTGGCGGCCAACGCGGCCGACGGCGCGCGGCGCCGCTACGCGCTGGTGCAGCTGCCCGAGCCGCTCGACGCATCGAACAAGGACCAGAAGGCCGCCGCCGATTTCTGCGCGAAGCTGCGGCGCCCCGCCAACCTTGCCGAGATCACCAAGGAACGGCTGCGGCGCGCGGCCGAACGGATCGCGGCCGAGCATCCCGAGGCCGCGCTCGACGTCGGCTTTCGCGTGTTCCGGCTTGATTCGACCAACGTCGTGGAATGGGACCCGCGCGGCGCGAACGTGCAGCAGTCGCTGCTCGACGCGGTCGAGCACATCAAGTCCGGCCGCACCGACGCCGACCTGCTCGCCGAACTGGCCATCAAGCTCGGCCTCGACCTGTGCGCGCCGATCGACACGCTGCCGGTCGCCGGCAAGGAAGTCCACGTGATCGACGGCGCGATCGTCGCCTGCTTCGCCGCGCGCATCGATCGCGCCGAGGCCGAGGTGCTCGCGCTCGGCATCGTCGGCGTGCTCGACGCGGTCGATGCGCCGCCCGCGCACGACGTGACCTGCGTGTTCCGCGACGCCGCGTTCGTCGACGACGTCGCGCGCGTGAACCTGTCCGCGATCCTCGAGCAGCACGGGATCCGTTCGGTGCGGAGTCTCTGATGACGCGCCGGGGATTCGACGCGAGGGTGGCGGGCGCGCCGCTCATGGAACTGCATTTCGAGGCCGATCTCGACTACCAGCGCGAGGCCGTGGACGCCGTCTGCGACCTGTTTCGCGGCCAGGACGCGCCGCGCGCCGCGTTCAGCGTGACCGCGGCCGACGGCAACGACGATGGCGACGGCGACACCAGCGCCGCGCGCCAGATGCCGCTCGGCGTGGCCGAGACCGCGCTCGCGGTCGGCAACCGGCTCGCGCTCGAGCCCGCCGCGCTCGCGCGCAACCTGGCCGAGGTGCAGGCGCGCGGCGGCCTCGCGCCGTCGGGCGCGCTCGCCTCCACCGACTTCACGGTCGAGATGGAGACCGGTACCGGCAAGACCTATGTCTACCTGCGCACGATCTTCGAGCTGCACCGCCGCTACGGCTTCACGAAGTTCGTGATCGTGGTGCCGTCGGTCGCGATCAAGGAAGGCGTCCACAAGACGCTCGACGTCACGCGCTCGCACTTTCGCCGGCTCTACGACGGCGTGCCGTTCGACTACTTCCTGTACGACTCGACGCGGCTCGGCCAGGTGCGCCGCTTCGCGACCAGCGCGACCGTGCAGATCATGGTGGCCACGGTGGCCGCGATCAACCGCAAGGACGTCAACAACCTCTACAAGCCGAGCGAGAAGACCGGCGGCGAGAAGCCGATCGACCTGATCCGCGCCACCCGCCCGATCCTGATCGTCGACGAGCCGCAGAGCGTGGACGGCGGGCTCGACGGGCGCGGCAAGGAGGCGCTCGAGGCGATGGCGCCGCTCTGCACGCTGCGCTATTCGGCGACCCATGCCGACCTGCACCAGATGGTGTACCGGCTCGACGCCGTGGACGCCTACGAGCGGCGCCTCGTCAAGCAGATCGAGGTGGCCTCGGCCACCGTCGAGGATGCGCACAACAAGCCCTACGTGCGGCTCGTATCGGTCAGCAACCGGCGCGGCACCATCGCCGCGCGCGTCGAGCTCGACGTGGCCACGCCCGCCGGCGTCGAGCGGCAGACCGTCAGCGTCGGCGACGGCGACCTGCTCGAACGCGTGACGCGCCGCGCCGTGTACGGCGACTACCGGATCGGCGAGATCGACACCACGCGCGGCGGCGAATTCGTCGAGCTGCGCTATCCCGGCGGCGAGACGTTCCTTGCCGTCGGCGACGCGCACGGCGACGTCGATCCGCTCGCGATCCAGCGCGAGATGATCCGCCGCACGATCCGCGAGCACCTGGACAAGGAGCTGCGCCTGAAGCCGCTCGGCGTGAAGGTGCTGTCGCTGTTCTTCGTCGACAGCGTCGAGCGCTACCGGCGCTACGAGCCGGGCGGCCGCGCCGTGAAGGGCGCCTACGCCGAGATCTTCGAGGACGAGTACCGGCGCGCCGCGAAGCTGCCCGCCTATCGCGCGCTGTTCACCGGCTTCGACGCCGAACGCGACGTGGCGGCCGTCCACGACGGCTATTTCTCGATCGACCGCAAGGGCGGCTGGACCGAGACCAGCGACAGCAACGCCAGCGGCCGCGAGAACGCCGAGCGCGCCTACGGCCTGATCATGCGCGAGAAGGAGCGGCTGCTGTCGTTCGCCACGCCGCTGCGGTTCATCTTCTCGCACTCGGCGCTAAAGGAAGGCTGGGACAACCCGAACGTGTTCCAGATCTGCACGCTGCGCGACATCCGCACCGAGCGCGAGCGCCGCCAGACCATCGGGCGCGGGCTGCGGCTCGCCGTCGACCAGCGCGGCGAACGGGTGCGGGGCTTCGACGTCAACACGCTCACCGTGATCGCGACCGAGAGCTACGAGCAGTTCGCCGCCCATCTGCAGAAGGAGATCGAGGCCGACACCGGGATTCGTTTCGGGGTGGTCGACACGCACCAGTTCGCGGCGCTGCCGGTGACGCGCGACAACGGCACGCTCGCCCCGCTCGGCGTCGAGCGTTCCGCCGCGTTGTGGACGCATCTGCACGAGGCCGGCTTCGTCGATGCGCAGGGCAAGGTGCTCGACGCGCTGAAGATCGTGCTGAAGGGCGGCGTGCTGCCCCTGCCCGCCGCGTTCGAGCCGCTGCGCCAGCGCATCGTCGAACTGCTGCGCAAGCTGTCGGGGCGGCTCGACGTGCGCAACGCCGACGACCGCCGGCAACTCGAACCGCGGCGCGGCGCCGACGGCGAGCCGGTGATCCACGGCGAGGCGTTCCGCGCGCTGTGGGCACGCGTGCAGGCGCGCACCACCTATCGCGTGAGCTTCGACGACGCCGCGCTCGTCGCGGCCTGCGTCGAGGCGCTGCGCGCCGCGCCCGAGGTGCCGCGCGCGCGGCTGCAATGGCGCAAGGCCGACATCTCGATCGGCAAGGCCGGCGTGGAGGCCACCGAGACCGCGTCGGCCGGCACCGTGGTGCTCGATGAAGGTGACCTCGCGCTGCCCGACCTGCTCACCGAGCTGCAGGAGCGCACCCAGCTCACGCGCCGCACGCTCGCCGCCGTGCTCGCCGACAGCGGCCGGCTCGACGATTTCCGCGTGAATCCGCAGGCGTTCATCGCGCTGGTGGCCGACGCGGTCAACCGCTGCAAGCGGCAGGCGCTGATCGACGGGATCACCTATCAGCGGATCGGCGACGGCGTGGTGTGGCCGCTCGCGCGCTTTATCGAGGAGCCCGTGATCGCCTATCGCAAGGACCTGCGCGAGGATCTGCGCAAGTCCGTGTACACGGCGGTCGAGGTGCGCACGGTGGCCGAGCGCGCGTTCGTGGACGCGCTGGAGGCGACCGACGCGGTCAGGCTCTACGCGAAGCTGCCGGCGTGGTTCCGGATTCCGACGCCGCTCGGCGACTACCGGCCCGACTGGCTGGTGCTGGTGGAGCCGCCGGGCGCGCCGAGCCAGTGCTATGTCGTGGAGATGGACAATCGCGACGACGACGCCGAATTGCGCGGCCGCGAGCGGCGCAAGGTGCAGTGCGGCGAGGCGCACTTCCGCGCGATCGCGGGGGCCGATGCGCCCGTGCATTTCGTGCGCGCGCGCACCGTCGACGCGCTGCTCGGATCGACCGGGCAGACTTCGTTCGCGTTCTAGGGCGCTTTCTCGCGGCGTTCGGATGATCGGCGCGGGATCGGGATCGCCTCGCGCCCGATCCCGCCTCGCGCCGGCTCACAGCATTTCATACCATTTTCTCGACCGGTTATCCACAGCCGGCCCCGGTGGCCGCAAGCGGACGCCATCCGCTCGAAAGGGTGAATTTCCACCGCGCCGGCGGCCATGCAAGGTCAAATGCAACCCATCGCCGGTTCGTCGCCGGCACCGTCAGCGGCGCCGGCAAAGGCGGCAGCTTCGATCCGGTCGTCGGTATCCACTGGCATGCCGCTTGCGTTTGGAATGGCCTCCGATGACAGATCATCGCGACGATCACGAGGAAACCCACGCCATGTTCCGCTCCCTGCAAGCACTTCCCCAAACCGCTTCAAAACTCAAGAACACCTTGTCGCCGCAGATGTTGTACCACCAGTCCCGGCGCACTTACCTCACCTATCACGATCCCGGCCTCAGACAGACGGCCAATGAATTGCAGGCGAACATTCCCGGGACCAATACGCCGCAATATCCGACCTCGAAAGCCGATTTCGAAATGATGGAGAATTCGCTCCACGAATATCACGTCAAATACGGCAACAAGAATTCCTTCAATGAAGAGAGCCGCACCATCACGATCAGGAACGGTCAGGTCGGCCCCGGTATCGTGCAGGATCCGGAAAAGGAACGGCTCGCGCACGAAGCGAGTCACGGCGCGCAGCACGACGCGATCATGACGCTCAACGCGGGGCCGTCGCAGTTCACGAAGACCGAAAACTTCTATCAATCTCCGCACAACGCTCTGGCTCTCGAGGGGGCCGCACTCGTCACGCAATGGCAGGTCAGGGAAAACAGCGTCAATCTTTCCCCTTTCGCGCAAAAGAGCGTGCGCGATCATTTCCAGAAGTACGTGAACCTCCCCGGCAGCGCTTACGCCGGATCGAAATTCAATGTCGCCGAGCAGAACTTCAATTCCCTGGACGAACATGATTATTCGCGGACGCGGCTGGCAAGCACCAACATGACATTTCAGGATCTGAAGTAGCCGACGGTTCGCCGACCGGAGGGGCGGCATGGGCCGCGTGCCGGACGTGGGTCGACATGGGTCGGCGGTAGCCGCCGCGCGGATACCGCCTCGTCGACGCATCGCTCTACTGCACCAGTTCCTGCCTCGCCACCTCGACGATCCATTCGACGAACGCCGTCAGCGCCGCCGTCGCGCGCGGCTGCGGATAGACGATCGACACCGGCACCGGCGCGCAGCGCGCGTCGGCCAGCACTTCCTTCAGGCGCCCGCTGCGCAGATACGCGGCCACCGCGAACTCCGACAGCTGGATCAGCCCGAGCCCTTCCAGCGCGCATTGCAGATAGGCCTCGGTTTCGTTGACGGAGAAACGCGCCGGCAGCGTCAGCGCCTGATCCTCGCCGTCCACGCGAAACCGCCACTCCATCGGCCGTCCCGTCGCGCCGGACAGATAGTTGACGACGCGGTGCCGCCCCAGCGCCTGCACCGACGCCGGCTCGCCGTACCGCCCCAGATAGCGCGGCGACGCGCAGGTGATCCAGGCCAGCTGCCCGAGCCGGCGCGCGACCAGCGACGAATCGGCCAGCTCGCCCGTACGGATCACGCAGTCGATGCCTTCGTGGATCAGGTCCGCGGGCCGGTCGCTCATGCCCAGCACCAGCTCGATGTCGGGATGGCGCGCCTCGAATTCGGCGAGCCGCGGCACCACCAGCGCGCGGCCCAGCACGCCGGGCATGTCCACCCGCACGCGGCCGCGCGGCGTGCCCGCGCCGGCCGACAGGTCGCGCTCGGCCTCGGCGATCTGCGCGAGGATGGCCCGGCACGACGCGAGGTAGCGCTCGCCCGCCTCGGTCAGGCTCAGGCTGCGCGTGCTGCGCCGGAGCAGCGGCGTGCCGAGCTGCGCCTCCAGCTGCTTGATCGTGGTGGTGACCGACGAGCGCGGCATCGACAGCGTCTGCGCGGCCTTGCTGAAGCCGCGCGCCTCGACCACGCGCACGAACGTCGCCATTGCCTGAAGTTTGTCCATGCCGGTGCGCCCCGCGAGAAAGATCCGCTCACTCTAGCCGAACCCGCTTGGCACGCGGAACGGCCCGGCCGGTTCGGCGCGCTCGCGTTCTGCATTCCGGCACCGCGAACAATGGCGGCCCGCCACGCCACTAGACTGCCCGTCATCCGATTTCCTCAGCGATTACATCCCCGAAGGAGAACCGCATGACAAACCAGGAAACCATTCTCGTGCTGGGCGCGGGCGAACTCGGCATGGCCATGGTCCGCGGCCTCGCGCGCCGCGCCGGGGCCGCCGGCCGCGTGTCGATCTCGGTCCTGCTGCGGCCGTCCACGCTCGCCTCCGACGATCCGGCCAGGCGCCGTGACGTCGCCGAACTGCGCGCGCTCGGCGCCGAGCCGGTGGCGGGCGACCTGGCCGCGCAATCCACCGACGAACTCGCCGCGCTGTTCGGCCGGTTCGACATCGTGATCTCGTGTACCGGCTTCGTCGGCGGCCCGGGCGTGCAGGTGAAGCTCGCGCAGGCCGCGCTGGCGGCCGGCGTCAAACGCTACTTCCCCTGGCAGTTCGGCGTGGACTACGACCTGATCGGCCGCGGCAGCGCGCAGGACCTGTTCGACGAGCAGCTCGACGTGCGGGATCTGTTGCGCGCGCAACGACGCACCGAATGGGTGATCGTCTCGACCGGCATGTTCACGAGCTTCCTGTTCGAGCCGTCGTTCGGCGTGGTGGATCTGGCGGCGCGCCGGGTCAACGCGCTCGGCGGCCGGGACAACGCCGTGACGCTGACCACGGCCGACGACATCGGTGCGCTGACGGCCGAGATCGTGTTCACCGAGCCGCGCATCGCGAACCAGGTGGTCCATGTGGCCGGCGACACCATCAGCTATCGCGAGCTGGCCGACACGCTGGAGCGGCTGCTTGGCCGGACCTTCGAGCGCCGCGAATGGCGCGTGCCCGAACTCGAGCGGCAGCTGGCCGAGGCGCCCGACGACGCGCTGCGCAAGTATCGCGTGGTGTTCGCGCAAGGGCGCGGCGTGGCCTGGGACAAGACGCGGACGTTCAATGCGCGGCACGGCATCGAGGTCTGCACGGTGGCGCAGTGGGTTCGGGCCAATCTGCTGGCGCCGGCCTGAAGCCGGTCTCACAGCATTCGAAACCGGTTGTGCACGCAGTTATCCACGCGCGGCGCCATCCCCACAGGTTTTGGCCGGCGCGTATACGCAAGTAGTAGTAGTTAACAAAAGGCGGCCGTCGCTGTGGATAACCGCGATTCCGCCTTGTCGATCAGCGCTGTGCGATCCGCATAACCGGGCGGGAACCGGGCGAACAAGCGCGGCGAGCACGGAACAACTTTCCGCACAGCCGGTGGATAGTCGGGTTTTGCCCAAATTGTCCACAGCGAATCCCCTGTGTCGCGCTGTGCGGCGGACGGGATGGCGGCCTAGCCGCGCGTGACGGCCAGCGCGTTGGCGAGCGCGGCGTCGTCGACGCCGTCGGTCGGCGCGACGAGCGCGTAGTTGTAGCCGCGCTGCGAACCGTATTGCGCGACGAGCGCGCCGTCGCGGCGCGAGCCGTCCTTCAGCAGCAGGCGCTGGCCGCCCGGCGGCCGCACGTAGAAGCTGACCGCGTGGCCCGCGTCGTCCTCAAAGAGCACCATCGCCGCCGGGCCGTCCTCGGTCGCGAACAGGCGCCCGCCCACCGGCGTGAAGCCGGCCCCGCTCAGGTCGGGCAGCCGCACCGTCTGGCCGACCGCGCGATCGAGCCACGCCTGCAGATCGGCCGCCTGGTGCGTGGCCAGATCCACGCGCGCGCTGCGGTCCACCACCATCCGGTAGGCCGCCAGCGCGTCGCCCATCGGCGCCGCCGGCATCGCGAGCGAGGCGAGCGCCTCGGCCCCGGCGCCGTGCATCTGCCAGCCGCGCATCTGCCAGCCGGCACCGCCGCCGAGCCCGACGCTCAGCACCAGCGCCGCCGCGATCGCGAAGCGCGTGCGGCGCCGCGTGTCGCGCCGCTCGCGCAGCGCGGCCGGATCGAGTTCGCGCGTGGCGGGCGGCAGCGCGACGCCGTCGAGCGCCGCGCGCAGCTGCTGCGCGTCGCGGCGCCACTGGCGCACCTGTTCGGCGCGCTCGGGATGATGGTCGAGCCAGCGCTCGACCGCCGCGCGCTCGTTCGCGTCGAGGCGGCCGTCGACATAGGCGTGGAGATCGTGGTCGTCGGGCGGAATGTTCATTTCATCAATCGCAGCGAGGGAGCGGGAGATTCGCCGTCGCCGAGCGCGCGCAAGGCGGCGCGCGCGCGCGACAGGCGCGACATCACGGTGCCGATCGGCACCTCGAGCAGTTCGGCCACCTCGCGGTAGCTGAAACCTTCCACCGCCACCAGCAGCAGCAGGCTGCGCTGCTCGGCCGTCAGCTTGCCGAAAGCATCGAGCATCGAGCGCGCCATCACCTGATCCTCGGCCGACGGCCACTGCGGCTCGTCGTCCTCGCGGATCCGGCCGAGCAGCCCGGCGTAGCGTTTCGCGCTGCGCCGCGAATCGAGGAACTGGCGGTACAGGATCGTGAACAGCCAGCTGCGCAGCGCGTCGTCGTCGCGACGCTCGCCCCAGTGGGTCAGCGCGCGTTCGAGCGAGGCCTGGACCAGATCGTCGGCCGCGTGGACGTCGCGGGTCAGCCACAGCGCGAAGCGCCGCAATCGCGGCAGCAACTCGCGCAGGCAATCGTCGAGGTCGGCTGAGGACATGGTGGGCCGCCGGGCGGCACGGGTGGATGTCGAGGTGAGACGACGGTCAGCGCAGTTTATTCCCGAAATGCGGGCTTTGGCGTCGGGCGACCGGCTGGGTGGATGGTTTGATCGTCGGTCATGCCGCTGCCGGGCACGGAGAAAATATGCGGCCGCGATGGAATAAACCACCGGGCCGGTCGTCTCACCCGAGTCCCCTCAACGACCGAAGGTCAGGAGCGAATTCCATGACGCATCCTCCCCCATCCAGCCCGCGTGGCGGCCAAGCCTGGCGCTGGGCCGTGATCGGCGGCACCGTCGCGGTAGCCGTCGCCGCGTTCGGCTATACCGCTGGCTGGTTCGCGCCGCACCGGCTCACGCCGCAGCGCATCATCACCGCGCTGCAGGCCAACGGCGGCGAGCATCCCGGCTTTCGCCGCAACCATGCCAAGGGCATTTGCGTGACCGGCTACTTCGAGAGCAACGGCGACGGCGCCGTGTGGTCCAGCGCGCCGTTCTTCGGCGCCGCCGTGCGCACGCCCGTGGTCGGCCGCTTCGCGCTGCCCGGCGGCAATCCCTATGCGCCCGACACCAGCGTGCCGATCCGCAGCCTTGCGCTGCGGCTGACCGCGCCCGACGGCCAGCAATGGCGCACCGGCATGAATGCGATGCCGGTGTTCCCGATCGCGACGCCGCGCGCGTTCTACGAGCAGACCGTCGCGACGCGGCCTGACCCCGCCACCGGCAAGCCCGATCCGAAGAAGGTGGCCGCGTTCTTCGCCGCGCATCCGGAGACGGCCGCGTTCCGCGCCTGGGTGAAGACCGCCAAGCCGAGCGCGAGCTTCGCCACCGAGACCTATTACGGCATCAACGCGTTCTATTTCGTGGACGCGCAGGGCATGAAGCACGCGGTGCGCTGGCGCGTGGTGCCCGAGCAGACCGCCGGCGCCGGCGTGGCGAGCGGCGCGAACGTGCTGCAGCCCGACCTGGTCGAGCGGCTCGGCGCCGGGCCGCAGCGCTGGCACTGGCTCGTGACGTTCGCGAACCCCGACGACCCCGTGAATGACGCGACGCGCAGCTGGCCCACCGATCGCAAGACGATCGACGTCGGCACGCTCGTGCTCGATCGCGCCGAGGCGCAGGACAGCGGGCCGTGCCGCGACATCAACTACGACCCGACGGTGCTGCCCACCGGCATCGAGCCGTCCGGCGACCCGCTGCTGGCGGCGCGCTCGGCCGCCTATGCCGATTCGTACAAGCTGCGCACCAGCGAGGAAGCCGGCGTGCCCGGTTATGCCCATGCCGCGACGGAGGCACGATGATGAACACGACTTCTTCTCCTTCGGGATTCAGCCCGCTCGCGCGGGCGCTGCACTGGCTGATGGCCGCGATGATCATCGCGATGCTGTTCATCGGGGTGGGCATGGTGGGCTCGGTGTCGGCGCGGCACGCGGTGCTGGTGGCGATTCACAAGCCGCTCGGGATCGCGATCCTGGTGCTGGTGATCGTGCGGCTGGTGGTGCGGTTCACGCGCAAGGCCCCGCCGCTGCCTGACGATCTGCCGATCTGGCAGAAGGCGGCCGCGCACCTGTCGCATTGGGTGCTGTACGGGCTGATGCTCGTGATGCCGTTGATCGGCTGGGCGATGCTGTCGGCCGGCGGGTATCCGGTGGTGCTGGGCGGCGGGGTGCAGCTGCCGGCGCTGGTAGCGGCGGACCCGGTCGCGTTTGCGTGGCTGCGCAATGCGCATGAGGTGCTGGCGTTCGTGCTGTTTGCCACCGTGGTGGTGCATCTGGCCGCGGCGCTGTTTCATGGGCTGATCCGGCGCGACGGGGTGCTGGGGAGTATGGCTCGGGGGCGGTGAAGCGCTTTGGCTTGGCTTCGGTATCGGTTTCGGCCGATTTGATTTGATGGCGCGCCCGCTGATGCGGGCGTGCTTTGCACTTTTACTCCACCGCTTCAATGACGTCAGAGTCTTGCATGAATTAATGGCAACGGTCTAGTTATTGAGATAACTAAGTGCCAACAGCGGCTTTGCGCGCTCGAGATCATCCAAGGTACGAAGAATCAGCTCTACATTCCCGGTCCCCCAGTGGCCGATTTCGCTGACGTCGCGACTGAATCCTTCTTCAAAAGTCACTGATGATGAGTCGAGTTTTAGCATTATTAAAAGCCGACCGGGATAAACAATAACGCAGGCGAAGTTTTTTATTTTTCGAAAGGCAGTGTAAAGCTTGAGATGATTTTCTTGGACATCTTCTCCAAGTGAGAACAAGTATCCAGTCACCTGGGCGTGCAATTCAAGAATTTCGGGAGAGGCTAGTGCAAGTTGTTCTTTCAAGGATTTGTCTTTGCCGATAGCTTTTGATTTCTCCGGTGGCAACTCCCTGGCAAGCTCTTGAGACGCCGGCTTGGCGCTGGTTACATCAGGAATGCTCTGAGAATTAACTAATTCAAGCAGCAGTAGATCTTCATCGAACAGCTTGTAACGAATCAGTTCGATATTACGCTGAATTTGCTGAACGGCATGCTGATCGTATCGTGTGAAATCGGCAGCGATGCATAGCAGACGTGTTCCCGACCACTCAATTTGATTCGCGGTTTCTTTGCCAAGCTTTTCCATCACCAGCCAGCGGAATTCGGCTCGGTGATCAAGCAGCCAATCTAGGTAGAACAACCCTTGGGTTATGACGTTTTCGTTGCTTTGGCGTTTGTACTCGATGATAACGGGGCATCCATTTTCATCAAGCCCGAGCGAATCAATGCGGCCTTTATGGGTTTTTCCGGTGGCATACTCAGTGGCAAGGAATCTAACGCCAATGAGAGTTGGCATGTTTGATTCGACTACATTCTGGAGATTTTTTTCCAATTTGGCAGTTTGACCGGATAATTCGGTTGCTCTGCCGTTGGATAAACGAAATAACTGAATGTCACTCATATGGCTCGCCCGTACGCCATGGCATCGAGAATATATAATATAGAAATGGCCCATAACCTGTTAGGTAATGGGCCAGCTTTTCTTATGGTTTGATCACATCATTCTCAAACATCAATATTCCCCGCCCGCAGCGCATTCGACTCGATGAACGCCCTTCTCGGCTCCACCTCATCGCCCATCAGCGTCGTGAAGATCCCGTCCGCCGCAATCGCGTCCTCGATCTGCACGCGCAGCAGACGCCGCACGTTCGGATCCATCGTCGTCTCCCAAAGCTGCTCGGGGTTCATCTCCCCCAGCCCCTTGTAGCGCTGCTTCGACACGTTGCGCTCGGCATCCGACATCAGCCACTGCATCGCGCTCTTGAAGTCCCTCACGGCCTGGCTGCGTTCGCCGCGCTTGATCAGCGCGCCCTCGCCGATCAGGTCCTTGAACGTATCGGCGGTGCTGACCAACTGCTTGTAGTCGGCCGTGAGCAGGAACTCCTCGTCGATCACCGAAATCCGCACGTTGCCGTGATGCGGCCGCTCGATGCGCAGCGACCAGTGCTCGCGCACCTCGTCGTAGCGCGTCTTCACGCGCACCTCGTTCTTCATCGAGTCGCTTGCGAGCATCGCGGCCTGCAGGGCCTCAGCCGACGCCGTCGCGGCCTGCTCGCCGGCCAGGTCGATCGCCACGCCGTCCATGATCGCCTCGAGCGCGGCCGGGTCGTACAGGCGCCCCAACCGCGCCACCACGCCGCGCGACAGCAGGTACGAGCGCGCCAGCGCCCCGAGCGCGTCGCCCGAGATCGCCGCCGCCTCGCCGCCCGGCTGCAGCTCCGAGCCCTGCAGCGCGAGCCGCAGCATGTGCGCGTTCAGCTCGCCCTCGTCCTTCAGGTAGCGCTCGTCCTTGCCGGCCTTCACCTTGAACAGCGGCGGCTGCGCGATGTACACGTAGCCGCGCTCGATCATGTCCGGCATCTGGCGATACAGGAACGTGAGCAGCAGCGTGCGGATGTGCGCACCGTCCACGTCCGCGTCGGTCATGATGATGATGCGGTGGTAGCGCAGCTTGTCGAGGTTGTAGTCCTCCTTGCCGATCCCGCAGCCGAGCGCGGTCACCAGCGTGACGATCTGCTCCGACGACAGCAGCTTGTCATAGCGCGCCTTCTCGACGTTCAGCACCTTGCCGCGCAGCGGCAGGATCGCCTGGAACTTGCGGTCGCGGCCCTGCTTCGCCGAGCCGCCGGCCGAGTCTCCCTCGACGATGTAGATCTCGCACTTGGCCGGATCCTTCTCCTGGCAGTCGGCGAGCTTGCCCGGCAGGCCGACGCCGTCCAGCACGCCCTTGCGGCGCGTCATCTCGCGCGCCTTGCGCGCGGCGTCGCGCGCGCGCGCGGCCTCGACGATCTTGCTGCAGATGATCTTCGCGTCGTTCGGCGTCTCGAGCAGGAACTCCTCGAGCGCCTTGGCCACCACTTCCTCCACCGGCGCGCGCACCTCGGACGAGACCAGCTTGTCCTTGGTCTGCGAGCTGAACTTCGGCTCCGGCACCTTCACCGACAGCACGCACGAGAGCCCCTCGCGCATGTCGTCGCCCGAGGTCTCGACCTTGGCCTTCTTGGCGATCTCGTTGTCGACGATGTACTTGTTGATCACGCGCGTCATCGCCGCGCGCAGGCCGGTCAGGTGGGTGCCGCCGTCGCGCTGCGGGATGTTGTTGGTGAAACACAGCACGTTCTCGTTGTAGCTGTCGTTCCACTGCATCGCCACTTCCACCCCCACGCCTTCCTTCTCGCCGATGATGTGGAAGATGGTCGGGTGCAGCACGGTCTTGGTCTTGTTGATGTACTCGACGAAGCCCTTCACGCCGCCCACGAACGCGAAATCGTCTTCCTTGCCGCTGCGCTGGTCGGTCAGGCGGATCCGCACGCCGTTGTTCAGGAACGACAGCTCGCGGATCCGCTTGGCGAGGATGTCGTAGTGGTATTCGACGGTGCCGAAGATCGTCGGATCGGCCATGAAATGCACTTCGGTGCCGCGGTTCTCGGTCTCGCCGACGACGGTCATCGGCGACACTTCCACCCCGTTGCGCGTCTCGAGCTCGCGGTTCTGCGCGACGCCGCGGTGGAACTCCATGAAATGCTTCTTGCCGTTGCGGCGCACCACGAGGCGCAGCCAGCTCGACAGCGCGTTCACGCACGACACGCCCACGCCGTGCAGGCCGCCCGACACCTTGTAGCTGTTCTGGTCGAACTTGCCGCCGGCGTGCAGCTCGGTCATCACGATCTCGGCGGCGCTGCGCTTGGGCTCGTGCTTGTCGTCGAGCTTCACGTCGGTCGGGATGCCGCGTCCGTTGTCGGTGATGGAGATGGAATTATCCGCGTGGATCGTCACGTGGATGTCGTTGCAGTAGCCGGCCAGCGCCTCGTCGATCGAATTGTCGAGCACTTCGAACACGAGGTGGTGCAGACCGGTGCCGTCAGACGTGTCGCCGATGTACATCCCGGGCCGCTTGCGGACCGCTTCCAGACCCTCGAGGATCTGGATCGACGAGGCGCCATAGCTGCTGTTGTCGGGCTGCGAATTGTGCTGTTCAGTCATGGATGTCTTCCGGTTCTGCTGGCCGCCACGAAGTGCTGCGGCCCGGTGCTTCTGTCAGGAAAACGAGGCCCGTCGAATGATCCGCTCGCGCCATTTCGGGGTGCGAAACGGGTGGTTCGAAACGGCGATCCGGCCGGGAAACGCCGCGCGAGACGGCTGGCCGGGTGCGGGCCCGCATTTGCCATAAAAACGCCAAAGGGGCGTGGCGCCCCTTGGTGTGTCGGTGTATCGAGCGCGCTCAAATGCGCATCGGCATGACCACGTACTTGAATTCGTCGATCTCGGGAATCGTGATCAGCGCGCTCGAGCTGGCATCGCCGAGGCTCACCTGGATGTTCTCGACCTTCAGGTTCGCGAGCACGTCGAGCAAATACGTGACGTTGAAGCCGATGTCCACCGTGTCGCCCTGGTACGCGATCTCGAGTTCTTCCTGCGCCTCTTCCTGATCGGCGTTGGTCGACATGATCTTCAGCTGGCCCGGGGCGATGATGCAGCGCACGCCCTTGAACTTGTCGGAGGTCAGGATCGCGGCGCGCTGCAGCGAACGCTGCAGTTCTTCACGGCCGATCGTGAACGTGTTCTTGTGCGCCTTCGGGATCACGCGCTGGAAGTCGGGGAACTTGCCCTCGACCAGCTTCGAGACGAGCTCGACCTGGCCGAACGTGAACTTCGCCTGGGTCTGCGCGATGTCGATGTTGACGACGTCGTCGATGTCCTCGAGCAGGCGCTGCAGTTCGAGGATGGTCTTGCGCGGCACGATCACTTCCTGGCGCGGGAACGTGCCGCCCTCGATCTTCATCGACGAGTAGGCGAGGCGGTGGCCGTCGGTGGCCACGGCCATCAGCTGGTCGCCATCCACCACCAGCAGCATGCCGTTCAGGTAATAGCGGATGTCCTGCTGGGCCATCGCGAAGTAGACCATCCCGAGCAACTGGCGGAACGCCTTCTGCGGCACCGCGAGGCTCGCGCCGAAGTCCTTCGATTGCGCAACGGTCGGGAACTCGTCGGCGGCCAGCGTCTGCAGCGCGAAGCGGCTCTTGCCGGACTGCACCGTCAGGCGCTTGTCGGCGAGCGACAGCGTGACCTGGCCGTCGGGCATCGCGCGCAGGATATCGAGCAGCTTGCGGGCGGCCACGGTGGTCGCGACCTGTTCGCCGCCAACGCCGAAATCGGCGCGCGTGGTGATCTGGAGTTCGAGGTCGGTCGACAGGAACGATACGTCGGAACCCGTCTTCGTGATCAGCAGGTTCGCGAGGATCGGCAGCGTATGGCGGCGTTCGACGATACCGCTTACGGTTTGCAGCGGCCTGAGGAGGGTGTCTCGTTCGGTCTTGACCAGTTGCATAGAGTTCCTTCGTTGAATTAACGGCCTGCAAGCCACGCAACGCCCACCCGGCGGGCCGCTGCCTTCCCGCCGCCAGGGCGGTCATAAACCTGTATTGTGCCTCAAAACCGAACCGCCCCTTTCAATTTGACCGGGATCGGCGTATTACATCGCGCGC
The DNA here is from genome assembly GCF_001411805.1 of Burkholderia plantarii. Taxonomy (NCBI): domain Bacteria; kingdom Pseudomonadati; phylum Pseudomonadota; class Betaproteobacteria; order Burkholderiales; family Burkholderiaceae; genus Burkholderia; species Burkholderia plantarii. Next base: position 1,730 of record NZ_CP007212.1, on the reverse strand, counting down.
GCGAAGGTACCGGCCCCGCGCGCCGCGATCATCCCTTCAGCGTCTGTTCGAGCACGTGCAGCTCGTGGTTCAGCTGGGCATCCTTGCCGCGCTCGTCGGCGATCTTGCGCACCGCGTGCAGTACCGTGGTGTGGTCGCGTCCGCCGAACAGCTCGCCGATTTCGGGCAGGCTCTTCTGGGTCAGCTCCTTGGCCAGGTACATCGCGATCTGGCGCGGCCGTGCGATGTTCGCCGGACGCTTCTTCGAATACATGTCGGCGACCTTGATGTTGTAGAAATCGGCGACGGTCTTCTGGATGTTTTCGACCGAAATCTGCCGGTTCTGCACCGTCAGCAGGTCCTTCAGCGCTTCCTTGGTCAGCTCGATCGAGATCTCGCGGCCGTGGAACTTCGAATACGCGAGGATCTTGCGCAGCGCGCCCTCGAGTTCGCGCACGTTCGAGCGCAGGTGCTTGGCGACGAAGAACGCGACGTCCTCGGACAGGCTCACGCCCTCCGACTGCGCCTTGCGCATCAGGATCGCGACGCGCATCTCGAGCTCGGGCGGCTCGATCGCCACGGTCAGCCCCGAATCGAAGCGCGAGATCAGGCGGTCGTCGATGCCCGAGATTTCCTTCGGGTAGGTATCGCTGGTGATGATCACCTGCGCCTTGTTGGCGACCAGCGCCTCGAACGCGTAGAAGAATTCCTCCTGCGTGCGCGACTTGCCCGAGAAGAACTGGATGTCGTCGATCAGCAGCAGGTCGAGCGAGTGGTAATAGCGCTTGAAATCGTCGAACGCCTTGCGCTGGTAGGCCTTCACCACGTCCGACACGTATTGCTCGGCGTGGATGTAGCGGATCCGCGCGCCGGGCTTGTCGAGCAGCAGCTGGTTGCCGATCGCGTGGATCAGGTGGGTCTTGCCGAGGCCGACGCCGCCGTAGAGGAACAGCGGGTTGTACGACACGCCGGGGTTGTCGGCGACCTGGATCGCCGCGGCGCGCGCGAGCTGGTTGGCCTTGCCGGTGACGAAGTTGTCGAAGGTCAGGACCGGGTTCAGCTTCGAGCGCTCGTAGGTCGAGTCGGCCGCGTCGCCGGCCGCGGGCGCACCGCTGCCGGGCCGCCAGGTGCGGCGGCCGGCGGCGGCCTCGTGCGCGGTCAGGCTCGGCAGGTCGAGGTCGGCGGCGTCGTCGGCGTTCAGCGCGGCGGCCTGGGCCGCCGCGTGGGCGGCCGCCTGCGCGGCCTGCGCCGCGGCGACGGCCGGATTCGGCGTGGCGTGGGCGATCACCTCGGGCGCCGCTGTCGGCGTCGCGGCGGCCGTCGGCGCCATGCCGGTGGCCGCGGCGGTCGCGCCCACCGACGGCCGCGGCGCGACCGCCGGTGCGGCACCGCGCGCGCCGGCCTTCGGGTCGAGCACGAACTGGACGTCGATCGGAGCGTTCCAGAAGTCCCGGGCCAGATCCGAGATCCGGCCCGAAAACTGGCTCTTCACCCAGTCGAGCTTGAAGCGGTTGGGAGCGGCAATGGACAGCGTCTGCGCGGCGGCGTCGAACGCCACCGGCGCCAGCGGTTTTATCCACGTCACGTACTGCTGGGGCGTCAATTCACGCTCCAGCAGGGCGGAACAGTGTTGCCAGAAATCGTTCATCGAGTTGCTGTCGTTCTTGGGTTGCACAGCGGCACGAGGCCGCCCTCGTCGCGGGTCGGCAACAAGGCCCGGTGCGGCCGAGCGAGCATGCTCCGGAGGCGCG